>CADCCO010000001.1 GCA_902799965.1 uncultured Spirochaetaceae bacterium
ATGTCAATGGGAACAAGCCACTCTCCGACAGAGACAGTCGTAGAGATGCTCAAGGGAACAGAACGCGACACAGGCTTGGACACAAAGGCCTTGCTTGAGATCGCCGCCTACTTCCGCGAAGTGCGCAAGCACTACGCCTCTTTGGAGTCTTCTTTCCTAGGAGCGGACACCCGCATTTTGCTTTCGCAAGTTCCGGGCGGAATGCTTTCAAACTTGGAAAGCCAGCTTAAGCAGCAGAACGCGGCCGACAAGATGGACCAAGTTCTTGCCGAGCTTCCCCTTGTCCACAAGGACGCGGGCTACGTTCCGCTTGTAACGCCGACATCGCAAATCGTCGGAACTCAAGCCGTCATGAACGTTTTGATGGGCCGCTACAAGACGATGACCCAGGACTTCCGAAACCTCATCACAGGCCGCTTTGGAAAGCTTCCGACGGACGCCAATCCTGAATTGGTCCAGAAGGCTCTCCAGCAGAACAATATGGAAAAGGTCATGACCTGCCGCCCCGCCGACGAGATTCCTCCGGAGTGGGACAAAATGGTCGAAGAGTCAAAGAAGAACGGAGGAAACGGCTCGGTAGAGGACGCGCTCACTTACGCGATGTTCCCCAACGTGGCGCCCAAGTTCTTCAAAGAGCGCGCCAACGGACCGGTTGACGCGGAAAAGACATTCGGAAAGAAAGAGGCTCCCGCCGCGGCGGCCGCTCCTTCTAACGGACCTTGGACAGTAACGGTCAACGGAACTCCCTACAACGTCAGCGCCAACGGCTCTAGCGTAACAGTAAACGGAACTCCCTACAACGTAAGCTTTGGCGCTCCTGGAAGCGCGCCCGCCGCCGCGCCGGCCGCCGCTCCTGCGGTTACAGGCGGAGTTGAGGTTAAGGCTCCCGTAGCGGGAACATTGCTCCGCCACGTGGCCGCCGCCGGTTCTTCTGTAAAGAAGGGCGACACCGTAATAATGATTGAGTCAATGAAGATGGAGCTTGAGGTAAAGGCTCCCGAAAGCGGAACGATTAACTTTGTCGTCCAGCCCGGAACACAAATCCAGGCCGGACAGGTTTTGGCCACTTTGGGCGGAGTCGCAGTCGCGGCTCCCGCTCCGGCTCCTCAAGCCGCGCCCGCTCCCGCCGCGGCTCCCGCGGCCCCTGCCGCTCCCGCCGGAGGAAAACCCGTAAACGCTCCCGTTGCCGGAACTTTGCTTAAGTACGCGGTCGCCGAAGGCAGCGCCGTAAAAGCCGACACGACGATTATCATCGTCGAGTCTATGAAGATGGAATTGGAAATCAAGGCCGGAAGCGCCGGAAGCGTCCACTTCCTTGCGGCCACCGGAAGCCAGATTTCCGCCGGCCAGGCCATCGCCGAGATAAAGTAAGGACTGCAAAATGGAAATGACTAAAAACAAAGCGCAGATTATAAAGGCTACCTTCGCGATTATGTTCGTCGCGATGGCCGTCTCTTTCTTCGTAAAGCCTGTCGTCAAGGCCCAAAGCGAAGGAGCGGCGACATCCTCATACTCAACAGGAACGGGCCTCAAGCGCGTGATAAAAGGCTCCGAAAGAGTTCCCAACATCAGCGTGCAAGCCTTCCTTTTGAACGTTTGGAAGAACACCGGCATTTACAAAATCATCCACACGCCCACAGCCGCGGAAGTCGCCGCCGAAAAAGCGGAGAAGGCCGCCGAAGCCAAAGCCGAGGCTGTCGACCCCTTTGCCGACGTGGTTGTTCCCGGCTGGCAAAAGCTTTTTATGATCGCTATCGGATTCCTAATCGTTTACTTGGCGGTGGGAAAGGGCTTTGAGCCGCTTTTGTTGATACCGATCGGCTTTGGCACGATTTTGGTCAACATACCCGGCGCTGGAATGGGCGAGGCGCCGCACGGAATGCTTCACATAATTTATTCCGCCGGCGTTGGAAACGAATTTTTCCCGATGCTTATCTTTATGGGAATCGGCGCGATGACCGACTTTGGCCCCCTTATCGCAAACCCAAAAATGGCTCTTCTTGGAGGCGCGGCGCAGTTCGGCGTTTTCTTCACGCTTTTTGGCGTCGCCCTTATGAACATGATTCCAGGAATCAACGTTGACTACAACATGATGGAAGCGTCGGCCATCGCCATTATCGGCGGAGCGGACGGTCCGACCAGCATTTACGTTTCGGGAAAACTTGCGCCGCACATGATGGCGGTAATCGCGGTCGCGGCCTATTCTTACATGGCGCTTGTGCCGATGATTCAGCCTCCGATTATGAAGGCTTTGACCACCGAAAAAGAGCGCAAGATAAAGATGGAACAGCAGCGCCCGGTTTCAAAGACGGAAAAGACTTTGTTCCCGATTATGCTTTTGTGCATCACAATCTTGCTTTTGCCGCCGGCCGCGCCGCTTATCGGAATGTTGGCCTTTGGAAACTTCGTAAAACAGTGCGGCGTTGTCGAGCGCCTTTCCAAGACGATGGAAAACGAGCTTATGAACATCGTTTCGATTTTGCTTTCCTTGGGCGTTGGAAGCCAAATGACTCCCGAAAAAATCATGAATTCCAAGTCAATCGGAATCATCATTTTGGGCTTGGTGGCCTTCTGCGTCGCCACCGCCGGCGGATTGGTCATGGCCAAAATCATGAACCTCTTCCTAAAGAAGAAAATCAATCCACTTATCGGAAGCGCCGGAGTGTCCGCCGTTCCGATGGCCGCGCGCGTTTCCAACAAGGTTGGCTTGGAATACGATCCGTCCAACTTTATCTTGATGCACGCGATGGGCCCCAACGTCTCAGGCGTAATCGGAACAGCGATCGCCGCCGGCGTGTTCATCGCCACTTACGGAATGTAAATGGACGCAAAGACAGAGATAGAAGGGCGAAAGACCTTTTTCATCGCCCCTGACTTGACTTTCTTTTCCGAATCCTACTTGGAAGAGTTTTTGGCCAGGGGCTATGAGGCTTACATAGTAAAGGACTTTCGCTTTTATCCTGTTTACGAGCAGGTTAGAATCATTGTCGAAACCTGCCCCGACTCAATCTTGTTCTTCTTCATCGATTCCGATGTTGGCGTGGACTGGGAAAAATTCATAAAATACATTCAGCAGCAATTTGGCGACAAGGCTCTTCTTGGCGTTCTTTACGCCAAAGGCCGCAGCCCCGAGCAAAAGGCCGCGCTTGAAAAATACTTTCTTTTTGATTTAGGCCTTCAATGCGGCTGCATCGAGCTTGAATACAACAGGGAAAAGAATTTCACCATAATCGACAAAGTTATGTTCGCAAACCAGGCTTGCGGCCGCCGTAAGAACGTCCGCGCCATTTGCGACACGTCCGCTTCGGCCAACTTTTTGTTCCAAGGCGCCGTGGTCAAGGGCAGGGTGTCGGACATTTCGGTAAGCCACTTTTCCTTTATTCCCGACCCCAACTATACGTTTCCGGACATTCCGCTTTACACAAAAATTGACGAGGTTACCTTGTCCTTTAAGGGCATGCGCTTTAAGGTTCCGGCCAACCTTGTCATTCAGCGCGAAATCGGCGACGGAAAAATCTTGCAAGTTTTCTTGATGCTGCGTTCCAACGGCCAGCCCGGCTTGGACGAAGACGTGGCCGAAAAAGTCCGCGAGCGCATTTACGTTATGGTCACGGACAAGGTTAAGGAAATTTTGTTGGAAAAATGCAAGCAATGGAAGCAAGAGAATCCCAACGGAAGGGACCTTGCCTCTTTTTAAGCGCTTTAGCGGCCTTCGCCCCTTGTTATTTTCTTTGAGCGCTCAAGCTCAACCAAGCGCTTCATATCGTTGATGTTTGTCACCATCATGTAAGTGTCGAACGTCTGAACTTTTCCGGCTGAAACGAATTTGTGCATTTCCTCTTGAACGACTTGCGCCGAAAGGCCTGACCAGCTGGCGATGTCGGCCTGCGTCACGTTGAAGCGGCGGGACTTTTCGTTTGGCTTTAAGTTCGGGTTCATTTCGTCGAACATGCAGAAGGTGTCGGCGATGCGCGCCATGTTGTCTTTTATTGTCAGAATGTTCAAGCGGCGCTTTTGGTCGTAAATGCGCTTGCAGAAAATTTTAAGAAGGACAATCGCGATTTGCGGGTTGCCGGTGACCAAGACTTCAAAGTTGGCTTTGTTGAATTCCAGGCACTCGACCGGTCCTATGGCCATGCAAGTGGCGCTTCTGGGCGAGTTGTCCAAAATCGCCATTTCGCCAAAGAATTCGCCGGGCTTTAAAATGTCAAGGTTTTTCTTTGCGCCGTTTATGCACTTTACAAGCTGGACTTCGCCGCTTTGAATCAAGTAGAAGGAGTCGCCCGGCTCGAATTCGCATATGATAACTTGGTCCGGCTCGTATTTTTTTTGGAAGCGCTCAAAGGCCGGCAGCATGAACTGCTTTAGCGCGCCGGAATATGTCGCGGGCGTGGACGCTTGCGCGGTGTCCCGTTTTTGCGAAAGCTTGTCGTGGCGCAGCTTTGCGTCGGCGTAGAGCTTTGCCACCGCGTCCTTGTCGTAGGCGGTGGGGAAGTGCGTCAAGTACTTTATGCATACGTCGCAGCAGGCGCGGTAGTTTTGGTCGTCGTAAAAGCTTTTTGCCACGCTGAACATTCCCGACTGCTGGTTTGAGTTGTCGTCCGTTTGCAGGAGCGCCTGCGTCTTTTTGTGAACCTGCCTAAGCTGGCCCGAAAAGACGCGGAGCATTTTGTATACGACTTGCTTGTTGTTGCTGAAAATGTTTTCAAACTCTTGGACGCTCATCGAAATGGCGATCGCGTCTTGAATGACAGTCGCCGTTTCTTCGCGGGGAAAGTGGCCCAGCGCCGACTTTACGCCAAAAAATTCTCCGTTGGTAAGCTGCTGGGTTTCTGTGGAACCGGTCTCAATGTCGGTTGTCGTTAGAATGACCACGCCTTTTTGGAGAATGAATATTCGCTCGTCTTTGTCATTTTCAAAGTAGATAATCGAGCCTTTGTTGTATTGCATCGCCTTTGGCATTTTTTCCTCGTATCGCGTTTAAAAACTTCGCAAGTTAATTTCTTATTATAGCGCATGTTCAAAAAAAAATCCACACTTTTTTTTAAAAATATGAAAAAAATCCCCGCGCCCAAGGCAAACGAACTATAGCAAAAATAAAACGCTCCCAGTCAAAAACGCTTGCCTTTCTCGCGACTGAGGTTGTTAGGTAAGATGTACATATGCTCCAATTTCGCTTTGCGAAATTGGCAACCTCAGAGCGAGCGGCAAGCGTTTTTTCGTTTTTTTGTTTTACCATAAGTTATTTGGTCGATACCCGCTTGAAAAGGCGGCCTTTTTTAGATATTATGCCGCTATGGTCGATTTGCACAGCCATTCAACGGCGTCGGACGGAGAAAAAACGCCCTCGGAATTGATTCTTCTTGCCAAAGAAAGCGGCCTTGAGGCCTTGGCCTTGACGGACCACGATACAGTTGACGGGTTGGAGGAGGCGGCCCAGGCGGCGAAAAGCGCCGGAATCATTTTTGTTCCGGGAATTGAGTTGAACATACAATGGCCGACAGGGGAATTCCATTTGCTGGGCTTGGGCTTGCAAGAAATTTCAGCCTCGATGAGGGCCCTTGTTCAAAAGCTCAAGGACAATCGAATCGAGCGCAACAAAAAAATATTCGGCCTTTTGCAAAACGAAGGCCTTGACGTTTCTTACGAAGAATTCTTGCAAAAACGAGGGGCGGTCCACGCGGAGGACACTTTGGGCCGGCCGCACATGGCCGCGTACCTTGTAGAGAAAAAAATCGTCAAAAATCCGCAAAAGGCCTTTGACAAGTACCTTTCCAAGGGAACCCCGTTTTTTGTTGACTTTGAGGGGGCGGAACTGGGCGAGGCTGTGGCCGCCATAAAGGATTCGCGCGGCGTTCCCGTTTTGGCGCACCCGCTTTCGCTTTACGTTGGCTGGGGGAAAATCCAAGGCGTTTTGCAGGGAATACAGGACGCGGGCGTTCAAGGCCTTGAGGCCTGGCATCCGGGCGCCAAGGAAGGCGAGTGCCGCCGCTTGGAGCGCCTTGCCCGCGAAATGGGCTTTTTTGTCACGGCGGGAAGCGACTTTCACGGCCCTTCGGTTCGCGCTGACAGAAAGCTGGGAAGGACGGCGGGCGGCTATAAAATCGACAGCCGCTTTTACTACGAAGAGCTGCTTCCGCATATGCCGGATTTTCGGGCTTTTTGAAAAAAAAGCAAAATTTTTTAAGAATTTTCCAAAAAAGGTCTAAAAATTCGCAAAAAAACTCTACCTTATAGTGAGGTGAATTTTTATGCGAATCTATTCTTTTAGCCCCTTCGGCTACGAAGGGAATCTTGTCGCTGTTGAAGTGGACATCCGGCGCGGAATTCCCGCGATTGACATTGTGGGCTTGGCCGACGGCGCGGTCAAGGAAAGCCGCGAGCGCATGAAAAGCGCGATAAGGAATTCCGGCTTTGACTTTCCGCCCGAGCGCGTTTTGATAAGCCTTTCGCCCGCCGACTTGAAAAAGGAAGGCGCCGGCTTTGACTTGCCCGTGGCGCTCGCGGTTCTTGCGGAGGCGGGCCGCTGGCAGGAAGGCCGGACGGACGGCGAACCGGCGTCGGATGGCGAGAGCCGCGCGGACGCTGATAAGCCGCGCCTGCTTGAAAAAAGCGTTTTGGTGATGGGCGAGCTTGAGCTTTCCGGAACGCTTAGGCCTGTCCGCGCCGTGAACGCCGCCGCTTCGACCGCCCGCGCGCTGGGGATAAGCCTTTGCGTCGTTCCGGCCGCCAACGCGGACGAGGCTAGGGAAGCGTCCGGCATGAAAGTCTTTGGCGCGGAAAATTTGCGCGAGGCCTTTGAGACGCTTTTTGACGAAAGCCGCTTTTTGGAAAGCAAAAGGCGCGGCGCGGACGAGGCTCCAGCTAATTCGGTTGAAGTCGGCGGCGTGTTCTTTTGCAAGGCAGAGCCCGGCTCTTCTTTTGAAGAAGTTTTTGGCCAGGAGCGCTTGGTCAGGGGCTTGCAAATAGCGGCGGCGGGCGGCCACAACCTTATGGCCTTTGGGCCGCCCGGCTGCGGAAAGACCTTGGCCTTGCAGCGCTTTCCGGCCTTGCTGCCAATGCTGACGGAAGAAGAGGCTCGAAGCGTGACCCGCATAAAGTCCATAGCCGGGCTGGCTCATGCGGGCCAGGGCTTGTCAAGGACGCCGCCTTTTAGGCAGCCCCACATGAGCGCGAGCCTTGAGGGAATGTGCGGCGGCGGCGTTTTGTGCCGCCCCGGCGAAATAAGCCTTGCGCACAACGGCGTTCTTTTTTTGGACGAGGCGGCGGAATTCAAGTCCGGCGTTCTTCAAATGCTTCGCGTTCCCATGGAAACAGGAAGCGTTTCGTTGAGCCGCGCCGGAAGAACCGCCGTTTATCCGGCCGACTTCCAGCTTTTGATGGCCACAAACCCTTGCCCGTGCGGGAATTACGGCTCGGACAAAAAGGTTTGCCTTTGCTCCGGCCGCGCCATAGAAGGCTATTGGAAAAAGTTTTCGGCGCCGCTTTTGGACAGAATCGACTTGCGCGTCCAGGTTGACCTTCCGCAGGAAGGCGCGGCGGGGCCTGTTTGCTCAACCGCCGACTTGCGGGTCAAAATCGCGCGGGCGGTAAAAACACAGCGCGCGCGGCAGAAAAAAAAGAACGCCCGCCTGAATCTGGAGGAAATTTTGGCTTTTTGCCCGCTTTCAGCCGCCGCTAAAGGCCGCTTGGAGGCCGCCGTCCGCCGCTATGACTTTTCGCCAAGGGCCGCCGCCGCCTGCAAGAAAATCGCCCGCACAATCGCCGACATGGAAGGTTCCGCCCAAATCGAAGCCGAGCACATGGCCGAGGCGATAGACTTCCGCCGCGTCAACGGCGTGCTTCAATAGCGGCTCCCAGTCGACGGGCGAACGGCTTCTTTCATTAAAGGAATGCCGTCCGATTAAACACGCGCGGGCATAGCGGGGCGGGACGCAGAAAAAAGAGCCTTGGTGGGGCCCCGTCAGCGACGCGACTTGGCCGCAGGCAGCAAGCCGCTAGCGAAGGACGGGGGGAACCTAAGGCTTTTTTTTCGTCGCTGGGACCCGCCCTGATATGCCCGCGCGTGTTTTTTTTGCGGCGGAAATTTCTTTCAAATTTGCTTGCATTTTTTAAAAAATGCGATATAATAAAGTATTATGGCTGATTTATTGACAGACGAACAGTTTGAAAGATTTCGCAAAACGATTTACGACGAAAGCGGAATAACATTTTCCGCCACCAACCGCTCCGTATTGGACAGCCGTCTAAAGGAACGCCTGCGCGAGCAAAAGCTCGCCTCGGTCGACGATTACTACAAACTCATCATTTCCAACCGCGAGGAAATGAAAATAATGCTGGACGCGGTCACGACAAACTTGACGCGATTTTTCCGCAACCAGCCTCACTTTGACGCTTTGGTCAACTACGTCATTCCCCACATTCTTGAAGAAAAAAAGAAGACGGGAAACAAGGTTGTCAAGGTTTGGAGCGCGGGCTGCTCAACGGGCGAAGAGCCTTACACGATCGCGATGATTTTAAAGGACATCCTGCCTTTCCCGTACACATTCCAAATAACGGCCTCCGACCTTTCGCTCAAGTCGCTTATGGTCGGAAAGCAGGGCTTTTATCCCAACGCGCGCATTGGCGGAATCCCAGACAAATACTTGCAGCGCTTCTTCACCAAGACGGCTGACGGCTACCAGGCCAACAAGGACTTGATGGATACAATCCGCTTTGACTACCACAACCTTAAGAACGACAGCGGAATGCGCAACTTGGACATCATCTTCTGCCGCAATGTTTTGATTTACTTTGACGAGCCGGCGCAGCTGCGCGTAATCAACCACTTTTGGGACGCGCTTTCGCCGCATTCGTACTTGTTCATAGGCCACTCGGAGTCTTTGTTCGGAATGAAGACGAATTTTGAATTCCTAAAGACCGACTGGGCCTGCTTCTATCAAAAGCAAATAAAATAGGCAAAAAATCGAGGATTGAGAAATGGACGACATATCGGTACTGATTTGCGACGACTCCGCGCTTATGCGCAATTTGATAAGCCGCATTGTTGACGGAACTGAAGGCATGACCGTTGTGGCCAAGGCCTCCAACGGACAAATGGCGCTTGAAAAAATCGAAGAGACCAAGCCCGACGTAATCGTGCTTGACATCGAAATGCCGATTATGAACGGCATTGAATTCCTTAAGGCGCGCAAAGAAAGGAAGATTAAGGTTCCTGTCGTGGTTCTTTCGAGTGTGGCCATAAAGGGCGCTGCGATTACGATGCAAGCCTTGGAATTGGGCGCCGCGGACTTTATCACAAAGCCTGCCGGCTCTGTTTCGGCGGACATTTCCGAAGTAGCCGACCAGCTTATTGACCTATTGGCCTCTTACGGCTCGCAGTACGCGCGCCAGCAGGGAAAGATTCCCTACATACCCGAATTCTTCCAAAAGCAGCGCAAGCTGCTCAAGGCCGAAAGCTTTGTGGCCAACAAAAAGGCGGACGACAACGCGCCCGTTCAAAAGCCCAAGCTGGACGCGGCGCAAATCCGCAGCTTCAACACGGTGGAGAAAAAAGAGCCTGTCGTCGTAAAGCCTTTGCGCGAGGGCGGAAAGATAGAGGTAATCGCCATCGGAATTTCCACCGGCGGCCCCAACGCCTTGCGCGACGTTTTCAAAATGATTGACCCCCGCCTAAAGCAGCCGATACTGGTTGTCCAGCACATGCCCAAAGGCTTTACCAAGGCCTTTGCCGAAAGCCTTGACAAGATTTGTCCTTTGACCGTAAAAGAGGCGGAAGAGGGCGAAAAAATCGAGGGCGGGAAAATTTACATCACGCCGGGCGACAACCACATCACTGTCGTTGAAAGCGGCTCCGACCGTTTGGTTCACTTGACGCAAGACCCGCAGAGGAACGGACACAGGCCTAGCGCCGACGTAATGTTCGAGTCTGTGGCAAAGGTGTACAAGAACCACGCTCTTGGCGTAATCATGACCGGAATGGGCCGCGACGGCGCCGCCGAGCTTGCCGAAATGCGAAAGCAGGGCGCTTGGACGCTGGGCCAGGACGAGGCTTCGAGCATCGTTTACGGCATGCCGCGCGTCGGCTGGGAATTGGGCGGCGTGCAAAAGCAAGTTCCGCTTATGAAAATGGCCGACGAAATCAGTTCGCTCGCGCGCGAGCACTTGGAAGCTTAGAATATTTTCTCAATGTAGGGCTTGGATGGCCTGATCTTGAATCTGCTCAAGGCCATGACCGCCGCGCTGGGGATTAGAATTCCCAGCAATACGCAAAAGGCCTTGAAGCCTTCGCTCGCCGCCTTTTGCCAAAGAGCTTGGCTTATGGGGCTTGCGGCAAAGAAGGACGCCGCCGCGCCCGCCGCCGGAATCAAAAGCGAAAGCAGCGCTTGAACCGCCTCCGCCTTTTTGGAGGCCGCAAGCAAAACCAAGTCTCCTGTTTTAATTTCCAGCGCCTTGCTGTTGCTGGCGGCAAACGGCTTTCCCCGCCGCGAGCAAGTTTCCTTGCACGAAAGGCAGGCGTTTGTGACCAGCGGGCAAACCAAGGCCTCTTTGTTGTCTTTCGAAACAGAAATCACTTCCGCGCTTTGCGTCATAGCGGCTCCTTTAGCTTTGAAAGGCGCTCGGCGCAGTCGGCCCATCCCGCCTTGTTTCCCAGTTCGGAGTATGTGTCGCGCAAATTGTAGAGCGCGTCGTAGTAGTAGGGGTTTATTGAAACGGCGCGCTCAAAGGATTCGGCGGCCATTTCGTATTCTTCTTGGTTGAAAAAAATCACGCCCATTGTGTTCCAAAAGCGCGCGTTGACGGGGTTTTGCTCCAAGCCTTGCTGGCAGCATTGGACGGCTTCCGCGAATTCTTCGCGCTCAAGGCAAACGATGGCCAGCTGCTCCAAGGCCTCTTCGTCGCAAGGGTTCAAATCTAGGGCTTTGGCAAGGGCGCTTTTCGCGGCGCGGAAATTTCCTTGCTTTTGGTAAGTTATTCCAAGATTGAACCAAAGAAGGTTGTTCTGCCTGTCCATTGAAATGGCGCGCTTGTAGCAGGCGATGGCCTCGCTAAAGGCGCCGCGGTTGGTTAGCTCTATGGCTTGGTTGTTCAAAAAATCAGTCGATTCTGTCATCGCGCGCCTCCCAAAAATCAGCGCTGGATTTTCGCGAACAAGTCAAAAATCATCCGCGCCGCGCCGGAGCCATTGTCGCGCAAAAGCGAAGTTAGTTCAAGCGCCTTGTCTTTGGCGCAGGCGTTTCCAAAATCGTAGGCTTCTTTTATGGAGCCTGAACTTTCAAGAAGGCCTATCGCTTCTTCGACCGCCGGGCTTTGAATGCCTTGTTCGGCGGCGCGCTGGAACAGGGCGGCCAGCTTTTGCTTGTCCTCCGGCTTTTTTTGAACGTGCAGCAGGACCGGAAGGGATTTTTTGCCTTCAACGATGTCGTCGCCGCGCTTTTTTCCGGGGTTTCCGCTTGTAAGGTTTTGAACGTCGTCAAGGATTTGAAAGCCCATTCCGATTCCGGCGGCGACGAGGCCAGCTTTTTGAACCAACTCTTCGCTTGCGCCGGCAGCCAAAAAGCCCAGACGCGCCGCCATGCTCGAAAGGGTTCCGGTTTTTAGTTGGACCATGGCCTTGTAGTCTTCCACGGCGGGAAAAAGTTCCGGCGCGCGGTGCCAGGCAATGTCCAGCGCCTGACCCAAGTGCAGGCGGCGCAATTCCATTTCGTACAATTCGTGGCAAACGATTTTTTGCGCGGCGGGAAGCGATGATTTTTTTATGCAGGAGGCCGCCTTAAAGTAAAGCCAGCTTCCCGCGTTCAACGCCGTGTCCAAGCCGCGCGTTATGTAGGCGCAGGGGGAGCCGCGCCGCTCTTGCGCCCTGTCCTCTATGTCGTCGTGAATCAAGCTGGCCGTGTGGACAAATTCCAAAAGCGGGCTGAGCTCGTAGGCGGCCTGGACTTTGTCTTGGCTTTGGGCGGCCATCTTGGCGCACAAGACCATAAAGACAGGGCGCCAGCGCTTTCCGCCTTGCTTCACCAAGTCGCGGGTCGGCAAAAGGAGGCCGTCCAAGCCTTCGCGCGCGGGACTGCGGGCCAGGCCAAAAGTTTCCAAAAGCCATTTTTCGTCGGGCTTTTCGGGCAGCTCCGCGTCCAAAATTTTTTCTATCTTTGCTTTTATTTGGTCAAAATTTTCTTGCATAGCGGCATTATATATTAAAAATCAATTGTGGGCAATTGCGGCAATTGAAAAGATTAAAAAAAAACGCGCATTTTGCCGAAAATCATTGTATGAGCCAGAACAGCTATGAAAAGCCCGACTATTGGTCGCAAAAAGCCTTCTCGGAAGGTTATCCCGCGCGCTCGGTATACAAGCTGCAAGAGATTGACCAAAAATTCGGCTTCATAAAAAAGAATTCAACTGTTTTGGATTTGGGAAGCGCGCCCGGCAGTTGGACGACCTTTCTTTTGCGAAAGCTTGAGGGAACAGGCCTTGTCGTTTCATGCGACTTGAATCCGCTTTCAAATTCAGTTCACGGAGAAAACCTCTGCTTTTTTCAAGGCGACTTGAACGCCAAGGAAATCCGCGAAAACATTAAGGCCAAAGGCCCGTACGATTTGGTGGTTTGCGACGCGGCTCCGCTTACGACAGGAAACCGTTTGGTCGACACGGCGCGTTCAGAGGGCTTGGTCGAGATGGCGATTTGGTACGCGCAGGCGATGCTCAAGCAGGGCGGAAACTTTGCCGTGAAAATCTTTCAAAGCGGCTCGCAAGGAGAGCTGCTCAAAAAAATGCGCGAGGTCTTTCAAAGCGCCAAGGGCTTTAAGCCGGAGGCCTGCCGCAAGGAAAGTTTTGAAACTTACTTGATTGGCTTGAATAAAAAATAATCTTGAAAAAAAATTAAAAATGGAGTATAATATGAAGAAGGGTGTATTCGTCATGTTTGTAAAGAGGAACCTTTTACAGCTTGGTCTCACTTTTTGCGTAGGCTTTTTTATCGCGGCCGCCGCAAGCTTTGTCGTTAGAAGCGTTCCCAAAAACGGCCGGGGCGGCTACGAAAGCCCTGTCATGCCCCAGTACAACGAAGAATACGAAAAGACGGAAGAAGCGCAAAACGCCGACATCTTGGCCCAAGCCGAATCGGCCGAAAATTCCGAGCTTTCTGACTCCGAAATGAAGCCCTTGACTTATTGGACTTACAGAATCCGCCCCGGCGACATGATCGGCCTTATCGCCGAAAAATACGACATCAGCCAAGACACTTTGATTAGCGTGAACAACATTCGCGCCAGCCGCTTGATTCAGCCCGGCCAATACATAAAAATTCCGTCCGAAGAAGGCATTCTTTACACCATAAAAAAGGACGGCGAAACGCCGGCCAGCATCGCGCAAAAATACGACGTTGACGCGGTCAAGTGCGCCTTTGTCAACAAGCTGGGCGTGGACGAATCCTTAAAGGCCGGCTCTTCGATTTTTGTGCCGGGCGCGGAGATGGACAGCATCACCCTTAGCGAAATCAACGGCGACTTGTTCAGAAAGCCGATTCACGGCTGGTACCGCCTTACGTCATACTTTGGCTGGCGCCCCAGCCCCTTTACCGGCAGGCGAAGCTGGCACGGCGGCCTTGACATGGCTTGCCCGCAATGGACTAGAATTTACGCCGCGATGGCCGGCCGCGTCGTAAAAGTGGGCTTTAGCAACACTTACGGAAACTACGTGATTATCGACCACAGAAACGGCTACAAGACTTTGTACGGCCACATGGTTCAGCATGGCTGCCGCGAAGGCCAATGGGTTGACACCAACACAACAATCGGCTATGTCGGAAGCACGGGCGCCAGCACCGGCCCCCACTGCCACTTTACGGTCTTCAAGCGCGGAAAGATGGTCAATCCTCTGAGCCTTTTGGGCTGAGAGAATTTTCGCTGCCCGGCGCGATGTCGGGCATTTTTTTTATCTTCTTCACAAAAAAGTCCATGTTGCTTCGTATGAAGAGCGCGCAGTAGGCCGTTATCAAGGCGGCCAATTCTATGTATGTATAGACTGTGAGCGTATGGTTTGATCCAGGCTTTTCGAATACGCTGAACGTGATGAAGAGCGCGACCATCGCGGCTCCGCCAATAATCCATTTTGAAAATGAAATCGGGTTTTTCTTTCCGCTCTTGTTGCCGGAAATTTTGTTCATCACCGCCAATATCGCCGCGTCGTCCAGCGCGGTTTGCTTGCAAGAGTCGGGGACGGACGAGCGCTCGGCCCGGCGCAAAAGGCGAACTTGCGACCTGCAGTTTTTGCAAGCGAGCAAGTGCAGGGTTATTCCAAGCGGAATGCGCTCGCCTTTGTCGAGGTTCATGTATTCTTCCATAACGGCGTTGCATTTATTCATTGTCCACCAATCCTTTGGCTATGATTTTTTCGCGCAGCAAATTCTTGGCGCGAAATATATGGCTTTTTACCGTGTTTTCGGGAAGCGAAGTTATTTCGCTGATTTCCGCGTAGCTGTTGTCGTAAAAAAAGTAAAGGTCAAGAACTATTTTGTATTTTTCGGGAAGCTCTTTAAGGCATTCGCGAACGGTTTCCATCGTAAGGCTTTTGAGCTCTTTTTCTTCGGGGGTGAGTCCGTTGTCGGGCAAAAGGCTTTCGTCCGCGATTGAAACGTATTCGGCGCGGCGGTTCACCGCGTTGATCGCGATGTTGTAGGCCATTCTTGTGAGCCAAGTTGAAAAGAGAGAGTCGCCTCTGAATGTGTCCAGCTTTGTGTAGGCCTTTAAGAAAACGTCTTGGGCAAAATCTTCGGTGTCGGCGGCGTTTTTAAAGAAACTCATGCCCAGAGATTCCACGCGCTTTTTGTAGAGAGACATCAATTCGGCAAAGGCCGACGCGTCTCCCGACAAAACTTCGCGGACAAGCTTTGAGTCCCTTTTGTAAGCCGCCTCGCGTTCCAAGGCCTTAGGCCTTTGCCTGTTCATTGCTTGTCTTTAAAGTCGGGGTTTATTTTGTAGAAAATCAAAAGGCATATTCCGACCGAAAGGGGAATCAAGCCGCCCAAAAGCGCGTAGGAAAATCCGTCAATAAGAGCGAACAAGGCGCTGAGCGTAATTCCAACGCCGACGAGCAAAAGGCCGCCCAATAGCGAAAAGGTCTTTAGGTCGAACACCCGCTCCTTGTAAGAGCCGGTGCGGATTCTAAGCTTTGTCTCGTGGTGCGTCCACAAAAGGTAGAAGAACAAAATCACGCCGCCGATGGCGATTCCGACGATTGGAATTACCGCGACAACCACTTGCGCGCTTTGCGACATCGTTTCTGAATTCATATAACCTCCAATTTCTAGTCCAAGAACATGTAATCGTCAAAATAAATCGCGCCGATTTTGCCAAGGCTCAAGGCGGCGTTCATGCGGTCAAGCAGATTTTTTTTGACTTCTTTTTCGCCGATTGAAAGAAGGGCGTTCTTTGTTTTGCCCGAAAAGCATTCCAGAATGTACGACGAAAAAATCTTTTTTTTGGAAACCAGCTCTTCGTAAAAGGCGGAGTCGTTCGACTCGTAGGCCAGCCACGGAGTCACAACAAGAACCGCGCCCGGCTCGCTTGAGCCTTGTTCAGGCGCAAGGCGGACTCTAAGCGTTCCAAATTCCTTGAACTCGCTTTGCTTTCCGGTTTGCGAGCCGCCGCCAATCTGGGCAGCGCTTGCCGGGTCGCTCTTGCGAAAATCTTTTCCAGGCCTTTTTCCGGCAAGCAGCGCGGCGACGGTTCCCAAAAGAATTATGGCCGCCAAAATGACGGCGGCGGCGGGAAGCGCCTTGTTCAAGTCAAATTTAAAGCGCGAATTCATTCTTCAATATTATCAGAAATTCGCGGCTTTTTCAAGACGGCGCAAATGGCGGCCTTTAGCTCCTTTAAGCCCGCGCCGCTTTTGGCGCTGATTTCCAGCGCGTCGGGAAAGTCCGCGCGCAAGGCGGCGACTTGTTGGCTAGCCAAAACCGCCGGGGCCGCCGCGCCGTTTTGGTTAACGGTAATTGCCGGGGCCGCCGCGCCTTCTTCCAGCGCGTCGATTTTGTTCAAGGCCACAAGCGCCTTCTTTTGGTCGGCGCCGATTTCTTGCAAGACCGCTCGGACTGTCCGCGCCTGCTCAAGAGCGTTGGGGTCGCTTGCGTCAATCACGATTAAAAGCGCGTCGGCGAGCGCGGCTTCTTCCAGCGTGGACTTGAACGCGTCTATCAATTGGTGGGGAAGGTTTGAGATAAAGCCGACCGTGTCGGTCAAAAGAATTTGCTCGTCTGCGATTTTAACCCGCCGCGTAAGCGGGTCGAGCGTGGCGAAAAGCTTGTTTTCCACAAGCGCGTCGCTTCCCGTGAGCGCGTTTAAAAGCGAAGACTTTCCGGCGTTGGTGTAGCCGCAAAGCGCGACCGAGGGCAGGGGAATCTTTTGCCGCCTTTTCCGTTGGACGGCGCGGTTTTGCCTTACCTTGGAAAGCTCCGCTTTTAGCTGCTGAATCTTCAGGCGGGTTTGGCGGCGGTCCAGCTCCAATTGCTTTTCGCCCGCGCCCTTCGCGCCGTAATTTCCTCCGCGCTGGCGGGCAAGGTCGCCGTACATATGGGCCAGACGGGGCAGGGAATATTCCAGACGGGCCAGCTCCACTTGCAAGACGGCTTCGCGAGTGCGGGCGCGGCTTGCGAAAATGCGGATTATCACTTCCTGCCTGTCAAAGACCGGAAGGTCAGCCAGCTTTTCCCAGTTGCGCTGCTTTGTCGGGTCAAGCTCCCAGTCCATTATTATGCAGTCGGCTTCGGCGCAGGCGGCCGCCTCGCAGATTTCCTTTGCCTTTCCGCTTCCCATTCCGTAGGCGGGCTGAACGTCAAGGCGGCTCAAAATCGTTTGTCCCGCCTCTTCCATTCCAAGCGTCCAAATTAGCCCCTGCAATTCTGAAAGGCCGCCGGGGTTTTCCGCCAACGGAAGGCCGACCAAAAAGGCCCGCGTCTTTTTGCTTTCTTCCGCCTGAACTTCATACATCTTTTTCACGGGCATATTATAGCGCGAAAGCAACCGAAATTGGAAGAAAACGCACGGGCGGCAGGCGGCTTGCTCCCAGTGCGTCGCTTACGCTTCGCTTTCAACGCGTTTTTTTTTACCTATTTGCCTATTGAATCGCGCTAAAAATGCCGATATTATAAGAAGATAACCATGACTAGCGGGCAAAAGACGGCCTTAAGCCTTTTGATTTCAGTTCTCCTCTTTGGCGCCTTTGCGGCGGCGGCCTTCGCGGGCTTGTTTTCCGCGATTGACGCGCGCTTTTACGAGCCTGCCAAAATTTCTGGAATCAACAAAAAGCTTGACGGCGTTTGCTTGGCTTGCGACGAATACTTAAAGACGCTTGGAGAGCGCTTTGCGCTTGGCGAAAATTCCTTTTTAAAAAATCCCGCCGTCAAAAGCTACGTTGAGTCGCGGCCGTCCGAAAGCGACGCGCTCGCGCGCTCTGAGGCCTTGGGCGAGCTTAGGGCCTCGACGCAGGGCTTTTTGGGCTTTCGCGTCTTGGACAAAAACCAAAATTCAATTCATTACTCAACGTTTAAGAACGACGTTTTGCGCCGCGACGAAAAAAACAATTTGACGGCCTACAAAAATTACTTGGACTTGGAAACGCCGTCAGGCCAAAAAGAAATTCAATCGCAAACGATTTCTTGCCAAGACGCGCAGGGCGACTTGGCCGCCGGACAAAAGATTTTCTTTGACAGCGAAAACCGCATAGTTTTTTCTTTTCCGCTTTACGACAAGTATTCCGTCTTTAGGGGAACGGCGCTCTTTTACGAAAGCGCCTTGGACTTTTCAAACTTTTTGCTTAAGCGCAACTTGATTTCGATTGGCGACGGCGCCCGCTTTTTTTCAAACGGAAAGGCCGGCTCCGATTCTGTTTGCGGCTTTGTTTTTGGGCTTCCTTCCGTCAGCCAAGCCGTTCTTGAAGAATTTGAAGGCAGCCTTTTGGATTCTTGGCGCGAAAATTCCGGCGGAGCGGCGCGGCTCTTTGCGATTGACGAAAGCCAAAAGAATTTTTGGGTGGCAATAAGCGAGCGCTCGGTGTCAGGCGTTTTTGCCTGCGGAATTTACAACGACGAAATTTTTTCACTTTCCTTCGCGGCGCGCGTTTTGATTTTGGCCTGCGTTTTTGTTTCGCTTTTCTTGATTGTCTTTTTGCTGCTCAACTTGCGCCGCGACGACGAAACGGTCATTCGCGAGCGCATAAAAGCCATGCAGCTTGGCGTGGTTGACGAATACCTTTCCAAAAAAGAGTCGCTTGACTGGGAAACGGTGTCGGGCCGCCGCGAGGCCGTTACAAAGGAAATCGTGCAAAGCTTGGGCCGCCGCGGAAAAAAACATTCGGCGCAAGTGGAGGCTTTGATAAACCGCAGTTGGGACGAGCTTTTTGCCGCGATGAATTTGCGGCCCAACGGCGCGAACGAAGGCGGCCTTGAGAACGCCCAAGAAATAAAGGCTATGCTGCAAGAGATTTTGTCGAGCGGCGCCATAAAGGTTCAAGCCGTCGCTCCGGTCGCCCCCGCGAGAGCAAGCGCCGCCGTTCCAAGCGCGCCTGCAGCCCGCCCCCAAAGCCCCGCGCCTGTTGAAGAGCTTGAAGAAGTTGAAGAACTTGAAGAAGTTGCGCCTCTTGAATCAGTTGATGGACATGAAAATGATGCGCCTGCCGTTCTGGAATCTCCGCTTGAAGCCCAACCTGTAGAAGAGCTTGAAGAGATAGAAGAATCCGCCCCCGCCGCGCCCAAAAGCGACGACGGCATACTTTCCCTTTTGAACATAGACGACGACGCGCCAAAACATTCGCCCGACGAAATGCATGACATAAGCGAAGACGTTGGCTCCGACTTTTTTGCCGTGCATGAAAAGCGCGAGGAAGGGCGGCGCGGGCAAGACTCTTCCCATGACAAAAGCTACGATCCCTTCTTTACCGTGCGCGACGCGTTTGAGCCAAACGACGAGACCGAAAAGCTGGTTCAAAATTTCAGCATTGTCAATCCCAGCTTCAAGGACCTTGACGCGCGCAACGACGAGCAGACTTTGAACGGAACCTTTGAGGAAGACAAAAAAAATCTTGTCAAAGACGTTCCCCTGGAAGAGTTTGGCGTGCAGGCCCAAAAAGAAAAAGAGGAATTTTCGGAAGCCCTTGAATTCGGCGCGCCAAAAGCGGTCGACCAAGACGACGGCTTTGACGTTGCCTCAACGTTCACGACCGAAAAGCCCCGCTTTGAGCGCTCGCCGCTAGCGTTTTTTGCCGGCGAAAAGCCGAGCGCCCAAAAGCCCCAAGACGGCCAAAAAAGCCAAGAAGAGCGGGCGAAAACTTTGGAAGCCTCGTCCGCCATTCCCATTTCGGGACAAAGCTCCTTTATGTTCTCCTCGTTCGGACAAAATTCGATTTTCAAAGAATTGCAAAAGGCGGACTCAAACGCCATCACGCAGGGCGCGGACGGGGTTTTCTCAATCGCGGGCGATTTGGAAACTTCGGATTTTGTCCAAGACAATTCCTTCAAGCGCCTCGTCGATTCTGTATTGAACAACGCGTAAAATTCCTGTAGAATGTTCCGCATGAAAATAACGTCGGAACTAAAAGTGCGCACATACGAGTGCGATTCATACGGACACGTGAACAACGCCGTCTACGTTAACTACCTTGAATTTGGCAGAATGGAATTTTTAAACGGAATCGGATTTGACTACAAGGGCGTTGTAGCGGCAGGCTATTACCTTTACATTTCGCATATCGACATTCACTACAAGGCGTCGGCCTTTTTGGGCGACCGTCTTTTCATCGACGCTGAGCCGGTTGAAATGGGCGCCGTAAAGGGAACGATTCATCAAGTGATTAGAAAAGAGGACGGAACCGTTTGCGCCGAGGCCGACGTGACATGGGCCAGCGTCAACAAGGAAGGCCGCCCCTGCCGCCTGCCCAAAGAATACATGGTTCCCGGCCTTTCTCCTAGCGCTTAGCTGCCCAGGCAGCTTTGCATAAGCTGCGCGAACAAATAGATGTGCTTGTAAACGCCAACGCCCAGTTCCTTTACCGGGTGGTCGGCGAACTTGTCCAATTCCTTCCAGTTGATTATCACTTCGCCCTTGGGCTTGGCGTAGTCTTCCAAAAGCGTTTTTGTTGTCTTTGCGATTGTAATCAAGTTCTTTGTGCCGTCAACGCACATCGCCTTGGCTTCGTCGTTCAAGTCGCCGATAAGGGTGCCGATGATGTTCTTGGCTTCCTTGTCGCGCTCCGCCCTTGGCATGTGGGTCTTGATGCGGCTTCCAACGTCCGCGTCTTCCGCAATCTTTGCATCAAAGGCAAGAACCGCGTCGCTGGATTCGATGAGCGCGTGGTAGGCGTTGGACATCGGCGCGGAAAGCGCTTGCGTAGACCAAGTTCCGCGAACCAAAACCAAGTCCGAAAATTCGCGCACATCCTTTTTAACAAAGTCAAGCAAAAAGGCCTTGTAGTAGTTGAGCGGCTGAACGTAGTCAAAGCTGCCCAAGCCCTTTCGCTCGTAAATGGCGGAATTTGTGGCCGTGTAGTTTGAAAGGCGCTCGACGGCCGTCGTACCGAAAATCTGCTCCAAAAGGCCGTCAATCTTGTTGTTCTGCTGCGCCAAGGCCAGCGAGTTGAGCGTCTTTTCCGCGTCGTTTCTGGTCTTGTCGATGAAAGCGTCCACGATTGGCTGCTCGTTGTAGCTAAAGTCAGGCATGTAGTTGGGGTCTTTGGTTATGACTTGAATCATCATTTCAAAGACGCGGCTAAGGCGGATTGAATTTATCTTGTTGCAAATCTTTGTCCAAATGCCGGCGCTGACAGGCTCGTTGCCTTTTGTCTCTTTAAAGAACTTCATCATGTCTGTCCAGTCTTCGCGCTCCGGCAAAAGCCAGGCCACGGCGATAAAGTCCTTTAAGTCTTCGCCGATGTATTCGGCGTTGATTTTTTCAAATTTTGGCGTTGTCGTGAATTCGCCTTCGCGCAATGACGAGTCGAATTTTTTGAGCGTGAAGTAAAAGTCAAACGAGCAAAAGCTTTTGAAAATCATCAGCTTTCTGTAAAGGGCTTCTATGCGCGCTATTTTTTCGCCGTTGAAAATCTGCAGGAACATGTCGATGTTTTGCCGCACTTCCGCGTCGACCTTTTCGACTGGCGTTCCCTGCGCCGCGGCCTTGATGTTTTCTTCCATGAGCGACTCGACGACTTCGTGCTCTTTTTCGTTGAGGGAATAGTTTATGGCCATCATCTTAAGGCGGTTGGCGTTTTCCTGCGCCATGAACATCGCCTTTGCGGGAAAGACGGCCTTGTAAATGTCATATAGAAGCTTTGCGAAAGAGGGAAGAACCTCGTCGTTTTTGTAAAAGTGGAAGCGGGCCTTTGAAAGAGCCTTAGATATTTGCTTTATGCGCCGCTTTTTTTCTGCGTCCGGATCGTCCGACTTGAACAAGGACGAAAATAATTTTGCGAAAAAACTTTGTGACTCTGCCATAACGTTTTATTTTAATGAATGGAAAGAAAATGTTCAAGCCCGCGCGTTCAGCGCGTTCCGCTTGCAATCTTGTCCTAAAAGCGTTATAATCTTTGCATTCATATCCACGGAGGATTATTCTATTATGAAAAAAATCGCAATCATAGCTCTTGCCGCGGCCGCTTTTGTCGCGCTTGCCGGATGCTCAAAAAAGGAGGCCGTCAAAAATGCTTCGTCTGACGGCCGCCCCACAATCCGTCTTGTGACTGACGCGACCGGAATCGACGACAAGTCCTTTAACGCGGCCGCTTGGCGCGGAATCGTTGAGTTCTACGGAGAAAGCGTAGAGAACGCCAAGAGCCGCGGAACCTTGTACGACATCGTCACTTGCCAGACTCAGGACCAGTATCTTCCCACGCTCAAGCAGTTGGCAGACGAGGGCTACGACATCATTTGCGCCACTGGATTCACGTTCTCTGACGCGATTACCGAAATCGCCGACGAATATCCGGAGCAAAAATTTGTGATTGTTGACGTTGACTGGGTCGGACGCCCCAACGTCAAGGAATTTGTCTTCCACGAAGAGGAAGGCTCTTACTTGGTCGGACTTGCCGCCGCCTTGCAGGCGCAGGAAGACGGAATCGCCAATCCCAAGTTCGGCTTTATCGGCGGCGTTCCCGGCTCCACAATCACAAAATTCGAGATGGGCTATATTCAGGGAATCAAGGCCGTTTACCCCAAGGCCGAATTCTTCGACTATTACGCCAACGACTGGGGAAAGCCCGAATTGGCCAAGACCCAGGCAAAGAACTGGTACAACATGGGCGTGTACGCAATCTTCTCGGCGGCCGGCGGAACCGGAAACGGAACCATCGCGCAAGCCAAGGAAATGCGCTACGCCGGAAAGAACGTTTGGGCCATCGGCGTTGACTCCGACCAGTACGAAGACGGCGTTTACGCGGAAGGCAAGTCAGCCGTCCTCACTTCCATGATCAAGCGCGTGGAGACTTCTTTGTTGATTGCCTTGAACGATTTCGCCGAAGGAAAGTTTGCCGGCGGCGTGGTCAACCTTTCGCTCAAGGACGGCGGCGTTGACTACTCAAAGGCCAACAAGGCCCTTAACATAAAGGTAATCGACGCGATTGAGGCGGCCAAAAAGGACATCGTTTCCGGCGCCGTCAAAATTTACCCCACATACAAGGAAGCCTTGGCCCAGGGAATCGCTCCCGCCGGCCTTGGCGCGATTGACGACTAACGCGGACTGTCATCCCGAACTTGTTTCGGGATCTGTCCGCGACTGCTTTGTTTTTGGGAGGGCGCGCTAAAGTGGAAAACACGCAACTTGAATGGGCGGTTGAAATGCTGGGAATAACAAAAGCGTTCCCGCATGTGGTCGCCAACGACAACGTCACTTTGCGCGTCAAGAAGAATGAAGTCCACGCCCTTTTGGGCGAAAACGGAGCCGGAAAGAGCACGCTTATGTCCGTTCTTTTTGGCTCCTACTTGCCGGATTCCGGCGTAATAAAAATCAACCAAAAAGAAGTTCATTTAAAAAATCCAAACGACGCGACCGCTTTGGGAATCGGAATGGTTCACCAGCATTTTAAATTGGTCCAAAACTACACGGTCGCCGAAAACATCGTCTTGGGCGCGGAGCCAAAAACGCGCTGGGGCCTTTTGGACATGCGCAAGGCCAAAAAAGAAGTCCAGGCGCTGAGCGACCTCTACGGCCTTAAAGTAAATCCCGACGACAAAATCCAAGACATAACCGTCGGCATGCAGCAGCGGGTTGAAATACTGAAAGTCCTTTACCGCAAGGCCGACATAATAATTTTTGACGAGCCGACGGCGGTTCTTACCCCGCAAGAAATCGACGAGCTTATGGACATAATCCGCCTTCTTCAAAAAGAAGGAAAGACTATTTTGCTCATCACCCACAAGCTTAACGAAATCAAGGCCGTCGCCGGCCGCTGCTCGATTTTGCGTCGCGGTAAAATGATTGACACCGTTGACGTTTCCAAAACAAGCGAAGAAGAATTGGCCGAGCTTATGGTGGGCCGCGCGGTAAATTTTAAAATAGAAAAGGCGCCTGCAAAAGTCGGAGAGGCGGTTTTAAGGATAGAGAACTTGCGCGTCCAAAATTCGCGCGGCTTTCCGGCCGTTGACGGCCTTAGCCTGGAAGTCCGCGCTGGAGAAATTCTTGGAGTGGCCGGCGTTGACGGAAACGGCCAGAGCGAGCTTTGCGCCGCGCTCACGGGCTTGGCAAAGCCTGAATCCGGAAAGATAATCTTTAACGGAAATGACATCACAAACTTTTCTGTCCGCGCGCGCATAGAGGCCGGCATGGCAAGCGTAAGCGAGGACCGCCGCCGATACGGGCTTGTGTCTGAATTCACCGTTGGCGAAAACGCCGCCTTAAAGAATTACTACAAAAAGTTCGTTAAGAACAAAATATTTTTGGACAAGGCCGCCATGCAAAAAAACGGCGAGGCGCTTTCAAAGGCCTTTGACATTCGCGGCGGCGAAGGCGGCGGCGAGGCTGGCGGAATGTCCGGGGGCAACCAACAAAAATTGATAATCGCGCGCGAGCTTAGCATGAACGCAAGCCTTTTGATTTTCGCGCAGCCCACGCGCGGCTTGGACGTGGGCGCGATTGAGTTTGTCAGAAAAAAAATCGTCGAGGCGCGCGATTCCGGCAAGGCCGTCCTTTTGGTCAGCTTTGAGCTTGACGAAATCATGAACCTTTGCGACCGAATAGCCACGATTTCAAAAGGCAAGATTGTCGGCGTTTACAAGGCCGGCCAAGTGAACGAGCGGCAAATCGGAATGATGATGGCCGGAAAGTCTTTTGAGGGGGCAGGCGAATGAACGAGCGAATGAAAAAATGTCTTTCTTCCGACGGCGCGATGAGCCTATTTGTCATAATCCTTGGCTTTTTGTTCGCCACGATTTTGATAGCGCTTGTGGGCCGCAATCCAATCGGCATGTACAAGTCGCTTTTCCAGTCCATGACCGGCCTCAACTTGAACAACGGAAAGTGGAACCCCCGCTATATTGGCGAATGGCTCAACTATTCCGTGCCCTTTATTTTTTGCGGCTTCGCGATGGCCTTTGCCGCGCGCGTCGGCTTGTTCAACGTTGGAGGCGAGGGCCAGTACATCGTGGGAATGACAATCGCGCAGTTCGGCGCCTTGTACTTCGCGCAAATCCCGGTGGTTCAGCCCGCCTTGGCGCTTTTGCTTGCGACATTGGGCGGCGCGGCGTGGGGAGGAGTCGTTGGCTGGCTTAAGGCGCGCTTTGAAGTTTCGGAAGTCGTTTCCACAATCATGCTAAACTACATAGCGCTTTACTTGTCCAGAATCGTTACGCTTGCGATTCCTGGCGCCAACACATTTAAGACGCCTAATTTTCCTGCGAGCGTTTCCCTAAAGATCGGCTTTCTTTCAAAGCTTTTCAACAACTCAAGCTTGAACGCGGGAATCTTCCTTTGCGCAATCGGAATTCTCGTTTACCACATAGTGATGGAAAAAACAAAGATGGGTTTTGCGATGCGCGCGACGGGCTTTAACAAGGACGCGGCTCGCGCTGCGGGAATTCCTGTCGTGGCCAGCGTAGTGGCTTCGATGGCGATTTCGGGAGCCTTTGCCGGAATCGGCGGCGGCATAATCGCGCTGGGCTCCTTTAGGTACGGCCGCGTCATAACCGGCATGGACAACTACGGCTTTACGGGAATGGCCGTCGCCTTGGTGGGAAACTGCACGGCGCTTGGAACCGCGCTGGCCGGCCTTTTGTTCGGCCTCTTGCAAGCGTCCCTTTCGCTCATGCAAACGAACAACATACCAAAGGAAATAACGTTCATCATTCAGGGCTTGGTCGTGGTCTTCATAGCCTTTAAGACCGGCTTTAGAATGTTCTTCGCCTGGCGGAGCAAAAAAGGAGGCAAGCGGTGATTTTTTCAAGCCTTCCTTCAATACTTATGATTGTGGCGCCGCTTTTGATCGCGGCGACAGGCGGAATGATTTGCGAGCGGGCGGGGGTGGTCAACATCGCGCTCGAAGGCCTTATGGGCATCGGAGCCTTTACCGCCGCGACAGTCCATTACTTTATGGAAGCCGCCGGCTTTGGCCGCTGGGATTTGGCCGTAGCCCTTGCCGCCGCCGCCGTCGCGGCGACCGCGTTCACTACGATTCACGCGTACGCCTCCATAAGCCTTAACGCCGACCAAACGATAAGCGGAACCGGAATCAACTTGCTTTCAAGCGGCGTGACGATTTTCTTGAGCCAAATATTTTTCCGCGCCGACAGAACGATGCCTTTTCAAATGGGCTTGCTGCCCGACGCGACGGGCTTTTACCCGACGCTGTGGATTGCGCTGGCGGTGATTGTTGTGGCATGGTTCGCGCTTTACAAAACGCCTTTTGGCCTTAGGCTGCGCGCTTGCGGCGAGCATCCCCACGCGGCGGCCAGCGTGGGCGTGAACATTTTTGGCATGCGCTACTTTGCCACGCTGGCTTCCGGTTTTTTGGCGGGTCTGGCCGGAGCATGCATGGTTCTGACGGAATCGATTCAGTTTACAAGCAACACGGTAAACGGCACGGGCTTTATCGCGCTGGCCGCCGTCGCTTTTGGGCGTTGGAAGCCTTTGGGCATAGTCGGATCGACGTTTTTGTTCGGACTGGCTTCGGCGCTCGCCGTTTTGGCCCACGACTTTTTTCCGCGGCTCACCCAGTTCTTGCCGTCGGAAGTTTTCAACATTGTGCCATACGCGATAACGCTTTTGGCGCTGGTCGTCTTTAGCGGAAAGAACTACGCTCCCGCCGCCGACGGAAAGCCGTACGTCACAAGGGGGTCGTGATGAATTCAAGCCGCCTTATTGTAAAAATGTTCGAGGCCTTTTCCATCGAGCGCTGGAACGACTTGATTCGTCCTTTTGACTTGGTGGAGATGGACAAGGCCGCCGAAAAAATGGTCTTGGCCTACATCATCGGAAAATACGAAGAGGCCGCCGGAAAGCAAATCAACTGGAACTGGATGATTAACGCCTCGCTTTTTGACTTGTTCAAAAAAATCGCGCTTTGCGACATCAAGGCGCCGGTGCAGGACTTGATCAAGGCCGAATATCCCGACGAATTTTTGCGCCTTAACGAATGGGTTTTGAACCAATACAAGCCCTTCATCGACGACAAGGAATTCTTCTCCCAGTTCACTATTTACATCGGCCAAAAGGCCAAGTCGATTCCGATTCCCGAAAAAGACCTTTTGACAAGCAAGGTGTACGCCGCCGCGCACAGGTACTCAACGATGCGCGAACTTCAAATGCTAAAGCTTGTCAACGAGCGCGACCGCTACGAAAAAATCGAGCGCGAGCTTAACGCAAGCCTTTCAAACTATTCCGAACTGCGCGGCCTGCAATTGCTTTTGACAAAGCAGCGGCCCTTTGAATTTTTGCTTAAGATAGAGCAACTGCGCTTTCAGCGCCGCTGGAATCAAACGCCGCGCGTTCCGCAGACAAGCGTTTTGGGCCACTGCTATTTTGTGGCCGCGATAACCGCTCTCTTGCAAAAGGAATGCGGAGTTCCCCTTTGCGCCAAAAGAATTTACAACAACTTTTTTTCCGCGCTCTTCCACGACCTGCCCGAAGCGGTGACGCGCGACATCATAAGCCCCGTCAAGCAGGCCACCGACGCGCTTCCGCAAATCGTAAAGCGCATTGAGGACGAAATCGTCGGCCGCGAATTGCTTCCGCTTATGGAGGACTTTTATTCCGGCGAGCTGACTTATTGGACCAGCGACGAATTTGAAAACCGCGTCTTGCTTGGCGGAAAGGCGGAGGCCGTCTCTTTTGAAGACTTGAACCAACGCTGGAACAGCGCGGAATTCAGCCCAGTGGACGGAAAGCTTGTGCGCCTTGCCGACCACTTGAGCGCCTTTATGGAAGCCGACATTTCGATCAAGCACGGAATAACAAGCGGCCACTTGGAAGGCGGCCGCGACAACTTGCTTAAAAACTATCCGCTTGGAAAAATGGTCAACGGAATCGATTCTGGCGCGCTTTTTTCCGAGGTCTCGGCGCGGCATTGACAAAGCGAGCCCTTGCGCAATATAATAGTAAAATTAAAGGAGGGTATATGACCTTTAGAAAAATTTTGGCGCCGGTTTTTGCAGCCGCCGCTTTGTTTGTGTTCGCCGCTTGCGAATCCGGCCACGACAACCCGCTTGTTACGGTTGTGGCTCTTGCGTCCGAACCTAAGAAGACTGTTTACAAGGCTTCGACAAATTTGTCGGACTACAGCCAGAGAGTGTTGAAGTCAATCGAGCACGTCACGGCGGGCGCGAACGACATTCCAGATTTGTTTGTAGTTAGCGGAGCTGATTTGGCCACGCTTACCGGCGACAGCCTAAAGAAGTTTTTTGAGACTTCGTTGAAGGGCGGAACCGTTTTGGTAGACGCGCCCACAAGCGCCCAGGTGACGGCGTTCAAGTCAAACGCCGACGCGCTTTTTGCAAGCGACGTTGTCTTGGGGAACCGGGTTGCTCAAGGCGCGAACACTTTCTATAAAGTGGCCGAGCAGTGGGCTGCTACGGTTGCTCGCAATACGCAGCAAAAATTAGAAGCGATTTCCGTAAGAGGCCAACAGATTTACTATGTCCACGGCATTGACGAAGCTGTGACGCTTAACAAGACTCCCGAGTCCGAGACTTCTCCTGTGTCAGAAAAGGCCGTTAGGCCTAACACTGGTCGCCAAACCACAGAGGCTGCGCCTACACCCGCGCCAACGACTACAACTCCAACTGCCAATTATGAGGCGGCTCAAAAAACTTCTGTGGCCAATTTTTCAAGCTGGATCAACGGAGGCGGAGCCTCGCTTTTGGCCAGCCGCTCTGTGGACACGTCAGCCGTCAAGGGCTTGAGCGCCAGCGCGGCGGCCAGCCTAAAGGCCGACCCTATGGAGGCCCAGACTTTCATCCACAACTTTACGGCTAAGTTCGACCATTCAACCGACGCGAAATACCATTATGACGGCCGCTACAACGGCAGAAACGAAAATGTCGAGGTAATCATTGACGTTTGGGCGGCGTGCTCCCTTGACGCCAGCCCTGCCACCGACTATTACTTGGTCCGCACTTCTGTTGTCTGCAACAACCAGCAGCTGGGCTTTAAGAACGAATGGAACGACTCAAAGCACGTTGGCCCATACTTTAACAAATGCGACGTAGCTTCGACATTGACTGTATCGTCTGGCGCTGGCGATATTACAAAAAGAACTAACGACTGCTCCCCGCAAAACGCCGCGGGAAGCACAACCTTTACAACAGGCTCAAGCTTTAGCATCGGCGGAAACGTTGGCTTTTGCCCCACAGGACCTACGGGTGGAATTTCCGTAGGCTACACCGAATCCCAGTCTACAAGCCGCTCTATTCCCGACATCAACGTGGTCTTTGGCGGATCAGGCCCCGCAACAAACGCCAGCACGTGGAATTACACCACGCCAAAGCTAAGCCCGTATTGGAGCGGCTTTTACACAAGGTGCGACAGCCCCAAACAAATCCAATACACGGCGGCGATTTTCGACACATACGGCCTTTACACTTTGCCCGCGACTTCTTCCCAGCCTGCCGACTCGGACACCATTCAGCTTACGACTGACATAACAGTGGGCATTCAGGCAATCGCCGGCTGGCTTGAGACTTTCTATGAATTGGATTGGTGGACGTTCAATTGCAACAACAACGCCGTTTATTACGATTACATCAAAAAGCCTTGCAACACATACACCGAGTACATTATGAGCTTTGAGGCGCCGGAGGGCGTGACTCCCGAACAGGCGGACAGGCTGCACGGCGTCGTAAAGGAATACATCAGCGATTGGAACAGCGTTGAGCGCTACTACGCCGTCGGCGAGGGCCGCCTTGACGGAGTTGCCAAAGGCTACTTTGGCAATGTCAAGAAAAAGATTGAGGACAACAAGAACGTCTTCCAGGGCCGCGGCTTTAAGGGAACCTTCAAGTTCTACATACAAAGAGTTTCCGGCGGAAGCGGCTACCTTGATTCATTTGATTTGACATTCTAAGACATAGGCCGCTCTTTTGGGCGGCCTTCTTTTTTTGCTTCTTTCTTTGCGTATTGAACAAAATCGCGGTCTATGATATAATAGTAATATTATGATAGTAGACAAAATATTGACCGCGATTTTTGGGTCGGCCAACGACCGCGAAGTAAAAAAACTGCGCCCGGTTGTGGCCGCCATCAACGCCCGCGAAGACTGGGCCGCCTCGCTCAAAGACGAGGACTTTGCAAAGCAGACAAAAATATTCAAGGAAGCGCTCGCCGCAGGCAAAACGCTTGACGACATATTGGTTGACGCCTTTGCCTTGGCGCGTGAGGCTGCCAAGCGCGTTTTGGGCGAGCGGCCTTACGACGTTCAGCTTATGGGCGCCCTTGTCCTTCATTCAGGCCGAATCACCGAAATGAAAACCGGCGAAGGAAAGACCTTGATGTGCGTCGCCGCCGTCTACCTTAACTCGCTTAGCGGAAAGGGCGTTCACATCGTAACGGTGAACGACTACCTTGCAGAGCGCGACGCGGCGTGGATGCGCCCGGTTTACGCCTTGCTTGGCCAGACCGTCGGCACGATTCTTTCCAACATGGACAACGACGCGCGCCGCGAGGCCTACGCTTGCGACATCACTTACGGAACCAACAACGAGTTCGGCTTTGACTACCTGCGCGACAACATGGTCATCGATTTGCAGAACAAGGTTCAGCGCGGCTTTAACTTTTGCGTAGTCGACGAAATTGACTCAATCTTGATAGACGAAGCCAGAACCCCGCTTATCATAAGCGGCGCGGGCGAGGACGACACCTACAAGTACCACGAGGTTGACAAGTACGTAAACGAGCTGACTGAAGTGGCCAAAGACCCCAAGACTGACGACTATCCCGACGAAGTGCAAATGACTCCGGAAGAGCGCGCCGCCTTGCAGGGCGACTACAAGCTTGACGAAAAATCAAAGCGCGTTTCCTTTACTGACAAGGGCATGAACCACATCGACGCGATTTTGCGCCAGCACAACTTGATTCCCGCCGGAACGACGGTGTTCGATTCGGAGAACTTTGAGTTCATCCATTACTTTACCCAAGCCGTGCGCGCCCACAAGCTTTATCATGTAGAAGTCGATTACTTGGTCCGCGACGGACAAGTGCAAATCGTTGACGAGTTCACGGGCCGCGTCTTGGAAGGCCGCCGCTACGGAGACGGCTTGCACCAAGCGATTGAGGCCAAGGAGCACCTCAAGATTGCCCAGCGAAACCGCACGATGGCTACAATCACGTTCCAGAACTTCTTTAGAATGTACACAAAGCTTTCGGGCATGACTGGAACCGCGGCCACCGAAGCGATAGAGTTCAACAAAATCTACAAGCTTGACGTTGTTGCCATTCCTACAAACCGCCCCGTGGCGCGCAAAGACGAAAACGACGAGGTTTACCTTAACGAAAGCGACAAGTGGGAGGCGATGTGCAAGGAAGTCAAGGAAGCCCACGACAGGGGCCAGCCGGTTTTGGTCGGCACGATTTCGGTTGAAAAATCCGAGCGCCTTAGCGCGCTTCTTACAAAGAAGGGAATCAAGCACGAAGTCTTGAACGCCAAGAACCATGCCCGCGAAGCCGCGATCATCGCCGAGGCGGGCGCGAAAGGCGCCGTGACAATCGCCACCAACATGGCCGGTCGCGGAACCGACATCAAGCTTGGCGGCAACCCGGAGATGCGCGCCCGCAAGCGCGCCGGAACGCAGGCGACAAAAGAGCAGTACGAAGAGGCGCTCGCCATAGAAAAAGAGCAGTGGAAAAAAGACTACGAGGAAGTCAAGAACCTTGGCGGCCTTTATGTAATCGGCTCCGAGCGCCACGAAAGCCGCCGCATCGACAACCAGTTGCGCGGCCGATCGGGACGACAGGGCGATCCGGGCCGCTCGAAGTTCTACATTTCAATGGACGACGACCTTATGCGCCTTTTTGGCGGCGAGCGCATGAAGAACATCATGACCCGCATCGGCATGGAGCCGGGCGAGCCGATTGACCACCCGATGCTCAACCGCGGAATCGAGCGCGCCCAGCACAAGGTTGAGGAGCGCAACTTTGAAATAAGAAAGCACTTGCTTGACTACGACGACGTTCTCAACGAGCAGCGCTCGGACATTTACGAGCAGCGCGACGCGATTTTGTCCGACGACGACTTGAGCGGCCGCGTCTTTAAGAACGCCAAGGCTTATTTGACAAACCTCTTTGCTCAGTACGGACGCAAGGGAAACGAAAAGGAAATAGGCGAGGAAATCAAGAATGTCTTTGGCTTGCAGCTTCCGCCGGAACGCCTTAACATTGAGGCGATTGAAAGCGAGCTGCAAAACGACATCACGCAAAAAGAGGCGCTTGTCGGAAAAGAAAACCTCAACATGTTCTTGCGCTACCAATACATTCAAGTCATCGACAAAAAATGGCTTGATCAGTTGGAAGGCCTTGAGGCCTTGCGCGAGGCCGTGACCCTTAGAAATTACGGCGGAAAGAATCCTTTGACCGAATACAAGATTGACGGCTTTAACCAGTTCTACGACGCGCTCGACTCAATCAGGCAAACGATAATTTCGCGCTTGTTTAAAGTCAGAATCCAGCTTAGCCCCGAAGCCTTGGCCGAGCGCCAGCGCCAGGAAGAAGCCGCCCGCATGAGGGCTTTGAGCGCCCGCCACGACGAGACCGGCCAGAACTTTGGAGCGAACCCGCAAATGGCGGGCGGACAGGGCCAGTACGGCCACAGCGGAGCCTTTGACGGCGACGCGGCTCGCAGGCAGGCTGCGGGCGGCGCGATGCAAAGAAGCCGCCAGGGCGCCGCGGTGACAGTCCGGCGAACGATTCCCAAAGTAGGCCGCAACGACCCGTGCCCTTGCGGAAGCGGAAAAAAGTACAAGCAGTGCCATGGAAGGAATGAATAGAAAGATTTTTGCGGCCTCTTTGTTCTTGGCCGCCCTTGCGCCGCTTGTCCTTTCGCTGGCTTCTTGCAAAAAAAGCGAAAGCGTTGCCAGCGTAAAGCGCGAGGAATTGTTTTCGCTTGGCTACGGCGCGTTTGAGGAGCAGCTGAATATGGCGAGCGGCTTGAACGCGACAGGAGCCGTAAGCGCCGACATCGCCATGCGCGACGGCTTTTTTTACGTTTCAAACGGCGACTCTCAAAAAATATTGGGACTCAATTCTTACGGCGACCTTTTGACGCTTTACCACAATCCTGAGACAAACCCGCAGCCCTTGTTCGACTCGTCGGACAGCCGCCGCTCTTCCAGCCAAAAGAACGTAAGCACGCGAAAGACGGTCGACTATCCCTTTAACGCGCCGTCGCTTTTGGCGCTGGATTCACGGCAGCGCGTTTACGTTGCGGAGACTCTTCCCAAGGAACGGCGGGAAAGCGCCGACAACAAGATTTTGCTGCAAGTGGTATTGCGCTTTGACTCGGATTCCTTTGTGGACTACATTGGCCAGCAAGGCGTGGGCGGAACTCCATTCCCCTTTATAAGAAAGATTTACATTACCCAAGACGACGGCCTTGTTGTCGTTTGCGTGGCGCGCGAAGGCTTTGAAGTTTTTTGCTACAATTCAAGCGGCCAGCCTGAGCGCGACGTTTTGATAAAGTATTCCGACGCGCCGGAGTGGGGCGAGGCCAAGCCTGGAATTTCCCGCTACGCCGAAATTGAAAACCTTGTTCCCGACTTGTCGGGAAAGCGCCTGTACGTCAAGGCTGACTATTACGAAACGTCGCTGGACGCGGCCAGCAAGGTTCAGAACGGAATCAACGACCCGGTCAGCGTCGTCTTTCCCTATGACTTGCAGACAAAGAAATTTGGCGCGGGCATGGAAGTTCCCGCATACGAAGAAGTCGTTTCGGACGGCTTTTCAAAGCAAGTCTACAAGCTGCCATACGACATGCTTGGCGCCGCAAAAAACGGCTGGCTCTTTTTTACGATTTGCTTGGATTCGGGCTGCATGGCCCAGTTGATGGACGTTGATTCCGGCCGCGTCATAAGGCGAAAGCTGAATTACGACGCGCGCAACGTTGTCTTTAGCGCCTTTTCGCTTGCCCCGTCTGGAATCATAAGCGCCTTGCTTGCCGAGCGCGAAAAGGCCAAAGTCGTTTGGTGGCGCGCCGACAGTTTGATTGACCAATAGGCGGCCGGGCGCGCAGGAGAAAGAGGGTGGCTTTTTACGACAACATTCCCGAAGGAAGAAGCGCGGACGGCGGCGAAGAGGAAGACCTTGTCTTTCGCTACAACCGGGAGGAGCGCCTTAAGAGCGCGCCAAAAATCGTTCAAGACTACTACGCCGGAAGAATGAACCCGACCAAGGGCTTGTTCAAAGTTTTGGTCGCCACAAAATTCAACCGCTTTATGCTACTGACTGTGGCGCTTTGTTTTGTGGTCGTTTTAATCGTGAGCTTTTTTGGAAGCCGTCCTTCGCTTGCGACGGCCGCCGGCTTTGAGCTTGAGCTTTCGGCCTTTAGCTATGACGAAAGCGTTTACGCGCAAGTGAAAATTCACGCCTTGAAAAAAAGCCTTAACGACAAAAATTTTGGCATTGAAAAAATAATTGAGGACAAAAAAGCGGCGGCGGCGGCCTTTAGCTTTTACGACGCTGACGGCCAGCTTTGCGGCAAGGCGCAAAAATCCGCTTTTATTGAAAAAAACGCCTTTTTTTTACGGACAAACAGCCCGGATTATGATATAATTAAAGTTGTCGCCGACGTGGAAATTCTTGGCCAAAAGGCCAGTCTTGTTTCAAAAGTCGCGCGAAAGCAATAGAAAAAAATAGGAGCGCGTATGGCCCAGTTTTATTGTTTGTCAGTCATTCTCAGCTTGCTGTGCGGATTGATTTTGATTTACGGAAAGGAAGGCGGCATTGAGGCCGGCGATTTTGGCGAAGAAGACGGAGCGGACGGATCTTCGATTCCGGGCCTTGAAAAAATCCAGGCGGGAATCGCGGGCGAGTCGCTTTTTGAAAACGAAATGTTCCGCCTTGTTTGCGGCGCGCTTTGCCTTGTGACCGGCCTTGTGATTTTTTTGATTCCATATAGGGGAGTCGCGATTTTTGGCGACATGATTCCCGCCGTCATTTGCATGTTCGCGGGCGCGGCGGTTTTGCTGGGCTGGCTTGAGGACAGGAACGACGAATTTGTTCCGCCCGAAATCTTGGACACGATTTTGACGAACAACAGCTTGTACATCGGCATCGCGGCCTTGTTTGCCGGCGTTGTCCACTTTGTTCTTCCGGGAGTTCCGCTACTATGAGCAATTCAATCGCCTGCATCGTTCTTGGAAAGAGCGCCCAAACAAAAAACAAAATTTTAATCGCCCGCCGCGTTCAAAAAGGAGAAATGGGCGGCCGTTGGGAATTTCCAGGCGGAAAGGTTGACGGCGGCGAAAACGACAAAGAGGCGATTGCCCGCGAAATGCTTGAGGAATTTGGCGAAAGCGTTTTGATTGGCGAACTTATTGGCCAGGCTGAATTTGAGCACGGCGGAAAAAAATGCCTTGTGCGCGCCTACGAAGTTTTCTTTAGCAACGACGGTTTGGAAAAGCCCTTTAATTTGACCGAGCACACCGAAGCCAAATGGCTTTCTGTCCAAGAAATTCCCGTTGACAATTTTGTAGACTCTGACTTAAAGCTGCTCCCGGCGGTAAAAAAATACATCGAGAACAATTATGGCGGCGAATAAAGTTTTTTTTCTTTCGCTTCTTTGTGCGCTCGCTTTTTTTTCTTGCGCGAAAAGAGACGCTGAAGAAATAACGCTTGACAATTCGGATCCTCTCGCGCTTGCGCCCGACATTCGCTGGGCGCTTGTCGACGATCCGTACGCCGCCTTTAGGAAAGAAACTTCTTGGGACGCGGAAGCCGTGGGCTATTGCAAGCAGGGAGAGCTTTTTCCTGTTTTGGCCAGCGCGGCGGTTTCTGGCGAGCGCGGCTCTGAGATTTGGTATTTGACTAAGGACGGCTGGCTATCGCAGTCGGTCGTTTCGATTTATCCGAACAAGCTGCGCGCGGCAAAGGCGGCGGCGCGTTTAAGGGAAAAGAATGAAAGCCGCTGAAAAGTCTCTTGTTTACGATATGCTGAAGAAAATTTCCGCGGCAACGATTGGCTACGAAAGCGCGGCTTTTGCGGGCCGGCCTGAATTTGCCGACGACCCGGAAACGCCCGCAGTTTTGCCGCAAGCCCAAAATTTTTCGCAGGCGCCAAGCGCTCCATCGCAAGCCCAAGAAGGGGCGGCCCCGCTTTCCGGCGCGCTTTCAGATTCCGCGCCTGCCGGCGTCTTGCCTGCCGGCGCTTCAATCGATTCAATCGCCCAAAAAATCGCTTCATGTTCCCGCTGCCCGCTTTGCCAAACAAGAAAGAACGTCGTTCCCGGAGAGGGCGTTCAAAATCCGCTTGTCCTTGTCATCGGCGAAGGGCCGGGCGCTGACGAAGACGAGCAGGGCCGCCCCTTTGTGGGAAAGGCGGGCCAATTGCTTGACAAAATGCTCGCCGCGATAAATTTAAGCCGGCAAAAGAATTGCTTTATCGCCAACGTCGTAAAGTGCCGCCCGCCGATGAACCGAGACCCCGCGCCGCAAGAGGCGGCCGCCTGCCGTTCTTTTTTGGACGCGCAAATTCACGTTCTAAAGCCCAAGATGATTTTGGCTGTGGGCCGTGTGGCCTTGCAAAACCTTTTGGACACTTCAATCGGCATAAACAAGATGCGCGGCCAGTTTATCGACTTTAAGGGCATTCCGTTTATGGCGACCTACCATCCCAGCGCCCTTTTGCGCGAAGAAAGCCTTAAGCGGCCCGCCTGGGAAGACCTAAAGGCCTTTAAGCAAAGGCTGCTCCAAATCGCGCCGGACTACGACAAATGAAATATTTGCAAGTCGCGCTTAACGTTCCCGCAAAGCAAACGTTCACCTACGCCAACGTGGAGGCGGGAAAAAGAGTCGCGCAAGACGAGGCCGCGCAAAAGGAATTGATTCCCCAAAAGCGCTCTCGCAAGGTTGACTCCTACGAAGCGCAAGTCGGCTGCCGCGTCGAAGTGATGTTCGGCAACAAGCGGATGACAGGCGTCATAACCGCGCTTTTTGACGAGCTTCCCGCCGACCTTGGCTTTGACCCAAAGAAAATAAGAAAAATTTTGCGCGTCCTGGACCCATTTCCCTTGCTTACGCCGGAACTTTTGGACTTGGGCCGCTGGATTTCATCTTATTGCTTGTGCCCGCTTGGAGAGGCGCTTTGCTCGATGATTCCAGGAGCCAAGCGGGAAGCTGACGGCGGCGGATTTTTTTCGGAGGAAGCGGATTTTCTTGACGAGCGCAAGGAGCTTTCGGACGAACAAAAGGCCGCCGTCGACGGCATTTGCGCCTCAGGCGAAAATTTTTCGCAAGCCCAAGAACGCGGCGCGAAAAAATCGGAGTCTCCTGCAAAGCCCGCCTTTCATTACCTTTACGGCGCGACCGGAAGCGGTAAGACCGAAGTTTTTTTGTCGGCCGCCGAGCGCGTTTTGGAGCGCGGGCTGGGCGTTCTTTACCTTGTGCCGGAGATAGGCCTTACCCCGCAAGTCGTCCAGGCTTTTTCGCGCCGCTTTGGCGACACCGTCGCTGTCTTGCATTCCGCGCTAAGCCCAAGCCAAAAACTTGGCGAATGGAAGCGGGTCCTAAAAAAGGAGGCGCGGGTTGTCGTTGGAGCAAGGAGCGCCGTCTTTGCGCCCATTCCCGACTTGGGCCTTATAATTATGGACGAAGAGCACGACTCTTCTTACAAGTCGGGAAACACTCCGCGATACCACGCGCGGCAGGCTGCGATGTTCCGCGCCTCCCGCTTGAAGATACCTTTTGTGATGGGAAGCGCCACTCCCAGCGTTGAGGCGTGGAAGGCCATTCAAGACGGAACTTTTATTGTCCACCGCCTTACAAAAAGGCTTTCGGGCGGAAGAATGCCGGTAATTGCCGCGATTGACTTGTCGCGCGAAAAAATGAACGGCGCGATTTCTGTTCCGCTTGAAGACGAAATTCGCCAATGCCTAAAAGAAAAGCGGCAGGCGATTTTGTTCTTGAACCGGCGGGGCTTCAACCACATTTTCCGCTGCGCCTCGTGCGGCTTTGAATTGAAGTGCAAGAACTGCTCCGTTCCGATGACTTACCACAAGGCGCAAAACCGTTTGGTTTGCCATTACTGTTCGCATTCGGTGGAGCCCTTTAGCGTTTGCCCCCAATGCGGCTCGGTCGACATAGGTTACTTTGGCTTTGGAACGGAATTCATCGAAAGCGAAGTCCGCGCCAAATTTCCAAACGCGCGCGCCTTGCGCCTTGACACCGACGCGATTCAAAAAAAGGGCGAGCTGGAAGAAAAAATCGCGGCCTTTAAAAACGGCGGCTACGACATTTTGCTTGGAACGCAAATGATTGCCAAAGGCCTGAACTTTCCTTCGCTAAAATTGGTCGGTGTCATTTTGGCCGACACTTCGCTGCATTTGCCGGACTTTCGCGCGGCGGAAAGAACGTTCTCGCTTATAACGCAAGTGGCGGGGCGCGCCGGCCGCTTTTTTCCTGACGGAAAGGTTTTTGTCCAAACATACTCGCCCGCCAATCCCGCCGTTTACTGCGCCTGCCATTCGCGGACGAACGAATTTTACGAAGGCGAGCTTGCCACGCGCCGCCTTTTGAATTTTCCTCCGTACTCGCGCCTTTTGCGCTTGGTCTTTAGGAGCCTTGTTCAAACGGACGCGGAAGCCTTTGCAAGCGACGCGGCGCGGATTTTGTCCGAAACATTAAAGGTCTTTCAAGACAAGAAAAAGGCGGACGCGGATTCAACCGAAATTTTAGGGCCGAGCGAATGTCCACTTTCAAAGGTAAACTCAAGCTGGCGCTTCCAAATTTTATTGCGCGGCCCCAGCGTGGCGCTATTGCAGAAAATCGCCTCGGAGCTTTTGGACGGCTACCGCGCCAAGGACGGCGTTTATATTGAAGTCGACGTTGACCCTGTGAGCTTGTTGTAACAAAAGATTGTTGAAACTGCGCGGCAATTTTGGTCTTGCTTGCGTTTTTTTTGCCGCTACGCGTGCCGGCGGATTCCGTCAAATTTCACTTCCCACAAAAAAAGGCCCTGCGGCGGCGCGGTGGGGCCGGCGGCCTTTCTGTCGCGTTCTTCAAGAGCCTTCTTAAAGCCTTCCGCGCCCTTGCCGTTCTTTTCAAAGTCGATGAAAGTTCCTGTAAGCGAGCGGACCATTCTGTACAAAAAGGCGTTGGCCTCTATTTCAAAAACCAAAAGCGTTTGACCGAACAAATCCTCTTGCTCAAAAAAGCGCGCGCTCTCTATGTAGCGCTTTGTCGAAAGGCTTGCGTCGCCCGCCGCCGCGAACGTAGCGCAGTCAGTTTCGCCGCGCAAACACGCCGCCATTTCGTTCAGCGCGTCAAGGCTGGGTTTTGTCTTTATTTGCCAAATGAATCGGTTTTGCGCGGCTTGCGGAATTTGGCATGGAAGAATGAAGTAGCGGTAAACGCGGCTTGTCGCGCTAAAGCGGGCCGAAAAATCCTGGGCGACTTCGCGCGCTGCGTTCACTCGTACGTCGGGCGGCAAAAAGTTGTTCAAGGCCTTGGGAATGTTCGCGTCTGGTATGGAATCTATTGGGCACAAAAAAGTTGCGGCTTGCGCCTTTGCGTGCACGCCGGAATCGGTGCGGCCTGAGCCTTGCAACGGTATTTCAGTTCCAAAAAGCTTTTGAAGCGCCGCCTCAAGGTCGCCTTGGACGCTTCGGTCTTTTTCTTGCCGCTGCCAGCCGCAAAAATCGGTTCCGTCGTAGGAAATTTCCAAAAGAATGTTTTTGGCCATTTATGTTATGTCCGCCGCGCCGTCATTCTATCGCGATGTCCTCGTCATTCAAAATTTTGTTCAAGTTGTCGTAAAGGGTTCGCGAGTGCTCCAAAAGCGGGCCGGGCTTTTCTTTTGTCGATTTTCCAAGGCCGAAGATTCGCGCTATGGCGATTTTTGACTCGTCCAACTTTTTAAGGCGCATCGCTTGGTCTTCGGTTTGGCCGTACTTGTATTCCAAGAGGCCGCAAAGGTAAACGACGCCGTCCCAGCCGTAGTTTTTGTCGGTGTCCGGACCCATGTTGGCCAGCGTCGAGCTTTTTTCAACGCGCTTGGCTTCGTTTATGACGGCTTGCTGGTAAAAGAAAATCGCCTTTTGGTAAAAGATTTTTGCGGCCATGTCAAAGTTGTGGTCGGGAACTTCTTCGTTAAGGTCGTTGCAAAGCCAAGCGAGGCGCAGGGTTAGAATCGCGCGCTTCATCGTGGGAAGGTAGGCAAAGTCAACTTCGTCGTATGTTAAAATCGCCAAAAAATACATGGCGGCGCCGTCAAGCAAATTGCGGTTTCGCGTAAGGTTGTAGTAGGGAAAAATCAAGTTGGTGAATTTTTTGCGCGCTTCCATCGTTTCGTAAATGCGGTCAAGCGAGGCTTGGTCTTTTATTTCGTTGAAGTCGTTCCAAAAAAACGCGGCGTGGCAGTTGGGGCAGGCGCCGATTGCGTATATGAGCGGATTGATTTTTCCGTAACGCGCGGTTGGAATGTATTGGCGGTGAAGCTCTTCGGTCAAGGCGCCGGCGTTAAGGCGGCCGCTTCCGGTAAGCATTTCTTCGCGCTGAAATTCTTTTTGGCAAACAGGACACTTGATTTTTGTCTTGGACCAGTAAGAAATCGCAAGCGGCTTTTTAGGCCCCGTGTCCTTTTTAAATTTTGTGTACATACTCTTATTTTAGCGCTTTTTTAGCAAATTAGCAAGCAAAACGCGCTTTTGCTAATTGAAATATCGACTGCCCGCTAGTCGCGGGCTACTGGCAATAGCGCAATCGCCGCATTTTTTCAAGGAATTTCAATCGCGACTTGCGCGACCGCGTATTCTTTTTCGTGGCTTAGCGAAACGAGAATTTTGGCGGCCTGCCATTGGGGGCAGCGCTTTTTCAGCGCCTCTTCCGCGCTTTTTTGCAGGCGCAATTCAGGCTTTCCGTCCGCGTCGTTTTGAATCCAGGCGTCGCGCAAGTCAAAGGCAAGACCGCATCCAAGCGCCTTTGAAAAGGCCTCCTTCGCGGCAAATCGCGCGGCGTAATGCTGGAGCGCGGCGCTTTTTTGGGCTTTCGTCCGATTTTCGCTTGCGCCGTCTTGGGCTTGCGAGCGGCCGCCGTCAAGAATTTCGGCGGGGTTGAAAAAGCGCTCTATCATGCCGCCGCCTTTGCTCCCGACTTGGCTGTCCAGCCACTTTTCAAAGCGGGAACATTTCGCTATGTCTACGCCTATTCCAAAAATCATCGCTAGTCTTCGCTTTCAGGATTCTGGTTCAAAACCGCGCCCGGCAAGGTTTCGTCAACCACTTCCGCCGGCGGCCGCCGCTTTACGCTTACCGTGATGTTTTCCAAACTCACGCTTTCCAAATGGAATTCTTGCGGAATCAAAACCGACACCGGCAGCGTGTAGTCGCCCGCCTCTGTTATGTCGCCAAGGTCGACGCTAAGCGTGTCGGGATTGGGAGTCCATTCGTTCATAAGAATGCGGGGGCCGCGCAATTTAATCGAGCCTTTCTTTTGCGTCTCGCATTCAAACGACGCGGACAAACCGCGCAAAAACACCGGAAGACTCTTGAATTCCTTTATGCCCTCTTCGTAGTCGATTTTGACTGAAACTTGCGTTTTGTCTTCGCCGTAAATTTTCAGCAAGCGGTTCAAGTTTACGACGGCGGCCTCTTCCGAAAAATTTTGCGACGCGCCTTCGACAGAAACGCCTTTGGTCGTGATAGAGTCTACGCTTTGAACGATAGAGCGCGGCCCGTAAATTGAAACGTATTCAGGCTCCGCGGAAAGTTCCGTGATTGTGTAGCCGTCGGCCGGCTTTCCTGTCGTTTGCGGCAAAATCTTAACGGTCTTGAGCGTGTTCTTTTCCAAGCGAACTTTTACTTTTTCAGGATAAACGGTCACTTGCAGGGGATCCAGCTCAACGATGTTTGGCGGCAAGTCAAGAAGAACAGGAACTTCGTACGTTCCTTCCTGCGCGATCCAGCTTAAGTCAAGTTCCGCCGTAATGTTTTCCGGGCCAACCTTGCTGATGTTTTCCGCGGACGTTCTTATCGTGACGCTGACGCTTGACGGTATGTGGGTCGCTGAAACCATTTCGCCGTCTTGAATGACCGCCAAGGAAATCGGAACGCTTTTTTTCTCAAGCGAAGTGTATCTGTTGAAAAGGTAGACAAAACAGGCGATGACAATGCAAACCGCTTTTGCCGGCCAGTTGAGGCTAATCTTTTCCAATAAGGGCTTTATTTTCATCTTCTGAATCCTCTATCTTGTATTGGTCGGGCGTAAGCTTTAAAAGGCTTGCCAATGTTTTTGTAAGTTCCGGCATGGAAAGGTCGTAGTGCAATTTTGAGTCGTAGGAAAGGCTTATCGCGCCGGTTTCCTCGGACACCACAAGAACAACCGCGTCGGTCGTTTCGGCCAAGCCAAGCGAGGCGCGGTGGCGGGTGCCGAAAGTTTTCTTAATGTCGTATTGCTCGCTTAGCGGCAAAAAACAGCCGGCCGCGACAATTTTGTCGCCTTGGATTATGACGGCGCCGTCGTGAAGGGGAGTGTCGTATTTGAAAATCGTTACCAAGAGGCTTGAAGAAAGGTCGGCGTTGATTTTTGTTCCGGTCTTGGCGATGTCGTCAAGCTTTGTCTGCCGCATGAAAACCGCCAGCATTCCGCGATGCTGCTTTGAAAGAATGTCCGCCGCCAGCAAGACTGAGTCTACGTAAGAATGCTTCGATCGGCTTCCAAAACTGAACCATTCTTTTTGCCCAAGCCTCAAGAAAATTTTTCGTATTTCCGGCTGGAACACAATCGCAAAGACCACCGCAAGGCCGGGAGCGAGCGCCTGCAAAAGCCACAAAAGCGTTTCCAAGCGCAGAACGGCCGCGGCGGCGTAGGCCAGCGCTATGATTATCGCGCCGCGCAAAATCTGAATGGAATTGGCGCCGATTACGATTTGATAGACCTTGAACAGAATGAAGGCCAAAATTCCTATGTCCAAAAACGGCCGGATAGTGTTGTAAACGGCCGCCAACTTTTCAACTGCCAGCATTTGTTATTTCCCTTAAAACTTTTACCATGTCAACCGCCGCGGCCGTGTCGTGGACGCGCACGAGCGAAGCGCCGTTCAAAACTGAATAAGCGTTCGCCGAAACAGTTCCCCAAAGGCGGTCTTGGACTTTCCGCCCGCACACTTCGCCAAAAAAACTTTTTCTGGAAAGCGCCATCAAAACCATGTATTTTTTTTTGCAAAGCTCTCCGGCGCGCCTTATCAAGACGGCGTTTTGCCTTGCGGTTTTTCCAAAGCCGATGCCTGGATCCACTATTATTTTATCGGAAGAAATTCCGTTTTGCAAAGCGATTTCCGCTCTCTTTTCCAAATATCCGTCCACTTCCAAAAAAACGTCCTTGTAGTCGGCTTGGCTTTGCATTGTTGAAGGAATTCCTTTCTTGTGCATCAGTATCACGGGAATCTTTTTGTCGGCGCAAAACTTTATCAGGCGCGGATCGTCTTCCATCGCCGAAACGTCGTTCAAAATGTCGGCGCCCGCGTCAAAGGCGGCGCTCATCACGTCGTACTTGCGCGTGTCAACCGAAATTGGCAGGTTGGAAAAGCGGCGGATTTTTTTTATCACGGGAATTACGCGCCTGATTTCTTCCTTCGCGTCGATGTAGCGGCTGCCGGGCCGGGTGGATTCGCCGCCAATGTCTATTATGTCCGCGCCTTCCATTATGTGCTTTTTTGCCAAAGAGAATCCGCCGCGGCTTTTTGCAAAGAAAGAGTCGTTGTCTGCGTTTACGATTGACATAACAAAGGCGGGGTTTTCTGTCGCTATCGTTCTGTCAGCCAATTTTAATTCCGGCATTGTTTTTTCTCCGTGTCATTCCGAACTCGTTTGCGTTCCGCTTTGCTAGTTGAAGTTTATTCAACTGCGCTCTTGCGAGCGCTGGCAATCAGAATCTACTTAATCTCGTTCAACAGCCCCAGCGCCGCCCGGCGAATGTCGTTCGGCGACAAAAAGGCGTTCTCCAAAACCTGCTCGCGGCTTCCGTGAGGCGGGAATTTTTGTCCAAAGGCAAGGACTTGCGCGGCTCTAAAATCCCTTCTCAGCGCTTCTGCCTCCAACTCTTCGCCAAAGCCGCCTTGCTTGATTCCGTCCTCGACAACGACAAGCGCGTCATAGCCTTTTGCCGCCTGGAAAAAAGCGTCAAAGTCAAAGGGCTTTAAAAAGCGCAAGGAATAAATGTCCGCCAAAACGCCTTCAAGCAAAAGGCTTCGGGCGGCCACAAGCGCTTCCGAAAACATCGAGCCGGCCGCGGCTATAAGGACGCGCTTGAATTGCCAGCCGTCGCGCGGGCTTGAAGGCTCTTCGATTTTTCCGCTTTCCAAATTAAAGCGCGCCGAAAGCGAAGGCGCGAATTCCTCCGCGCGGACAAGAAGGCCATGTCCGTTTTTAACGGGCAAACTGAACGAAGGCAGCTCGGAAGGGCAGGACTTTTTTGGGTAGCGGATCGCGACCGCGCCAGGCGCTTGGCTGGCCGCCCATTCAAGGCAAAGGCTCAAGTCCGCGGCGGATGCCGGCGACAAAATGCAAAGGTTTGGAACCGGCTTTAAAAGCGCTATGTCAAAAATTCCCTGGTGGGTCTCGCCGTCGTTTGGAACGGCGCCCGCGCGGTCAAAGACAAAGACCGCGCGCAAATTGGGAAGGCAAATGTCGTGGATTATTTGGTCAACCGAGCGCTGGATAAACGTGGAGTAAACGCAAACGATTGGCAAAAGGCCGCCTTTGGAAAGGCCGGCGGCAAAAGTGACGGCGTGCTCTTCGGCGATTCCAACGTCAAAAAAGCGGTCGGGGTAGTGGCGGGCAAAGGCGGCCAAGCCGGTTCCCTTGCTCATGGCGGCGGTTATGGCCGCGACCTTTGGATTGCGCTCCGCAAGCTTGACAACCGCGCGCGAAAAATTTTCGGTAAAGCTTTCAGCGTCAAATTTTTCCATCGAGCCGTCTGCGATGTTAAAGGGCCCGATTCCGTGGAATAGCTCCGGGTTGTCTTCGGCGGGGGAGTAGCCTTTTCCTTTTTTTGTAAGGACGTGGACGACCACCGGTTTTTTTAAAGACTGAACGCGCCTAAAGACGCTTTCCATTTCCTTTATGTCGTGGCCGTTCAAGGGGCCTACATATTCAAAGCCAAAGTCGACGAACATATTGTCGCTCAGCAAAAGGCCTTTGAGTCCCCGCTTGAACCTGAACACGAATTTTTGCCAAAAGCGGCTGGCCGGCATTTTGGAAACTATTTTGTCAATCGCGCGCCTGACCGACTGGTACTGGATCGACATCGTAAGGCTTGAAAGGTATCTAGAAAGGCTTCCCTTGCTTGGCGAAATCGACATTTGGTTGTCGTTCAAAACCACGATTAAATTCTTCGCGTCGCGGCCGGCGTTCAAAAGGCCCTCGTAGGCCAAGCCTCCGGTAAGCGCGCCGTCGCCGATTACCGCGATGACTTTTCCTTCTTGCCCTAAAATTTCCCGCGCCTTTAAAAGACCCAGCGCCTGCGAAATCGAAGTCGATGCGTGGCCGTTGTCAAAAAAGTCGTGGGGGCTTTCGGCTTCTTTTGTAAAGCCCGAAATTCCTCCGCCTTGGCGCAAGGTTTCAAAGCGGCCAAAGCGGCCGGTCAAAAGCTTGTGCGCGTAGCACTGGTGGCTTACGTCAAAGACAATCGCGTCCTTGGGCGAGTTGAACGCGCGGTGCAGCGCAATCGTCAGTTCCACAACGCCCAGGTTTGAGGCCAAGTGGCCGCCGTTTTTTCCCACGGTGGAAATTATCTCGCGCCGAATTTCTTCCGCCAGCGCGGCCAGCTCTTTGTGAGAAAGACTCTTTATGTCGTCGGGCGATTTGATTTGGGAAAGCAAGGCAACTCCGTGGAAATCAAGGCTGTTCAAAAAAAAAGACCGCCGTTAGTCGCGGCAGTCTTTTGCGGCATTACTTGCTCTTATGCCGGTTTCTTCTAAGCATCTTCTTTCGCTTATGAGTCGCCATCTTCTGGCGCTTTCGCTTTTTACCACAAGGCATGCTTTGGCTCCTATTAGAATTAGTATCGATACGCCGTCTATTATGCGCTTTTTTTCAATTTTGGTCAATAGCTGCTAGTGTTTTTTTGCGCAAGACTGTAATCATTTTTTAATCGCTTGACAAAAGCGCTAGCGTTCTATATAATATTTTATCTTTTTTTGGGAGAAAAAAATGATTTTTCCTTTGGAACAGCTCGTTCGATTCACAGGCAACATTTACGAAATCACCGTGGCCGCAAACCGCCGCGCCTACCAGATGTCAATGGTAAAAGACCCCTTGATTGACGAAAACCACGACAAGGTCGTTTCATTGGCCGCGCGCCAGCTTTTCACGGAAGAAGTGACATACCGAATCGCGGAATAAAATGCCGCCCAAAATTCCGGTCCTTGTCATATTCGCGCCGACCGCAAGCGGCAAAACCGAGCTTTTGTTCAAGCTCTTTGCCTCAAACAAGGCGGCGCGGGTAATTTCCGCGGACTCAATGCAAGTCTACCGGGGAATGGACATAGGAACGGCAAAGCCCACCATAGCGGAACAGAAAATTCTTCCGCACTATCTAATCGACATCAAGAATCCAGACGAACAGTTTTCGGTGGCGGAATTCGTCGACCGCGCCGACGCCCTTTGCGAGCGCTTTTACGCCGAAGGAGCCCTTCCGATAATTTGCGGGGGAACGGGCTTTTACATCCGCTCATTTTTGCTGGGGCTTCCATCCACGCCCACAGGCGACGAAGGCTTGCGCCAAAAGCTTAGGGAAGAACTTTCCCGGCTGGGAGCGCAATCGATGTGGCGAAAGCTTTTGGAAGCCGACCCCGACTCCGCGAACAAAATCGATCCCAACGACAGCTACCGCGTTTTGCGCGCGCTTGAAATTTTTACGCTGACCGGAAAGCCGCGCGCCGCCTTTTTGCAAGAGCCAAAATTGCGCGGCCGCTACGGCTTTACCACGATAATCTTGGAGCGCGACCGAGATGAGCTTTACCGCCGCATAGAGTCTCGCGTTGACAAAATGTTTCAGGCCGGCTTGGAAGCCGAGGCGCGCGGCCTTATGGCGCGCTACAAAAAGGACGACCCCGGCATGCAGGCGATCGGCTACCGGGAATTTTTTGAGTCGGGCGCGGACGGCCGGCCGCTTGGCGTGGAAGAAACAATGGAAAGAATCAAGCGCGACTCGAAGAAATACGCAAAAAAACAATATGTCTTTACGCGCGGCATCCCCGGCGCCACGACAATCCGCGTCAGCCCAAACGACGACGGCTCGTCCGCGCTGGCAGAAATAATCGCCGCCGCGTTCCCCAATCACATTTTCAACTCGACAAGCTTTTCGTAAACCTTTCTGGCTTCCTCTTTTGTGGAGTCCGAAACGCGCGTAAGCTGGAGCGTTCGCAAAATCTTCATGCCTTTTTTGCTATATTCGTGGCTGCCCATAAAGCGGACCAAGCTAAAGACAGCGCGGCAAATTTCTTTTGGCAGCTCTTCTTGGCTAAAAAGCGCGCTCTTAGCCAAGGGCTCAATCGCGTCCAAAATCTCGCCGCAAGGGTCGTAGCCGCATTCTTGGACGGCCCTTAGCGCGGCGCAAAGCGCGTTTTCGTCCCGGCTTTCCGACAAGACCCGCGCCAAAAAGCGCGCGGCTTCCTCGCTTCCAAAAAGCCCAAGGCAGTAAATCGCGGCGCGCTCATCCGTCTTGCTAAAGTCAAAAATGCCGCCGCCCGAAAATCCGTCAGCCGCCGCGCCCACGGCGCCTCCAACGCTTTTCGCTTTCGTCAAGCGAGCAAGATAGTCGCCCGCAATCCATTCGCAGTCAAAAACGAATTCTTTTTCCGCCTCGCCGTAGCCTCCGTTTTTCAGCTCTTGGACGCGCTGGGGAAGGGCCGCCTTTTTGGCGCGGTAAAAGTCCTTTCCGATTCCTTTGAAAAAGGCGCGGCAATTCTTTCTTTTTAGGGGAGCGTTAGAGGCGGCCCCTTTTTGGTCTTGGGAGGCCTTTACAAGCCGCCAGCCGGCGAGGCTCCAATTTTTTGAGGCAAAGAGGACGTTTCCGTTTTGGGCGTAAAAGACGTAATCCCAGTTGAATGATTTTGTTTTGGGCGGAAAAATGGCGCCGCGAATCCGCTTTCCGCTTGTAGAATAAAGCGCGCCAAAATCCTTTCCCGCCAAGAAAATTCCGTCAGGGCTTAGAAAGGCGGCCTCAAATGACTTTATGTCGGGGGCCGCCCAAGACAAGTCCGCCGCGCCGTTTTTTTCGTCAAACGAGGCAACGCTCGCTCCGGCCGCGCCGGCGTCGGAAATCACGGCTGTCTTTCCGTTTCCAAGCGAAAGAAAAAAAGGCCGCGCCCCGATTTTTAGGCTGTCTTGAATCCACTTTTCCTCGGCTCCATTTTGGCCGGCCTGCAAAAGACAAAGGCGGCCGTCGGAAAATGCCAAAAGGCCTCCGTTTTCCGCGGCCGCGCTTCCCGCGACTTTTCCCGAAAAGACGATTCTTTCTAAAAGTTCTCCAAAGGGCGAAACGCGGATCGCCGCGCTCTTTGGAGAATCTTCTTCCTCCAAAAAAAGGACCAGGCTTCCGTCGTCCAAAAGCAGGGGAAGAAGCTCTTCCGAAAGCGGCTCGGTTTTTTGCCGCCACTTTTGAATTCCGTTCATTCCAAGGCAGGCGGCCTCGTTCTTTCCAAAGACGTAAACGCGGCCGTCTGGGGCGGGCAAGGGCGGAAAATTTGCCGCAAAGCCAAGCGGGCTTTGCCAAAGGACAAGGCCCGCGGGATTCAAAAGGCAAAGCTTTTTGTTCTTCAAAATCACAAAGGCAAAGCCGTCCTCGTCGCAGCAAAAGGGGCCGGCCGCCGCCGACGGCAAGTATTTTTCCCAAAGGATTTTTCCGTCGTCGCTAAAGGCGCAAGCTATTCTGCCTTCGGCAAGGCAAAGCCAGCCGTAGGGCGCTTTTTGCGGGCGGGCGACGGGAGAGCCGCTTAGGACGTTCAGCCAGCCATACGGCGTCTTGCCCAAGTCAAGGTCGGTTAAAAGGCTGGGGTCTTGGTCTTGCGTTTGTTCTTGGCTTTGCGCGGCGGCGGGCAGGCAAAAAAGGACGGACGCAAGCAGGACGGCGGCTGAAAAAGCTAGAAAATGTCTTAAGTTGTCTACAAAATCATACATTAACACCGCCTTCCTTATCATAAAATGTCTACTTTTTGATACAAGTTGAGAAACTTTCTAGGTGGCTGGTCTGCGGATAAAAGTCCAACAGCCAAAATTCTTCGATTTTGTAGCCGGCCTCGCTCAGGCGCTTTAGGTCGCGGACTTGCGTGCTGGGGTTGCATGAAAGGTATTTTATCGCGGGAATCCCGCTTTCGCAAATCCAGTCCAAGGCCTCGCGCTCGATTCCGCTTCTTGGCGGGTCGACCACCAGCGCGTCAAAGCCGCCGAGCCGTTCCGAAAGAAGCCTGGCGTTCCGCTTGGCAAAGTCCGCGCCGCTTATTCCGTAGCTTTCGTGGGGGCGGCCGGCCAAATTGCGCTCGGCGTAAACAAGCGAAAGGCGGTTTTGCTCAACCATGACTACGTTCTCAAACTTGTCCGCCAAAAAGGCGCTGAAAGTTCCCGCGCCGGAATACAAGTCCAAGGCGTTTTTTCCGGCCAAGCCTTCCATTATGAGGGGAACGGCCTTTTCCAAAAGCGCTATGTTGGACTGAAAAAAGCCCCGCGCGTCAAAGAGGATTTTCTTTCCGCAAAGCTCGATTTGGACCGGGCATTGCGCGTCTTGGGCGATTCCCTCAAAGCGGGAAGGCGGCTTTTTGTTTCCGCGCTTTTTTCCCTTGTTTTTGCCGGAATTTTGGGGCTTTCCTTCGTTTGAAGGCGCGCGGGGCGAATCCAGCGCGAACGACAGTTCCGGCTCGGCGCTCTTCCAGGCAAAAAGGAGGCCGCGGCCTTTTGGCCGCTCTTCCATCGGCGTGGCCTTTAGCCATTCGTTTATCTGGGGAACGGCGACCGGGCAGTTTTCTATAGGAACGACATTGTTGCTTTTCCTTTCTTCAAGGCCGCCGTCGTGAAGCTGAAAGCGGCTCCTGTAGCCAAAGGGCTCTCCGGCCAAAACTTGAATTTGGGGAATTTCAAGGCCGGCGCGTTCTGCCAAGTCCGCCAAAACTTTCTTTTTCAGTTCGGTCTGAAAGTCGGACTCTATGAACATAAAGTCGCAGCCGCCGCATTTTCCGCAAAGGGGGCAGGCGGGCGCGGCGCGATGGGGCGAGGGCTCCAAAACTTTAACGACTTTTGCCTCGTCGTAGTCGGGAAGGCTTTTCGTTATCTCGACTTCAAGCCTTTCTCCGGGAAGGGCTCCCTCAACCATGACGCTCTTTCCGCCAATCTTTGCCAGGCATTTTCCGCCAAAAAGCATTTTTTCCGCAAGGACGCTTGAAAAATTCATATGAAAGTTATATTATCACATATCTCGCGGAGGCGCAATTATGACGACCAACAGCTTTTACCAAACTATGAAAGACGGAACGGAAGTTCACGTAATGAGGTGGATTCCCGACGACCAGATAAAGGGAGTCGTCCAGCTTTGCCACGGAATGGCGGAGCACGCCTTGCGCTATGACAAAATGGGCTCGATTTTCGCCGAAGCCGGCTGGGTTCTTTGCGCCCACGACCAGCGGGGCCACGGAAGGACCGCCCAAAGGGCCGAAGCCTTGGGAACCGGAAAATTCGGCTACCTTGCCGACAAAAAGGGCTTTGACACCGTTACCGACGACTTGCTTGAAATCATTCTAAGCCTAAAGGCCGACTACCCGCAAAAAAAATGCTTTTTGCTCGGCCACTCCTTTGGCTCTTTTGTCTCGCAGAATTTCATCGAAAAATACGGGGAGGAAATTGACGGAGCCGTTTTGTGCGGAACCGCCGGCCCCCGCCGCGCCTATATGGCAATGGCCAAGGCCGCCTTTGGCCTGAACGCGCTTTTGCTCGGAAAAAAGCGCAAGTCCGTCTTGGACGCGAACTTGGCTTTTTTTGGCTACAACAGCCGCGTTCCCAAGCCCCGCAAAAGCGCCTTTGACTGGCTTAGCAAAAACGAGTTCAACGTGCAGATGTACGAGGCCGACCAATGGTGCGGCTTTGTTCCCACCGCGGAATTCTTTTGCGAGCTTGTCGGCGGCCTTTACCAAATTCACGCCCCCAAGGCGATCAAGGCGATTCCAAAAAACCTGCCGGTCTACTTGACCTACGGCTCGGATGACCCGGTCGGCGGCTACGGAAAGACAATCAAAAAACTTTTGGCCGCCTACAAGGCCAACGAAATGCTTGACGTTTCAGAGCGCGTCTGGCCCGGCGACCGCCACGAAATTTTCAACGAGCTTGACGGCGAAGACGCCATGAACGACGCGCTCGCTTGGATGGAGAAGAGAACATAATGTTGTACCGTTACGGAAAAGACAAGAACGGAAATCCTGTAAAAAAGGCCGTAGTCTATACAAGAGAAGAGCATAAAATACCATTAAGCAAAATCGACCCGGACGCGATAGGCATAATCCGCCGCCTAAAGGACAGCGGATTTTCGGCCTACATCGTCGGCGGAGCCGTCCGCGACTTGCTTTTGGGCAACACGCCCAAAGACTTTGACATTACCACCGACGCTACGCCTTCAAAGATAAAGCGCATTTTCCGCAATTCCCGCATAATCGGGCGGCGCTTCCGCTTGGTCCACGTTTTTTTCGGCCCAAAGATTTTTGAAGTCAGCACCTTTCGCTCCACGGCGGAAGGCTCTATAGGAAACGATTTTGGCTCTATGGACGAAGACGTGATGCGCCGCGACTTCACCTTGAACGCGCTTTACTACGACCCCTTGCAAGAGCAAATCATAGACTACGTTGGCGGCGCCCGCGACATAAAAAAGGGCGTTTTGCGGCCGGTCATTCCCTTGGACAGAATCTTTGTCGAAGACCCTGTGCGCATGCTTCGCGCCGTCAAGTATTCGGCCACCACCGGCTGCAAGATGAGCTGGACTCTCCGCCACAAGATAAGGAAGAGCGCGGCCTTGCTTACGCCCGTGTCGCCTTCGCGCCTTACCGAAGAGACGCTTAAAATCATAAATTCCGGACACGCCTTTGACATTGTAAGCGAGGCCTTGGACACCGACTTGTACATGTCCTTGCAGCCGGCCGCCACGGAATTCATTTTCAGCGACAAAAAGTTTGAAAAGTCCTACATGGAAAACCTAAAAAAGCTGGACGCGCTCAACGCGATTGACAAGGAGGCGCGGCTTGGAAAAAAATTGGTGTTCCTAATCAAAGACTTCATCTTGTCCTTGACCGACTGGAAAAAGGAAATTGAAAAAAAGTATTCTGCGGGCGAACTGTATTCCAAGACTTGGGATGAATGCCGACGCTTTGTCCTTCCGATGAACCCGCAGCGAAGCGAGCTTGAGTACGCGATTAGAAGCGCCCTGCGCGAAATCGGCGTGAACATTCGGATGCCAAAGAGCGGGGAGGGCTCGGCCGGAGCGGAAGGCGAGGGCGAGCGAAAGCCCCGCCGCCGCAGAAGAAGAAGATCCCGCAACCCACAAATCCGAGAAGAAAGCGCAGTCTTGTAGAAAAAATCACGCGTTTTTTCAGCGCGTGATTTTATCAATGATGATGCTAACTTCTTCAATCAAGATGCCGGTGAACTTTTCGATGTTGTCGATGATGTATTGCTGCAGCTTGTAGACCTCGCCGGTCAGCTGCTTTCCGAACGGCACGTCGACAGTGATTATGATTTTGTAGCCGCGCGCGTTCGTCTTAATCGTGATTTTGCGAACGCGGATGTTTTGGTCAAATTCGCCCACGCAGTGCATCGTCATTTGGGTCAGCGCGGCTTCGCTGATCGACACGCGGCCCTTCTTTGAAAATTCCGGACGGACGACCGACTTTTCAAAAACTTCCTTTCCGCCTTTTCTGAACACGCGCGAAAGCGGCCCGCCCTTGCTGAAAAAGACTTTCATCGAGTCGTAGAAAATCTGCGGATAGTTCCGCTTTATTTCGATTGACGGAACGGGAATGACGTGCTTGCCTTCAATTTGGCGGCTGCGAATCGCCTTGTCAATTTCCTCGCGCGTGGCGATGTCTTCGATTTTGATTATGTTTGTCGGGGGCGGAAGCTGCAGGCGCGTGGAGATTTTTATCGCCATTTTTTCCGACGTTCCGATCAAAAGAATTTTCTTGAATTTGTTCTGCCGAATTTTGAGCGCTATTTCGTCGCGGTGCTCCTTGTCGTCAAAGACGGCCACGCGCACGGCGCCCATGTATGTCTTTTCGCTTTTGGCCGACTTTCCGCCCAAGATTTTGTCGTCGACAATCAAAAGGCCGTCGTCGATTATCGCGTTAATGCCGTACTTTTGCGCCAAAAGCTTGGCCTTGAAGCTTTTTCCGGTTCCGCTTTCGCCGACCAGCGCGTACACTTGAATGTTCTTGAATTTGTTCAAAAAGTCGGAAAATCCCATCAAGAATATTTTAGCGCGACTCGTCGAAAAAAGCAAGGAAATCTTGCGGAACGGGCGCCTCTATCGCGCCCGGAAGGCCCAAATCGTTGGGCGGAAATTCCATCCGCATCGAGCGCAAGAAAAAGCCGCCGCTGGAAAGCTTGTCCTCGCCGCCGGCCAAAATCTCGTTCTCCGCGCGAAAGCCGCCAAAGCGAACGTCGCCCAAAATCGGCCGGCCACGCGCGGCGCTCTGGGCCCTTATCTGCCTTTTTCGCCCCGTGAATATTTGGAACTGAACAAGCGTTATTTCCTTGCCGCCAATCGCGCTTCTCTTTAGGGGCGTGGCGATTGTCCGCGCGGCCTTTTTGGCGCCGCCGATTTCCAGCTCGTCATTCCATTCTTCCTCGCGGTCAAGGCGACCGCAAATTATTCCCCAGTAAAACTTTTTTATTTCATGCGACTGGATTTTGGCGCAAAACCACTGGGCGCCCGCAAGCGATTTAGAGACCGCCAAAAGGCCGCTGGTTCCCTTGTCCAAGCGGTGCAGGGGCGCTGGAACAAAGGCGAGCGCCGCCGTTTTTTGGCTTGCAAAGAATTCCGCCGCCGAGCCTTGGCCGTGGACGGGAACGCCCGCCGGCTTGTCGATGAAAAGCAAATGCTCGTTTTGGAAAACAATCGGGTAGGGGCAAGCGGCAGGGGCGCTGGCGGGCGCCGATTGTTGGGCCAGCAAAAAGCTTGCGACTGAAAGCGTGTCGCCCTCTTTTGTAAGGCAGTCGGCGGCGGCTTTTTTTCCGTTAAGGCGGACAAGGCCCTTCCTTAGCGCGGACATGGCGGCGCCGTAAGAATTATCCGCCAAAAGCCTGCGCAAAATTCTGTCAAGCCTGCGCCCCGCGTCGTCCGCGCCCAAAGTCCATTCCGTCCGCTCCATTCCGCCATTTTATCGCGAACATCTGTCTTGCGCAAGGAGCGGTTTTGCGCTAAAATGGCAGAATGTTTTTCGGAAAGAAAGTATTGGCGGAAATTCTCACAAACCCAGTCTTCCAAGCCTGCTTGTTCAGTTGGTTTTCCGCCCAATTCATAAAGACAATAATCGGGCTTTTTTCCGGAAAAATTCATTCTCTCAAGGCGCTCGCCGAAAGCCTTCTTTGGCGCACCGGCGGCTTTCCCTCAAGCCACACGGCGCTTGTAACGACGCTCACGACTTGCGTCGGCTTTAGGTCTGGCGTTTCCAGCGACGTGTTCCTGCTGGCCTTTTGCTTTTTGATGGTGACGATTCGCGACGCTTTGGGAGTCCGCCGCTCGTCGGGCTTGCAGGCCAGAAAGATAAACGAGCTTGGCAACGAGCTTTCGGAAAAAAAAGTCATAGACTACAAGCCGATAAAAGAAATACTTGGTCACCGCCCGATGGAAGTCGTCTTTGGCGCGATTCTCGGATTTTTCATCGGCTTGGGGTTCGCGGTCTTGTAGCCTATGGAAGCGTTGAAAAAAATCGCCGCGCCGGCGGCCTCAGCCCTTGTCCTTCTCCTGATTCTTTTTTTGTGCAAAAGCGCGCCCGTCTCAAAATTGTGGAAGGGCTACACGACGCTTTCAGTTCCCGTGGACACAGAAAAGGGCCTTGTCGAAAACCTTTTGGACGAGCGCGGCTGTTCGGGCTGCGTTTCGCTTGAGGCGCAAAAGTCCGAGCAGGCCGGCGGTTTTTTTTCGGACTACGAGGCGCGCAAGGCCGCCTATTTTTTTGACCGCGACAAGACGGCCAGAATTTACTACGTGCCCGACAAATTCGCGCGCCAGGCGGCCGACGCCGTCCGCCTTTTGCAGTCTAGCTTTCATGTGGACGCTGTTTTGGGAAGCAGCGCCGCCTTTCCTTATTTTACGCCCTTGGTTTGCCTCTTGGCTTTTTTGGCTCTTTTGTTTTGCGCCAAAAACAAGGCCGTCTATTCTGCGGCGGCGCTTCCCGCCGTATTCTACGCTTTTTGCAATCCCTTTTACGCGGCGGCGGCGGCGGTTTGCCTTGAGCTTTACGCGCTCTACTTGTGCCAGCGGGTTTGGCGCAGAAAAGGCGCCTTGGCTTTTGTCGCGACCAACCGATTCGCGCTGGCCTTTATGGCGGCCGCGGTTTTGCTTTCGATAGGGGCGGGCTTTTTGCGCTCTCTTTTTTTCATCCTGAATTTGGCCGCCGCGCTTTGCCTGGTTTTTCTGCTTTTCAATTATGAGGCTCAAAAAGAAAAAAAGGCGCGCTTTTTGCCGGTCTTGGTTTTGAGCGCCCGCATGGCCGGCAACGTCGGCGTTCAGACTATAAAAAAATCCTTTTTTGTTTCGGCCGAAATTTTCTTGCTCTTGGTCCTTTTGTTCGCTGGAACGGACTTTCTTTCTTCCGGCTCCAAAAGGGGCTTGTTTTTTCCAGCGCCAACAGAGTATAATAAAACGGACAAAAAGTCCTTTCCGACGATTGAAGACTATTACGTCAACCGCTGGAATGTTTTGTCTTTTCCGTACGCGCCGCTTGGCAAAAAAAGGCCAGCCGCTCCCCAAGAGGGCGAGCGCGTTGAAATGCTTCACTACCAAAAAGAGGGCGGAGCGATTAAAAGCAAGAAAGAGCTTTTGATGGTTTACGACGCGGACTTTAGGAAAAAGGCGGACGGCGAAATCGACGCGCTTCCGTACCCGGCGCTTGAAAAGCTTTGGAAGGCGCAGGGCAAAAAACGGGGCGCCTTTTACTCTTCGGGCGGCTCCGAAGATTCCGGAGCGGGACTTGCCGCCGCTTTGCTTTTTGCGGCGCTGCTTCCGCTTTTTTGCGCCTTGGCGCTTTATTTTAACAAGATGGTTTTAGTTAGAGGAAAATATGCGGCTTGATTTTTCGACAAAGAAAAAAGACACAATACAAAGCGTGGCGACCGCCTTTTTGCCCCGCAAGGTTTTGATTGCCTTGGAGCAAGAAAAAGGCGTGGTTTGCTCGCCGCTTGTAAAGGCGGGAGACCGCGTCCAGGAAGGGCAGGTAATAGCCGAAGACCCGGCCGGAAGCGACGCCGCCAAAATTCACTCTCCGATTCCCGGCGTTGTTTTGGGAATAAGGAACTGCTCCGCAAGCGACGGCCGCTTTTCGCCGGCGATAGAGATAAAGCTTAACGGCCGCTTTTCCCACACAGGAAAAGCTCAAAACGCCTTCGATTGGCGCTCTTGGGGCAGCCAGTCCATTCTGAACAGAATCAGCGCGCTTGGCGTGGTCAACACATTCTCGATCCGCGAGCCGCGCTCCCTTTGCGCCGACATCAAGGCCGCCATGCAGGCCCCTGAGCCGCGCGTTTTTGTCCGCCTTTTTGACGAGGACCCCTCGTTCCAAACGGACTCCGCCTTGGCCCGCTCGCATTTTGATAAAATTCTCGCCGGCATTGAGATTCTGAAAGAAGTGATGAAGACCAAGGAAGTCGTCCTTGCCTACGCCAAAAGCGACGTGAAAATCCAAACGCTTCTCATGCCCCTTAGAAACGAGGAAGGCTTTGTTCTTCTTCCTATGGACACGCGCGAATACCCGGCCGGAAAAAAGGAAATCCTTTGCGCCCGCTATAAAAAGCTTTTCAAGGCGGCGGAAAGCGAGCGCGACATAATCAACGGCTCTCTGTTTGTTGAATCCGAGACGCTCGCTCTTTTTTCGGACGCGCTGATTCACAACATTCCGGTGGAAAAAGTTTTTGTCCACGCGTTCGGCGACTGCCTAAAGTCCAGCGCCGCGCTCAAGGTTTGCGTCGGAGAAAGCCTTGAAAACCTTGCCAAGCAGTTGGGATTGGAAACAAAGAAGATTGGAAAGATAATCGTGAACGGCTTTTTGCGCGGCGTTTCGGTTCCGTCGCTTGAAACGCCTGTTTCCAAGTCCGTAAAGAGCGTCGCCTTTGTTTCAAGAACCGACGCGGCGGACTATTCCAACGCCACTTGCGTGGGCTGCGGAAAATGCCGCGACGCTTGCCCGGCAAAGATTTACCCTGACATCATTTACGCCCTTGTTGTAAAGGGCGTAAAAACGCCGCAAGACTTTTCGCGCTCAAGCCTCTTGTGCATAGAGTGCGGCGTTTGCGATTCGGTTTGCCCCACAAAGCTGCCGCTAAGCGAAATAGTAAAGATTCTAAAGGACAGGCAAAATGTATAGCAAAGTTTCAACCGCTCCTTTCAACGATTTCACAAAGTCAAATTCGCTGAGAACGATTTTGTTCTTGGCGGCGCTGCTTCCTCAGCTGGCGATGCTTTTTGTCACGCAAAGCTGGAAGTCGCTGGCCATTATTCTTTGCGCGGTTCTCGGCTGCGCCTTGAGCGAGGCGGACGCGATTTTCAAAAAACAAAGCCGCAGGCTGGCCTTGTCGTACTCTCTTTTCGCCGGAACGCTGACCGGCTTTTTCCTTCCGGCCGACTATCCGCCGGCAAGCGTCTTTTTCATCACCTTCATTTTCATGTACGCCACAAGGGTCGTATTCGGCCAGACAGGCGTTTCTTGGATAAATCCGGTGGCCCTTACAGTCGCCGCGGCTTGGTTCATGGGAAGAACGTCGTTCGGGTCTTTTTTGATCGGCGGCGCGGACTTGGCGGCAAAGAACCCGTCTTTGGCCTTGATTGACGGCGCTATGCTGACCAACGGCGTTGACGAAAAAATCACGCTCTTTTTGAACGACAACGTTTTCAGCCTTTTTGGCGTTTCGATTCCCAACGGCTACGTTTCGCTTTTTTGGGACACCCGCGCCGCGGTTCCGGCCTTTAGGTTCGCCTTTTGGACGATGCTTTCGTCGCTCTTTCTTTTTGCCTTTGACTTAAAGAGGCCGTCCGCCTCGCTTTGCTTTTTGCTGGCCTATTTCGCCTTGGTAAAATTCGTTTCGCCTTTGTTCACGGGCGCTCCGCCAATGGGGGGCGACGTGCTTTTGGCCATGCTTTCAAGCGGCCTTTTGTTCGCGTCGGTCTTTTTGCTCCAATGGCCGGGAACCTATCCCTTGTCCCTGCCGGGAAAGACCGCCTACGCGCTGATTTGTTCAGTCATCGCCTTTGCCTTTTGCGGAACGGGAACTTCGCCCGCCGGCGCGGCCTTGACCATTTTGTTCGGAAACATAATCTCTCCGGCCCTGCAAGCCGCTGAAAACAAAAGCCTCAAGAAAAAGCTTTCGGCTCTCTTGGCCGCAAAGCTTGGGGAGGAAGCGCGATGAACCAGGGCGCCAAAAAACAATTGATTCAGGCGGGCGTTTTTACCGGAACGCTCTTGCTCTTCTTTTTGACGCTGGCCCTTTTTGCCGTTTTGGGAAGAAAGAGCTGGGAGCGGGGCCTTCGCGCCGCCGTCGAGCAAGTCCTTCCGCCAAGCGAATGGCAGTGCGGAAAAATGCTGAAGATTGACTCAAGCTTTTCTTCAAGCGCGGCTTGCTTTGAGCTTGTAAAAAAGAACGAGCCGACTAAAAAATGCCAGGCGCTTATAATGCGCGCCTCAAGCTATTGGGGCCCGCTCCCGGCGGTTTTTGTCGTCCGCGACGGCAAGGCGGAATTCATGGGCGCGGCCTACACGAACAATTCCGTCTCTCGCGCGCTTGAGGACGCCAAAAACGACAGTCAAAGCCTTTACTGGGCCAAAATCGCCGGCGAAGTCGCCCAAAGCGCGAGCCTCGCGGCCCGCCAAGCGGCCGAAGGGGTAAAGAAATGAAAAAGAACGTTTACTTTGTTTTTATCGCGCTTTCGTTCGCCTTTTTGGCCGTAGCGCCCGGCCGCTTGGCTTACGGAATCCCGCTCATAGTCGAATTGAATTTGCTTTTGGCGGGCGCGGGCGCCTTTAACTCGCTCGTACGAAAATTGGACTTGGGAGGCCTTGAGGAAATTCTTTCGCTGGCCTGCGTGTTTTTTTTGGCCACGCTTTTCAAGCAGGCGCTGGTTTTTTATTCGCCGGTAATCGCGCTTTCGCTAAGCTTTTTGGTCTACCTTCCGGCCGCGTCCGTTTTTTTGCTGGGAAGCGTTTTTTCAAAGCCCGCGCCCACGACCGCGCAAAATTTGTCCCTTTCGCTAAAGGCAAGCGCCTTCGCCTTTTTCTTCTTCCTTGTCCGCGACGTTTTGGGCTACGGAGCGATAAGCCTTCCGGCGCCGGGCGGAATCGCGGAGGCGTTCTTGTTCGACTCGTACAAGACTTCGTTTCTTTCGTTTTTTGCGACGATACCGGGCGCGCTTTTGCTTTTGGTTTTGTGCATGGCGGTTTTGCTTACGGCGCAAAGCAGAATGAACGTTTTTGAAAAGTCGGGGGCCGTCGATGACAATAATTAGCGCTCTTTTCTTTTACACAATCCATTGCTCCGCCGTTCTTGTCTACGGAATAGGAATCCTTCAAGAGGCGGAAATGAGCCTTTCCAGAAAAAAATTCGCGCCGATAGCGTTCAAGTCTTTGGCTTGCTCGCTGGTTACGGTGTCGCTGGCTTTTTCGATTGACAAGCTGCTCTTGGTTCCTATGGGGCTTTCGGAGCTGGCGCCTTTGGCCGCGCTCATCGTTTGGGCCGCGTTCAGCGCCTTCTTTGAAATAATAGTCCAGCTTACGACAAAAAAGCCGGCGGCGGAATTCGCCTTTTCGTATCTTTCGGCTCTTTTGGCGCTGAGCGAAAGCCCCACGCTGGTGGGCGCCATCGTCATAGACATTTCCTGCTGGATTGGCTATTGCGCCTTGATTCCTCTCTTGTACACATTCACCAGCAAAATGGTCGGCGGAAAAAACACCGACAGTTTTTGGCAAAAGATTTCGGTCTTTTTGTGCATGGCGGTTTTGCTTTTGGCGCTTTACGCGCTGAACATTTCTTGGATTAACGCGGGCGTTGAAAAATGGTTTTAAAAATATTTTTGTCGATTTTATTCTTGCTGATAATTTGTCTCTTTGCGGTAGTCGTGGCGAACATTTTCTTGCCGGCGGTCAAAAAGCAAATTCTTCAAAACACGGACTTGTTTTTTTCTCCGCTTGAAAAAAACTACATATTCAGAACCGTTGACAACAACGTTCAGTCTTCGGAAAGCAGGGCGGTGGTTTTGAACGACCCGCAAAAGGAAAAAGTTCCCCGCCTTGAATACAACGGCGCGCGCAACTGCGCCCTGATAGCCAACACTTACGGCTCGCTGACCGAAAACGAGTTTGACTGCATCGGCTTTGGCGACTGCGCCGTTGCCTGCCCCCAGGGCGCGATCATAATCAAAAACGGAACGGCCGCCGTCACCAACGAATGCTGCGGCTGCGGCTCTTGCGTTTCGGCCTGCCCAAAAGGCTTGATAGCCCTTGTTCCCAAAAAGCAAAAGACCATACAATACAAAAATTCGGATGACGGAGAACATATTGTTGAAATTCCGCGCAAAAAAGACTTTAAATTTTGGCGGAATTGGTATAAAATATTAAGCTAGCTCAAGATGTCCATTCTTCGCATTTGCCTTGGCTATGCCGGCCGGGCCACAGAATTTCAAGACGACTCCTCTTACCAGGCGGCTTACAAAAGCGTCTACAAGCCTTTGGGCGCGCTCTTGTTCGCCAACCCCGAATTGAAATTCTCTTTCTTCTTCACCGGAAGGCAAATCGAATTCTTCAAAAAGAAAAACCCGGAATTCCTGGACTTGATAAAAAACCTCGCCGCGCGAAAGCAAGTCGAGGTTATCGGCGGCGGCTACTACAATCCGCTTTTCCCGCTGATTTTGCCGGCCGACCGCGCCGCCCAAATAGAAAAGCTGACCGTTTCGCTTAGGCAGAATTTCGGCAAGAGGCCGCGCGGCGTTTTCCTTTTTTGCGACAGCTGGGACCCTTCGCTGATTTCGACCTTCGCCGCCGCGAATTTGGAATACGCGCTTTTGGACAAAAGCCTTTTGCGGCAAGTCAAGAAAGCCTTTTTGCCTATTGTAATGAACAATTTGGGAAAGTCAATCGTCATTCTTCCCGTCGACTCGGAGCTTCTTCCAAAAGGCGGCGAAAGCGGGAAGAGCAGCTTTGCCAGGCTTTATTACGCTTACAAGGAGGCCGCCGCCGGCTCGGACAACGAAGGCGCGGACAGGTGCGTTTCGGTCTTCTTTGACAGGGAAAGCGCCGCGCCTCTTTTTGACAAGCAGTTCAGGGAAGAATTCATCTCCTGCGCCAAAAGCTCCGGCGACTGCGCCTTTGACCTGCCTTACAATTGCGCCAAGGAATCGCAGGCGTTCGCGCAAGCCTTCATACATTCCGGCATAAACCAAAAAATCGCGCGCTGGTGCGTTACCCCTTACGAAAGCGCGGCCACGCCCGAAAACTATCCGGTCAGCGTTTACGACTTTTTGCAAACCTACAAGGCCAGCCGCTCGCTCTTTGACCGAATGATGGACGTGAGCATGCTGGTAAGCCAGTGCCACGGCGACAAAATGCGAAAGACCGCGGCGCGCGCCTTTCTTTTGGCCGCGCAAAGCGGAGAGGCCTATGTTTGCCGCGCGTCAAACGAGCTGGCTTCGTTCGCCGAACGCCAGAACGCGTACAAAAATCTGTCCGAGGCGGAGCGACTGGCCCGCGAATGCTCTTCTTTCAAGGAGTCGGTCACAAGCTACGACTACAACGGCGACGGCTTTAACGAATACGTTTGCCGCTTGGAAAAATGCAATGTTTGCGTGGGCAGGGAAGGCGGATCGATATTCGAGCTGGACTCGCTCAAGGCCGGCGGAAACTACGCCGACAACATTTCGCGCGCCAAAAAATACGACGGCCTGGACGACAACTATTACCGCGGCATTTTCGTGGACCATTTGTTTGAGGCGGAAGAGGCAAAAAAATACTGCAAGGGCGAGCCGTGCAGGAACGGAATGTTTTCGGCCAAGCGCTACCAAGAGACTTTCTTTTCAAGCCAAAAGCAGGAAATCCGCTTTGAGGCGCGGACAAAATTCTCGACGCTGGACCAGCCGATTCTTCTAAAAAAGAATTACGCCGTAAAGTCAAACGGAATTACCGTCCAATACATTTTAAAGAACGAAGGCCCGGTGGCCGTTCAGGGAAAATTCGCCGTGGAGTCCAACTTTGCCGAACTCTATCTTTTGAACCCCGACAGCAAGCCTTACAAAATTGAAATCGTTTCCGGCGAAAACGTGGTCACTGGAAGCAGCGCCGAGCCCTGCCGCGACTTGTTCAAGGATGGAATCGCGCAAAACGTTTCGGCCGTCCAAATCAGCGACGAAAATTCCAATATGTCCTTTGTGTTCACGCCCAACGAAGAGGCGGGAGCCACTTATTTTCCCGTAACGTTCAAAAGGCGCAACATGGACACCGACATTTTGCAAAACGAAAGCCGAACCTTTGTGACCGCCTTGATTTGGGACGTGGACTTGGCCGCCGGCATGGAAGTCGAAAAAACGATTAACCTTACGATAAGCCAGACCCGCAAGCGCAGAAAATAAATTCAAAAATAAAGGGCAAAAGCCCTTGACACTTTTTCCAAAAAAGAATAAGATAACACTCACGTTTGTGAAAACGTATGCTGCCTTAGCTCAGCTGGTAGAGCACGTGATTTGTAATCTCGGGGTCGTGGGTCCAAATCCTACAGGCAGCTTTTTGGGGAGTTTCCCGAGTGGTCAAAGGGGACAGACTGTAAATCTGCTGGCTAAGCCTTCGTAGGTTCGAATCCTTCACTCCCCACAAACTTTTAATTAGAACTTTGTCTGACGATAACTGCTTTTACAAAAATGGACTTTCCTTTGAATGCCAACGCTGCTCAGACTGTTGCAGAATCTCTCCCGGCGTCGTTTATCTTTCCAAAAATGATTTGACAAGACTCTCACAATGCTTTAAAATCAGTGAGGATGATTTCATAAAAAAATATTGCCGCTGGGTCCAGTATTACGGAAACAGGGAGGCGCTGGCTCTTTTGGAAAAAAAGAACTACGACTGCGTCCTGTGGGGAGAAAATGGCTGCCTTGCCTACGAGGTCAGGCCCGTCCAATGCTCCACATATCCCTTTTGGCCGTGGATTTTGGAAAGCCGCTCTTCTTGGGAAGAGGAGGGCAAAAGCTGCAAGGGAATCAACTGCGGAAGAAAGCGCTCGCAAAAAGAAATTGACGAACAAAAGTTTTTGCACGAACACAATCTTCCAATCACTCGCGATTTGGAGCTGTAAAGTTGAAAGTTGTTTTTTGGGGAACGCGTGGCTCTTTGCCCGCGCCTTTGTCCGCGGAGGACGTTCAGGCCAAGATAAACGCCGCGGTCATGCGCATTAGGGAAGCCGACATAAAAAGCCCCGACGCGCGCCAAAAATTTTTGTCCTCCCTTCCTCAAAGCATTTACGGCACTGTGGGCGGAAACACGCCTTGCGTCCAAATCGTTTCCAAAAGCGGCGGCAACCTCATTCTTGACGCGGGCAGCGGCATTCGGGGCTTGGCCGCAAACACGCCCATCCCCAAAAGCAAAAGGTACACTATTCTTCTTTCGCACTTGCACTGGGACCACATACAGGGCTTCCCGTTTTTCGCGCCAATCTTTAATCCTGAAGTGACGCTCGACATTTATTCGCCCTTTTCCAACATGGCGGAATGCCTGGCCCGGCAAATGAGGCCGCCGTTTTTTCCCGTGGAATTCAGCTCGGTAAAGCAACGGATGAATTTTTACGCGATTACGCCGGGAACGGAATTTGAGGTGGCCGGCGTAAAGGTGAACTGCTGCAAGATGTGCCATCCGGGCGCGTCCTATTCGTATTCCATTCGCGAGGACGGAAAGAAATTCATCTACGCCACAGACATGGAGCTTTACATCGAAAGCCACATTCACGACCCCCTTGTCGAAAAAGTCTTCAGGGACGCGGACGTCGCCTGCTTTGACTCCCAATACACGCTGGGGGAGGCGGTCGAAAAAATCAACTGGGGACATTCGCCTTTTGCCTACGCCGTGGACTTTGCCTCCGAGATGGGGGTCAAGAACCTTTACCTTTTCCACCACGACCCGTCGCATTCCGACAAAAAGCTCAACTCGATTTTGCAGTCGGCCCAGTGGTACGCCAAATTCATCGCGCGCAAGGCTGTCAACGTTAAGTTGGCCGTGGAGCGGACGGAGATCGAGCTATGACAAACGAACCGTTCGCGCTTTCCTATAATTTCACTTGCGAAGAGTTAAAGTCCTTGGCGTCCGTAATCCGCCAAAACCAAGACAAGATTCCGATGGCCTTGCGACAATTTGCAAGGGAAGTTCAAAACAAAGTGTACGCCTGCATGTCAATAGACGAAGTAGAGGAATGCTGCAAAAATGAAAAGTTCTAGCAAATTGGCGACAGCCTTTTTTGGAGTTTTAATAATTCTTTTGGCGGCCTTTTTTGGCCTCTTCTTTGGGCTGAGGTTTCTTTCGGCGGCGCGCGACCTTCCCGAAGCGCAAGTGAATTTGCGGCTCAAAGTGGAGAAGGGCGACACGGCAAAAAAAGTCGCCGCCCTTTTGGAAAAGCAAAAAATCATAAAAAGCGCCGCCGCCTTTTACGCGCTGGCCCGCTTCCCAAAGATCGCGGCCTTTGTAACAAAGGAAAGCCCAGAAATTTTTGTCGTGAAAAGCGGCATGGCCGACCTTTCCAGCTCGATGGACGCGGCCGCCATTTACAAGGAACTTTCGGCGGGCCACGAGGAGCTTGTTTCCGTTTCAATCCCGGAAGGCTTGACCGTGACAAAAATCGCCGCCCGCCTTGACGGCGCGGGCATTTGCTCAGCCCAAGACTTTGTTAACGCCGCCGCCGGCATGGAAGGCTTTTTGTTTCCCGACACTTATTCGCTCGCGCCAAAAAGCGCCGCCGCAAAAGTCGTAAAAATCATGCGCGAAAACTTTTACAAAAAGGCCGAGCAGGTTCCGGCTCTGGCGGCGCTGTTGAACGACAAGGCTCGCCTCAACCAAGTCGTTACGCTCGCTTCGATAATCGAGCGCGAGTACCGTTCGCCGGAAGAGGCGCCGCTCATCGCAAGCGTCTTTTCCAACCGCCTTGAGCGCGGAATAGGCTTGTATTCATGCGCCACCGTCGAGTATGTCATAACCGAAATCTTGGGCCGGCCTCATCCCGACATAATAACTTACGACGACCTTAAAATCCAAAGCCCCTACAACACTTATTTGAACGCGGGGCTTCCGCCGGCCCCGATTTGCAATCCGGGCCTTGTGGCGCTCAAGGCCGCGGCCGCGCCCGCAAAAAGCGACTACCTTTACTTTCAGCTTATGGACGAAAAGGAAGGCCGCCACGTCTTTACTAAAACCTTGTCCGAACACGTAAAGCAGGGCGCGATTTTCAAGACCAAGAAGGCGTCGCGCTGATGGCGGGCTTCATTTCGCAAGACACGATAGAGCGCGTCCGCGCCGCCGCCGACATCGTTTCGATTGTCAACAACTACACAAACCTTACCCAGCGCGGCTCCCAGTATTGGGGCTGCTGTCCCTTCCACAACGAAAAGACGCCTTCGTTCACGGTGGACCCGGTCAGGCGCTTTTACCACTGCTTTGGCTGCGGCGTCGGCGGCGACGCTGTCAAGTTCATAATGGAAATGGAAAAGCTTTCCTATCCGGACGCGATAAAGGAATTGGCCAAGCGCCACAACATCGAAGTCGTTTACGAGGGCGGCTCTTTTGTTCCCGAAAAAAAGGACCAGGACCTGGCCACAATCCGCGAAGTCTACGGAAGGATCGCGAGCACCTTCCATTATTTTTTGACGCAGACGCCGCAGGGAAAAGACGCTCTTGAATACATAAAGGGCCGCGGCCTTACCGACGAAACGCTGGCCAAATTCAAGCTGGGCTATTCGCCGGCCGACCGCTACTGGCTTAAAAAATTCCTGAACGAAAAAAACTACTCCGACGAATTCTTGGAGAAAACCGGCCTTTTCAGCAAAAAGTATCCCGGCCTTTGCATTTTCGCCGGCCGCTTGATTTTTCCGATTTTCGACAGGGGCGGGCAGGCCGTGGCTTTTGGCGGCCGCATATTGGGCGACGGCGAGCCAAAGTACCTCAACTCGCCGGAGCTGGCCCACTACCACAAGCGGGAAACCCTTTACGCCTTTAACTTTGCCAAAAATTCTATTCACCAAAAAAAGGCCGCGATTTTGTGCGAGGGCTACATGGACGTAATCGCCTACCACCAGTGCGGAATCGACAACGCCGTGGCCCCGCTTGGAACAAGCCTTACCGAGCAACAGCTCAAAATCCTTCAGGGCTTTTGCGACACGATTTTCTTGTCCTTTGACTCGGACGGGGCGGGGCAGAACGCCACCAAGCGCGCGATTTTGATGTGCCGAAAATTCAACCTGACGACAAAAATAATACGCCTTGAGGGCGGCAAGGACCCCGCCGAAATCATGATAAAATTCGGCGCCGAAACCTTGACGAAACAAGTTCAAAATGCTATATTAGATAGCGATTATCTGTTGTCCAAAATAAAAGCGCAATATCCGTCGGAGTCTCCTGAAGACAAAACAAAAGCCGCCTTGGCTTTCTTTCCGTACGTCGATTCGCTTCAATCGGACATTCAGAAAGAATCGAGCCTTGACCAGTTGGCCGGGGCGTTCAATCTTAAGCCGGAGGCAGTCCGAAAAGACTTTAACAATCGCAGCCAAGCGCGATCGCGTCTGGATTTTAGGTCAAATCAGCCTGAAGGCCAAGAACTCAAGCCGATAAAGCTTAACGCTGAGCTAAGAGCCGTTCTCGCTGTCCTTTCCAATCCCGAAGAATATTCTAAAATGCGCGCGGAGCTGACGAGCGATGACTTTGAGGACGAATTGGCGAAAGATTTATTTATAAAAATGGAGGAGCGTTACAAGCAGGGGAATTTTTCCTTTATGTCTGTAATAGACCAATGCGACGAAAACGTCCAGCGGTTCGTGACCGCAGTGACCGCAAGCGGGGAGTTCTCCAAGAAGAACGGCCAAAGCGAGGCGGATTTTAAGGATTTAATCGGGCGCGTGGTGCGGGACAGCATAAAGCTTGTCAAAAGGAACGCTTTGGAGCGGCAGCGAAAAAAGCTGGCCGACCGGCTAAAATCATTCAAGCCGAGCACTCCTGACGACGAAAATTACCAAAAGGCGCTAGTCTCCGAAATTTCGCAGCTGGACATTAAAATCCAGATGCAAAAAATGTAAAAGGAAAAAAAATGGATAAAGAAGAGCTTGACTCTTTGCTTTCTAAGCTTTCAGAAAAGGGCAAAAAAGAATTCAATTGGGACGAGATTGCCGACATCCTGGGACAAGAAGTCGTCGCCGACCAAGAAAAAAGCGAAGCCTTGATGGCCGAGCTTGAGCGGCGCGGCATTTTGATTCAAGAAGAGCTTCCGCCGGACCTTCCCGACGACGAGGACGTTGACAGCCTTGTGGTTGACGACGACGACGACGTTGACATCGCCGAAGACCAAGAGGCCAAGATTGCCGAGCAAGCCGAAAAGGAAGCCGCGATTCCGGCAAAAAAGCGCTTGGTCAGCTCAGACAAGGACGGCGCCGGCACTGACGACCCGATTCGCCTTTACCTGCGCGACATCGGAAAGGAAAACCTTCTTACCGCCGAGGAAGAGGTCATTCTTTCCAAGCAAATGGAAAGCGGCGAAAACATCATAAAGGACGTAATCAAGAGTTCCGGAAAATTGATTCCCGAATTTTTCACGGTGGCGCAAAAGGCCTTTACCAGAATCGACTTGCACGAGCCCGGCCGCCCGCGAAAGGAAATCAACGAGGAAATGGCCGAAAAGCGCCGCTTAAAGTCCGCCTACGCCGACTGCCTTAAGCCGATACTTTCTGAAATCAAGCAATACATGCTTTTAAAGCGCCAGCTTTTTGAGCTTGACTCAAACGTCAAGATTGTCGAAAACAAGGACATTCTCAAGCTGCAAAAAAAGATAATCCCGTACTTGCAAAAGGCGGACATCCAGACCGAAGAGCTTGAAAAGTTTTCGGCCGAGTTCATCGACGCAAAGCAAAAAATCGAGGAGTACCAGCACAAGCAGGAAAAGCGCATGAAGCAGCTGCGCATAAAGGATCCCGCCGACTTGCGCCGCTTGGGCCGCCGCTTGGCCATCGGAAACGAAAGGTCCAAGCTTGAAAAAGAGCTGGGCATGAACGCCGACGACATCCGCGACGTTTACTCACAAATCCAAAAAATCGAGCGCCGCCTTGTGCGCCTTGAATTTGAGTTTGAGAACAGCATCGAAGAAATCCTTACGATGGAAAAGGAAATCGAGCGCGGCCGAAAGATGATGGAGGCGGCGAAGAACCATTTGATCAACGCAAACTTGCGCTTGGTCGTCGCCATCGCCAAAAAATACACCAACCGCGGTTTGCAGTTCTTTGACTTGGTTCAGGAAGGAAACATCGGCCTTATCAAAGCCGTCGAAAAATTCGAGTACCGCAAGGGCTACAAGTTTTCGACATACGCCACTTGGTGGATCCGCCAGGCGATCACCCGCAGCATCTCCGACCAAGCGCGCACAATCCGCGTTCCTGTCCACATGATTGAGCAAATCAACAAGGTTGTCCGCGAAAGCCGAAACCTTATGCAAAAGCTTGGCCGCGAGCCCAACGACGACGAAATCGCCCAGCAGCTCGGCTGGCCTGTCGCCCGCGTAAAGACGGTCAAGAACGTCGCGCGCGAGCCGATTTCCTTGGAAACGCCGATTGGCGAGGAAGAGGATTCTTTGCTCGGAGACTTCATCGAAGACAAGGAAGTGGAGAATCCCGCAAACCAGACAGCCTACACGCTCTTGCAGGAACAGCTAAGCTCCGTTCTTTCCACGCTGCCGCCGCGCGAGCAGGAAGTGCTTAAAATGCGCTTTGGCCTTGAGGACGGCTATTCGCTGACCTTGGAAGAAGTGGGCCTTTACTTTAACGTCACCCGCGAACGCATCCGCCAGATTGAGGCCAAGGCGCTTCGCAGGCTGCGCCACCCAAGAAGGGCCACGGGACTTCGCGACTACATAGAGATATGAGCGCGGCGGGGGCTTGGAAGCAGTTCCGAGCCCTTGCAATTTATTTCGCTTTATTGTATATTTTTTAGAATTAACGCAAGGGGAATGTAAAGATGGAAAAAACGCTTGACATGTCAAAAGTTTTTGACAATTTGGAAAAACTTCAGGGAATTTTGTCTGAAAAGTATCAGATTCAGGCTAAAATCCAAGAAGTGCCAAAGCAGTTAAGCTCGCAGGAAGAATTGCTTTCGCGCCTAAAAAAGGAATACATCGAAAAAAATTCAAAGTACGAAGAGCTCAAGGAAAAAATCAACGGCATTAAGGAAGAGCTTGAAGAAGCCGTGAAGAACCGCGAAGAGGGCGAAAAGGGAATGGACAACATTTCCACCCACCGCGAATACGAGGCGCTCGAAAAGCAGATTTCCGAAGCCAGCGCCAAAGAAGCCGACTTGCGCAAGGACCTTCAAAAAGAGGAAAAGATTTTCGCCGAGCTGGACGAAACGATCAAGGCCGACGAAAGCTGGATCAAGAGCCAGGAAAAGGACTTGAACGAAGCCCGCGCCTCTTTGGACAAGGAAACCGGCAGCCTTAAAAAGCAATTGGCTTCTTTGGAAAAGAAAGAGGAGTCTTTGGCTCCCAACATCGACCCTGAAATCAAGTACAAGTTTGAGCGCATAATCCTGCGCAACAACGAAGGCATCGTAAACGTAAAGAACGGCGTATGCGGCGGCTGCCACATGATTTTGCCCGCCCAGTTCGCCAACGAAGTCCGCGACGAAAACGAAATCTTGTTCTGCCCTTACTGCAGCCGCATTTTGCGCTGGCAGGAAACAAAGGACGGCGAGGAAGAGACATACTTCACTATGGAAGACGCCGGCAGCCTTGCCGACTTGGACGACGACTTGCTTGACGGCGAAGAGGACGACGAGGACATCGAGAACGGAATCGACGAAAACAAAGACGATTATGTTGACGACGATGACGAGGACGAAGAGGAAGTAGAGGACGAGGAAGAAGAGTCCGAAGAATAAGTTTATAACGCAGAAGAAATATAACCGCGCGTCCAATCAATAATGACATTCTTTGGGCGTGAGGCAAAGTCCGGGCTCCGCCGGAAAAAATGCCGGATAATTACCGGGGGAAGGACGGCAGTTGCAAGCTTCGCCTTGCGATTTTTGCATAACCCGTCGTTCCACAGACAGCGCAACAGAAAACATACCGCATTTTTTGCGCAAGCGAAAATTGTAAGGGTGAAAAGGCGGCGTAAGAGACCACCGGGCGCTTGGCAACAGGCGCCGCATTGCAAGCCTCATTTGGAGCAAGGTCAAGAAGCGGCTGTTTTTCCGGAACATAAGCCGCGGGTAGACCGCTAAAGTTTTTGGGCGACCAAGAACTCGGATAGATGGTTATGGCTATGATTTTTCATAGTTGCCAGAACCCGGCTTACGGTTTCTTCTGCTTTTTTTTATAACGGGGACGACTTTAATCGAGGGGATAAAGCGGGTGAAACTATCGTCTAAGGCCGCAAGGCTTGTAATAAGAACAAAAAGCCGTTTGATGCCCGCTTTGATTTTTTCGTTCTTGGCGGCCGCGGTTCTTTTTACCGCCGGCTATTTTATCAAAAAAAAGGTTTCCGAAAAAATCCACAATTCGCCTTCAATCACAATGCTTTCCGACAAATGGAAGCAGTGCGACTATCAGGCGGTCTACGACACCAGCTCGCTCTTGCTGGAAAAAAAGCCTTTCAACAACACGCTTTTGGTCTACAAGGGCTACGCGGCCTTTTACCTTGCCGTTTCGGCCACCGAGTCCCAAGACGCGCAGTCGTACATCGAAGAATCCATCCACTGCTTGCGCCTTGCCTTGATGAAGGCCAAGAAAAGGACTTTGGGGCAAATCCACTACATGTTGGGAAAAGCCTATTTTTACAAGAACTCGATTTCGTCATACCATTACTACGCTGACTTGGCGGTTGAGCATTTGACGATGGCCAAGCGGCTGGGCTATTCCGCCGACGACATCGCGGAATACTTGGGCTTAAGCTACGCGCAGCTGAACATGACGATGGAAAGCATCGCGGCCTTTAGTGAGGCGCTTTTAAAGCGCGAAAGCGACGCGCTGCTTTTGTCGATAGCCGAGCAGTATTCAAAGGCCCAGCAGAACGCGGCGGCCAAGCAATACTTGTTCCAAATAATCCAGCGCTCAAACGACGACTCGCTGATAATAAAGAGCCGCGTTCTCTTGGGAAACATTCTTATAAAAGAAAAGGACTTTGAGGGCGCCCAAAGGGAGTTTGAGGCGATTCTGGCAAAAAACGAAAATTCCGCCGAGGCGCATTACGGCTTGGGCCTTGTATACGAAAATCAGGGCGACATGGTAAAGGCTAGGGCGGAATGGAGAAAGACGCTAAGAATTCAAGTGAACCACTTTGGGGCGCTAGAAAAAATTCAGCAATATAAGTAAAATAGGATTTGGGGGAAATATGTTCAACAGTTTTGTAACAGACATAGGAATTGACTTGGGAACTTGCAACACGCTTATTTACGTGCGCGGAAAGGGAATCGTGATTGACGAGCCTTCCGTAGTTGCGGTTGAAAAGGGAACCAACCAAGTTGTGGCCGTTGGCGCCGAAGCCAAGCGCATGCTTTGGAAAACGCCCAACAACATCATAGCCACGCAGCCGCTGGCCGACGGAGTTATCGCCGACATCGACAGCTGCGAAAAAATGATAAAGTATTTCATTTCTAAAATCATACCCAAGCACCGCTTTTTCACTTCGACCAGAATGAAAATCGGAATCCCGTCTTGCATCACCGAAGTCGAAAAGCGCGCGGTAATCGAAGCGGCGCTAAAGGCCGGCGCCCGCGAAGTCGAGGTAATCCCCGAAAGCTTGGCCGCGGCCATCGGCGCAAAGATTCCGATTTACGAGCCGGCCGGCCACATGGTTTGCGACATCGGCGGCGGAACTGCGGAAATTTCCGTAATCTCTTTGGGCGGCATGGTAATCACTTCTTCAATCCGCGTCGGCGGAAACAAGTTTGACGAGGCGATTGTAAAGCACATCCAGCAAAAGTTCGGCCTGACGATTGGCCAGCAGACGGCCGAGCGCCTTAAGATTGAAATCGGAAACGCCTCAAGCGACCGCAACATTGAAAAGATGGAAATCAAGGGCGCCGACTCCAACAACGGTTTGCCCCGCCGCCTTGAGATTGACAGCGTTGAGGTTCGCGAGGCGCTTAAAGAGCCGGTCAACCGCATCGTCGAAGAAATCAAGGCCACGCTCGGCCACACGCCGCCGGAGCTTGCCGCCGACATCATCGAGCGCGGAATCGTAATGACGGGCGGCGGCTCGATGCTCAAGGGCCTTCCCAAGCTCATTTCAAAAGAAACCAACGTTCCCGTAATTTTGGTTGAGAACCCGCTTGAATGCGTGGCGCTTGGAGCGGGCGAGGCTTTTGAATTGTTTAAGGATATGTCCACCGACAGGTCTATTTACGACAACTTGAACGTGTAAAGAATGCAAAAAAAGCCTTTTTTCGTTTTGCATTTTTCTGAATTTCTTCTCGCGTTTTTGCTGGTTCTTTCCGGCGTGATGATGTCGTTTTCGTCGGGCGGCTTTATCTTGAATTTCAAGCAAATCGGATTCAACATTTTTTCTACCGCCGAAAACGGAATAAGCGCCGTGGCCCGCGCCGCGCAAAGCTCTTTTAACGCCGTAAAGGAGTTGGCGGAATTGCGAAAGCAATACGCGATTCTTGTCGAAAAGCTGAAAGACTACGAATACATGCAGCGGTCCAATTCCGAGATACGAAAGGAAAACGCCCGCCTAAAGGAGCAGCTGGACTTTGCCCAAAGCCTTGCGGTGAAGAATTTTCCCGCCAACATAATTTCGCGGGGCGCGGACAATTTGTATTCAACGATTGTCGTAAACAAAGGCGCGCGCAACGGCGTGCGGAAGAATATGCCGGTAATCGCCATTCAAAACGGCAACATCGGAATCGTGGGCAAGGTAATAACGGTTGGCTACACGACCGCGCAAATCATGCCGGTCTTTGACTACAACTCCGCGATTTCTGCCCGCGTCCAAAACACGCGCGACATTGGCTTGGTGACCGGAAACGGCTCCGACTCGCTTCCGCTAAAAATGGGCTACATAAAAAAGCGCGTCATCGACGAGCTGCGCTTTGGAGACGTAATCGTCACCAGCGGCGAAAACGAAAACTATCCCGCAGACATTCCGATCGGAACGATTTCGCACGTGCAAGTCTTGGACTACGACACGTCGCTTGCGATAGAGCTTGACCCCATCATCGATTTTTCGCGCCTTGAGACTGTTTTGGTCATTGACCGAAAGACGCCCAACGACAAGGCAAAGGACGGCGGGGAAGGGGACGCGCTGTGATAAAGTCTTATTTTTCAAGCTTCGCCATTCTGATCGTTTTCGCTCTCATTGAGACGGCGCTTCTTTCAAACATTTTCTTTTTGCCCGCGATACCGGACTTTCTTTTGCTTTGCGTCTTGTATTTTTCAATCAGGAACGGAAAAGTCGCCGGCGAGCTTACGGGCTTTGCGTCCGGCCTCTTGCTGGACTTTTTGAGCGGAAGCCCCTTTGGCTTGAACTGCCTTGTGCGAACCGTCGTAGGATTTTTGGGCGGCTACATGCACAGGATGATGAACTACGAAAGCTTTTTCGTGAATTTTATCGCGGGCTTTTTTGCCACATTAATCAAGGCCGCGCTGATTTACGTCATGTCGCTTTTGTTCCCCAATTACGTGAACTCATACCACATTTTCTCTTCGGTGTTCGCGCTGGAGCTTGCGATGAACACGCTTCTTTGTCCGCTTGTCATAAAGCTTTTGAGAAACTTTGACTCCTTTATTGTTCCGCCAAGAAGGGGAATCGACTGATGGCAAGAAGCAAGTCGCTGGTCGTTTTTGTCTTTTTTCTTTTGGTTTCTTTGGTTTGCGGAATTTACACCCTGCGCCTTTTCAACATGCAGGTCATTCACGGAGAAACCTACCGCCGCGCGTCAAAGGTTGTTTCCACCCGCAACGCGGTTATCACCGCCCAGCGCGGAGAAATCTACGACCGCAACAACAACGCGGCGATGGTCATCAACACCGATTCTTTTGCCGTGGAAGTGATTCCCGGAGAAATCCCCCGCGACTACTACGACACGGTTTTATCCAAACTGGCTGACTTTCTTGGCGTTAAAAAAGGCGACATCGACGCGATGATTCCCCAAAACGTCCGCCGCTCCTTTAACAAGATAACCGTAAAGACAAACGTTCCCTTTAAGACAATCTCGAACATCGCCGAAAACATCAACGACCTTCCCGGCGTGACATGGATTTCTAAGCCGATGCGAAACTACATCGAAACCGGCTCCTTTTCGCACATACTGGGATATGTCGGCGACATCACGCGCGAAGAATACGCGCTTATGTACAACAAGGGATACTCGCGCTCAAGCGTTGTCGGAAAAACCGGCATCGAGCGCCAATACGACGACTTGCTGCAGGGAAAAGACGGCTTGGAGCAGCGCACGGTTGACGTTCGAGGCCGAATGCTTTCGGAAGCGCCAAAAATCACGCCGCCCGTTTCGGGAAAAAAATTGGTTCTTACGATTGACACCGAAATTCAAAAGCTGGCCGAAAAGGCGCTCGGCAACAGAATCGGCGCGATGATTGTTTTAAAGCCCTCGACTGGCGATGTTCTTGCCATGGTGTCGTATCCCTATTACGACTCAAACTTGTTCAACTCCGAAAATGCGGCCGCCGAATACGCGAAACTGACTGAGGACGAGCGCAATCCGCTTTTGAACCGAGCCGTCAACGCGCAGTATCCGCCCGCCTCGACTTTTAAAATCGTAATGACCGCCGCGCTCTTGAACGAAAAGGCAATCTCGCCCAAAGAAAAAATCGAATGCAAGGGCGAGGTTGAGTACGGCGGCCGCGTCTACCACTGCTGGGTTCTTCGTCCCGGCCACGGCTGGCTTGACCTAAAGAACGCGCTGGCGAAGTCTTGCGACATTTATTATTGGCAAGTCGGCCGCGAAAATTTGGGCGTTCAAAAAATAATCCAGTACGCCAAAATCTTTGGCTACGGCCAGTCAGCGCAAATCGACTTGCCCAGCCAGTCCAAGGGCTTTGTGCCTTCGCCTGAATGGAAGGAGCGCCGCTACCACGAGCGCTGGCTTGGCGGCGACACGATGGCCGTTTCAATCGGTCAGGGCTACACCACGGCGACTCCCTTGCAAGTGGCCAACGTAATGGCGATGGTGGCCAACGAAGGAAAGATTTACAAGCCGCATTTGCTCAAGGAAGTCCGCGATCCGGTGACCGACGAGGTTATTCAAACTGTGGAGCCGGAAGTTCTTTTTACAAGCGACATGGAGCCTGGAACTTGGAAGGAAATCCAAGACGACTTGCGCTGGACGGTTTTGGAAGGCTCGGCCAAGCATTCGCTCTTTAACAAGGTCGTTAAAATCGCCGCCAAAACTGGAACCGCGGAAGTCACCGGCTACAAGGACAGCTGGCACTCTTGGCTGTTGGCCTACGCGCCTTACGACGGCCCGATAGAGGACAGAATAGTTGTCGCCACAATAGTTGAGGCGGCCAACACGTATTCTTGGTGGGCGCCTTACGCGACCAACATCGTCATGCAGGGAATCTTTGCCCATCAAAGCTACGAAGACGCGGTTGAGGCCTTGGGCTGGCAGTATCTTGTGAAGCAGACAAACCAAGCGTCAAGGGATTCAAGAGAGTAGGGAATAGGGGAGGCCGCTTTTGAAAATAAAAATCTTTCAGCTGATTGACTGGATAATGCTTTTGTGCGCCCTTCTTTTGACCGTGACTGGCATTTGCTTTATTTATTCAAGCGCCATAAACCAACAGGGCCAGCTGGTCACAAACGAATACGCCAAGCAAATCATTTGGGCTTCGATGGGGCTTGTCTTGATGATTGCCGTGGCGATTTACGACTACCGAAGCTTTGAGCGCTACATAACGATTTTCTTTGGCATTTTGATTTTTTTGCTGGTTGTGACGCGGCTTTTTGGAAAAACAATAAACGGCGCCAAAAGCTGGATTGGAATCGGCTCGTTTGGAATCCAGCCTTCCGAGTTTGGAAAAATAATCTACATACTTTTTATGGGCTGGTTCTTCCACAAAACAGAAGAATGGACGAGCGAGCGAAAGCGCTTTTTGGCGGCGCTGGGAATCAGCCTTTTGACGATGGGCTTGATATTGATTCAGCCCGACTTGGGAACGGCCAGCGTGTACATTCCGATTTTCTTTTTCATGTGCTTTGCCGCGGGCGTTCCCTTGCGCTACATTTTCTTTTGCCTGGCGTTCGGCCTTTTGACAGTCCTTGCCGCCATGCTTCCTGTATGGCAGGAACAAATCGCGCGGCACACTTACGCGATTCTTAGCATTTTGACCGTAAAAAAAATCCGCGTCTTGTTCACCGTTGGCTTTGGCGCCATAACAGTCATAGGCCTTTTGGGAAAGCTTTTCTTTAAGCATAACAAATACTATTATTGGATAACTTACGCCAGCGCGATTATTTTTGGAGCCTTGCTGTGCTCGCAGGCCGTCACGAAGGTTTTGAAGCCCTATCAAATACAGCGCCTTATCATCTTCCTTGATCCGTACACCGACAAGCAAGGCTCCGGCTGGAACATCATTCAGTCCAAGACCGCGATTGGCGCCGGCGGCCTTTTTGGAAAAGGCTTTTTGCGCGGAACGCAAAGCCACTTGCGCTTTTTGCCTGAGCAGTCCACCGACTTTATCTTTAGCATTCTTTCGGAAGAAGCCGGCTTTTGGGGAGGCCTCGCGGTCTTTATTTTGTATTTTATCCTTATGTGCCGAATGATTTTAATCATTCGCCGAACGACTAACCATTACGGCTATTACATCGCGTCCGGCATTTTGGGGCTTTTCTTTTTTCACTTTATGGTCAACGTTGGCATGGTAATGGGCGTGATGCCGATAACGGGAATTCCGCTTTTGTTCTTGTCTTACGGCGGCTCGTCTATGTGGACGGCGATGGCATGCGTGGGCATTATGATGAGCGTCAACTACAGGCACTTTTCGTTTATGCAACAGGAGTAAGACTGTGTCAAGGCGCGCTGCGCTCAAGGCCTTGACACAGTCTTTTTTCAGCGCGATAAAGATTATCGCGCTGAAATAGTCCTGGACAGTGGCGCGCTTCGCTTAAAGCCGGATTATTGGACTTTTGGAGCATGTATTTTACTTCCTATAACGCATATTCTGTCTACCACGATAGGAACGGTATGTCGCTTCGCTAATTTTGCATTAGGAAGTGATTCAACTGCGCTCTTGCGAGCGCTGGCAATCAAGGCGCGCTTCGCTTAAAGCCTTGACTCGTTCCTTTTGCGGCGCGTACTGTCATTGTCGCGCCGCAATACGTGTTCAAAAAAAAACTCCGCTTTCCCCTGTGAGGGAGAGGCGAAAATACGATTTTTTTTTGAATTTATGGCCGCAAAGCCCTTGAAACATTTTTCAAAATCTGATAATATATTTTTTACATATCGGGCTATAGCGCAGCTGGTTAGCGTGCTTGTCTGGGGGGCAAGAGGTCACCGATTCGAATTCGGTTAGCCCGACTAAAGCGGTTGGTTTTTCCAGCCGCTTATTTTTTTTACGCCAACCGTTCCAGCATTTCTGACAAGAACGCGCCTTTTTCCTTTAAGCCGATTTTTCCGGTTTGCATTAAAATGACGTTGGGGGCGGCGGGGTCCAGGCGAATCGCGCCGGGGTTGGCCTTAATAAGAGCCATCAGCTTTTCAACGCTTATGTCGCTCACGCGGCCAAATTCAACGCGCGCCTCGCCGTTCTTTTCTTTTATCGAAACCACAGACAAGGCCGAAGAAATGACGCGGATTTCGGCCAGCGTCAAAAGGCTTGAAACTTCGTCGGGAACCGGTCCAAATCGGTCGCTTAGCTCGCCGTAAACGCTGTCCAATTCCGCCCGGCTTGCAACGCCGGCGATTTTTTTGTAAATCTCCATCTTTACTTGCGGATTTGAAACGTAACTGTCGGGAATAAAGCCCGTGTAGTCCAGCTCAAGCAGCGTCTCGCTTTGGGCCTTGTATTCCTCTTGGGCCGTCAAGCGTTCCACGGCCTCGTTCAGCAAGCGAAGGTACAAGTCAAAGCCGACAGAGTAGACGTTGCCCGACTGGTCGCGGCCAAGAAGGTTTCCAGCGCCGCGCAGCTCCAAATCCTTCATCGCGATTTTAAAGCCGCTTCCCAATTCCGTAAAGTCGCTTATCACTTGCAGGCGCTTCATCGCGATTTCGCTTAGCGCGCGGTTTTCGGGATAAAAAAGATAGGCGTAGGCCTTGCGGTCGCTGCGCCCTACCCGCCCCCGCAGCTGGTACAATTGCGACACGCCGTACATGTCGGCGCGGTCGATGATTATCGTGTTGACGTTTGGAATGTCGATGCCGTTTTCGATAATCGTTGTGGCCACCAAGACGTGGAAGCCGCCGCTTTTAAAGCGTCTGAAAATGTCGTCAAGCTCGTCGCTTGTCATTTGGCCGTGCGCAGTGTCAATCAGCATTTCGGGAACAAGGCGCTCAAGCTTTCGCCGCGTGTCTTCCAATGTTTCAACGCGGTTGTGAAGGTAAAAGACTTGGCCTCCCCTAGCCGCTTCGGCCCGGATCGCGGCGGCCACCCGCTCTTCGCTGTAATGGTCGATTACGGTTTCTATGGGCTGGCGGTTTTGCGGCGGCGTGGTCAAAAGGCTCATGTCGCGGATTTTCAAAAAACTCATGTGCAGGGTGCGCGGAATCGGCGTGGCGCTCATTGAAAGGCAGTCGATGTTGTTCTTAAGCGCCTTTAGGCGTTCCTTGTCCTTTACGCCAAAGCGCTGCTCTTCGTCAATTATCATAAGGCCCAGGTTTTTGAACTGAACGTCCTTTTGGATAATCTTGTGCGTGCCGATCAAAATGTCCACGCCGCCTTCCTTTAGCTTTTGCAAAATCTTCTTTTGCTCGGCAGGGGGAACAAAGCGGCTCAGCATCGCTATCGACACCGGAAAGTTTTTGAAGCGCTCAAGGCAGCTTTCGTAATGCTGCTCGGCGAGAATCGTCGTGGGCGCCATAAAGGCCACTTGGCGGCCGCCCAGCACCGCCTTAAAGGCCGCGCGCATCGCGATTTCGGTCTTGCCGTAGCCGACGTCGCCGCAAAGCAGGCGGTCCATCGGAACGGGCCGCTCCATGTCGGACTTGACTTCCTTTGTGACTGTGATTTGGTCGGGCGTGTCCTCGTATGGAAAGGCGGCCTCAAAGGCGGTCTGCCATTCGGTGTCCTTGGGAAAAGAATAGCCCTGCGAGGCTTTGCGGCGCGAGTACAAGTCGATAAGCTTTTGCGCCAATTCCTCCACGGCCTGCTTTACCTTGCTCTTTCGGTTTTCCCAAGACTTGCTTCCTATTCTGTCAAGCCTGGGCGAGCCGCCTTCGCTTCCGATGTAGCGCTGGACAAGGTTTGCCTGCTCTATAGGAACAAAGGCCACGTCGTCGTCGGCGTACTCAAGCTTGATGTAGTCGCGCTCGCGGCCGGCGCTCTTGACGCGCTCAATGCCTTTAAAGAGGCCGATTCCGTAGTTGACGTGAACGACATAGTCGCCGGGAGTGAGCTCCACAAAGGTGTCGATAGGAGCGCTTTTTGCGCTTTTTATTGATTTGGGCGCCTTCTTGCGGCGGCCGAAAATTTCGTTTTCCTGGATGACGCAAAGCTTTATGTCGGGAACCGAAAAACCCGCCGACACCGCTTTTGGAAGAATGACCGCCGGCCGGCCGGGATAATTGGCCGCGTCGAACAGGATTTCGTTTATGCGCAGGGCCTGGTTTTCGTTGTCGGCGTAGACAAAAATGTCCCAGCCTTCGTCCTGCAAAGCGGCAAGGCGCTCCTTTAGGTAGTTGATGTTGCCAAAAAAGCTAGCGCCCGGCTCGGCCTTTAGCGAAAACGTTTTTGCAAAGGAAAGCCTTTTGTCGCCCTTCCCGTCTTTTGCCGCGCCTTCCGGCTCCAAATCGGTCTTTAGCGTTCTAAGCGCGACGGACTTTTTCCACTTTTTGGAAAGGCTTTCAAAGTCACGCAGCGCCATGCTGGGCGGAAAGCACGGAAGTTCCAGCCTGGCCTTCCTGTAAAGCGAGTCCCATTCGCGAAAAAGCGGCTCGCCGGAGTTCAAAAGCCTGTCGTAGTCCAAGTAAAGGACAGAAGAGCCGGGCGAAAGGTAGTCTGTCAGGCAATTGTCAAAAAGCAGCGGATAAAACAATTCTTCGCCCTCGCAGGAGCCGAATTCCTCCAGCTCCAAAATCCGCTCTTCCAAAAGCTCTTCCGCCTTGTCGGTAAAGGGCAGCAAGACCGGCTGGCCGCTCTTAAAAACCTCGAAACTGTCTGAAGATGTATCCTTTTGTAGACTTTTACCCTCGAAAGTGTCTGAACTTGTATCTTTTTGTAGACATTTTTCCTTGTATTCTTGACATTTTTTTTCTAAAAGCTCGACTTCTTCCTTGCCAAAAACGGCTTCCTTCATCGGAAAAAGCGAAGCTTCGTCAAGCTCGGATTCTGTGGCTTGCGTTTCAGGCGAAAAGGTCTTGATTTTTTCTATGCGCTCAAAGTCAAAGATGACGCGGACGCCTTTTCCTCCGGGGAGAACCACGTCAAGGACTTCTCCGCGAAGGGCGAATTCTCCGGGAAGGCTCGCGCGGGGAACGCGGAACCAGCCGTTTTGGCTGAGCCGCTCGCCCAAAGATTCGGGGTCGATTTCCTGCCCCTTTTTTAGCGTTATAGTCCGCTTTTTTATTGATTCGGGATTGGGGAGCGGCGAAACAAAGTCTCTCTGCGTGGCGATGAAAATGCGCGGAACTTCTTTAAATGGCGAAGAAGGCCGCGACAAGAGCGCGCTTAGAAAGGCCGCCCGCTCGCCAAAAACCGCGCCGCCTTTTGAGGCCGGCCTGTACGGAAGCGTTCCCCAGGAAGGGAAAAAATAAATTTCCGCGCCTTCCAAGGCGCCCGACAAGTCCTCTTTAATTTCAAGCGCGTCCTTTTCGTTTGAGGCCACAAGCAAAAGGTCAAGGCTTCCGGCGCTGTCGGCGGAAAGTCCGTATTGCGCGGCTTGAATTTTCTTGCTCCGCTCGTTCTCCAAAAAGGCTGCGGCGAAAAAAGCCGGGAGGCTTCCGCACAAGCCTTCAACCTGCGCGGGAAAAGATTCGCCGGACGAAAGCGAGGACAAAAGCGCGCTTAGCTCTTGCCATTTTTTGAGTTTATTTGTTACTATATTATCTAATGAACGCATAAAAAATTCCGATAATAAATATAGGAGTTTCCATGAAAAAATCTCTTTCCTTGATTATAGCGACTTTTGTTTTCTTTTGCCATAGCGCTTTCGCGCAACAAGGCGTTCAAAAAGAAAATTTTGCAAAAGCGGATTATTCCAACGCGAGCGTTTCGATTAAGTTCTTTGACAGAACGATGTACTACCCCGGAAGCGCGGAGGACAATCCGATTTTCGTCCACGTGACGATTAAGAACAAGGGGCCGGAAACCTTGCGCTTTAAGCTGGCCGACGACCGCGCCTTTAGCGCCGACTTTTCCGCGTTTACGGTGAAGAACACGCGCCTTGAGCAGACCGACGCTTTGACCAGAAAGCGCACAACGAACCAAACGGTTTACTTTAGGGAAATTTCTTTGGAGACCGGCGAAGAGTATTCCTTTGTGGAGAACGCGAAGAACTTTTTGAAATTTGACGAGCCCAGCGTCTACTACTTGGAATTGATCTTTTATCCTGAACTTTACAAGTCAAAGTATTTGAGCCTTAAGTCCAACCGCCTTACGCTTGAAGTGCGCCCCACCCCGTCGGCGGCCTCGTCAAGCTTCATTCCTGTCGCGGCTGGAACCGCCGAGATTTTGCAGCCCGAACAAATTTCTCCCGACAAGGTCGTTGAACGCACAATCGTTGCCCGCCAAAAAACTTTGTGGGACCAGTACTTCCTTTACATTGACCTTGAGGAAATGCTGAAGAGCGACCCCCTGCGCCGCGCCAAGTACGCCGCGTCAAGCGCCGAGGACTGCGAAAAAATGATAAACGACTACAAGGCCGCCTTGATGTCCGACACAATCGAAAAGGACATCGTGGCTATCCCTGAGCGCTTTGAGATTAAGAGAACCAATTACTCGCAGACGGAAGGAACTGTCACCGTCATCGAATGGTTCAAGTACAAGAATTTCTACGAGAAAAAAGAATACATTTACTACGTGCGCCAGCGCGACGGCATTTGGCGCATTTACGGCTACGGCGTGAACAATTTGGGGACAGAATGAAAGCTCTTTTGGTTGCCGAAGACGACAATACGATAAACGCTATTTTGCCCGCGCTAAAGGAAACTGGCGCGGAGCCGATTGTCTACCGCTGGCTTTTAAAGGCCTTGGACAACGTTGAGGAAATCGCGCCCGACGTGGTGATTCTTTCCACCGCCGAGTATCCGCGCCACTGGAAAACGTTCGTCCAGTTCACCAAAAGCGGAATAGGCGGCGTGGTTCCGAAAGTGATTCTTTACAACGCCCGCGCGATGGACAACGCCGAAAAGGAAAAGGCGCGCTCTCTGGGCGTTTTCGGCATGTTCGGCTCGCTTGACGCTGCCGGAATCGAAGAGCTGAAAAATTACTTGAACGGAAAAAGCGGCCCGTCTTACGGCGTTATGTTCGGCGGCGCGAAGATTGAATTTGTGTTCACAAACCCAAAGAGCGACTGCCTTGTTACAGGCTCCGTCAGAAAGTATTCCAACGGCCGCATTGAATTTGAAAGCGACATTCCCGCCCTTGTTAAGAACATCGGCGCAGGCGACACTATAGAGCGCGCGACTTTTGGCGAAAACAAAATCTACAAGCATGTCGGCGCGAAGGTTCTTTCCAACGGAAAAACTTTGGAGCTAAAACTCACTTAAGCGGGCCGAATCATGGGAAACAATGCCAAGCAAGCGAAATTCTTTTGCGAAAACTGCGGCGCGGAAGTGGCGCAAAGCGCGCGCTTTTGCGGAAAGTGCGGCCGCTTTTTTTCTTCCGTGCGCTGCCCTGTCTGCGGAAAGACAGGCTCGTCCAATATGTTCGCGAACGGCTGCCCTTCTTGCGGCTACGGCTCAAAGGAACAGCCGGGCGGCGTGGCGCAAATGAGCGCTGCGGAGCAAATGAAAAGAGCCGCTGACAGCAAGGGGCATTTTTACGTCCACAAAAAGCATGGTTCTCAAAGGCCCGCCGCGCGGCAAGGCGACGGAAGCCTGCCCGCTTGGATTTACGCTGTTACCCTTGTCGCGCTCGCGGGAATCATCGCGGGCGTTATGAGATGCGCTCTTTAAATGAATGCAATAAAAAACGCGCGAAGGAGCGGGACGGCGGGCGGAAACACTTATTTTGCGCCTGCCGCGCTAGCGGCAGCGTGCAATAGTTTCAAGCGCAAAATATGTGTAGCGACGATATCTAGCGGTTCCGTCTGCCGCCACGCGACTGGGAGCGTTTTTTGTTTTACTTATAATTAGATTAGCATATTCATCGCGGCGCGGACTTCTTCGAGCGTGGCTTGGGCGATTTCGCGGGCTTGCTTCACTCCGTCCATAAGAACTTGCCTGATGTAATCGGGATTGGCCTCTAGCTTTGCGCGCTCTTGGCGCAAGGGACGAAGCTTTTCGTTAATGGCGTTTGTAAGCTCTGTCTTAAGGGCTCCGCCGCCGCCGTCACCCAAGCGCGCGGCGATCGCTTCCGGCGCTTCGTCCGTGCAGAGCGAAATCAACTGCAAAAGATTCGCGACTTCCGGACGATTTTCCGGGTCGTACGTGATGTGGCGGTCGCTGTCGGTCTTGGCCTTTTTTACCAAGGCGGCGGTTTCGTCCTCCGTGTTGTGGAGGAAAACGCAGTTGTTGAGCGACTTGCTCATCTTGGCCTGGCCGTCCAAGCCCTTTATGAGCGGAGTTTTTGCAAGGAGCGCGTAAGGCTCCGGGAAAATCACCTTCCCCTGCCCGTACTTGTTGTTAAAGCGGCGGGCAATAGTTCGGCTTATCTCCAAGTGCGGAAGCTGGTCTTTTCCGACCGGAACTATGTTGGCCTTACAAAAAAGAATGTCGCAGGCTTGGTGCACGGGGTACGTGTACATGCCCTCGTTCACGCCCTGCTTAAAGCCGCCTGAGTCCTTGGCCTTTTGGATTTCGTCCTTGACTGTGGGATTGCGCGCCAATTCCGAATTGCTGACCAAAGTGAGAAACGGCAGCATAAGCTGGTTTTCTTCGGGAACGTATGAGTGCGGAAAAATCACGACGTCCTTTCCGGGCTTGATTCCGGCGGCAAGGTAGTCGATGACCAGCTGCTTTGTGTTTTGGGAAATCTGGTCGTAAGCGTCGTGGTCGGTCAAAACCTGGTAGTCGGCGACCAATATCATTACCGGAACGCCAAGGTTTTGCAGGCGCACGCGGTTTTGAAGCGATCCAAAGTAATGGCCGATGTGCAGCTGGCCTGTGGGGCGGTCGCCCGTAAGGACGCGGTATTTTTTTGGATTGACTTTAATGTCCGCCTCAATCTCGCGGCTTTTTTTAAGGGCGGCCTCGTAAGTTCCGCTCAAGTCTGAATATTCAATTTCGTCTTTTGCCATTTTTGTTTTCCTTTTTTTTCATTCTACCCTATCTGGGAATTTTTTTCAATATGAATGTATTGACAAAAAACGTTCCTCTTTATAATATAAGCCATCTTTTCATTTAGGAGACACACTGCCGATGATACTGTAATTCTGATTTCCGTTAAAAAAACGCTTGGCGCGAAGGGCGCGGGGCGATCTTTGGAAGTCAGTTGCAGTTATTTTTTTGTCGGCCGGGCGTCCGCTTTCTGTGGCTGGCTTCTATTTTTTGGAGGCCAAAATGTCAATTCAAATCACAAAACTTAACTTCTCTTATCCTGAGTCAAACGCAAATTTGTTCGAGGATTTTTCGCTTCAAATTGCGGACGGCTGGACTTGCGTGGCCGGAAGCAACGGCTGCGGAAAATCCACGCTCTTAAAATTAATCGCGGGGCTCCTTGTTCCAGACGGGGGAAAAATTTTATGCGGGAACGCTGGCGCAAAATCAGGCGCGGTTGGCCCAGCGGCGGGCGAAATGATTTACTGCGCTCAAGAAACCGCCGAGCCGCCCGAAAACCTTTACGCGGCCTTTTGGTCGGACGACAACGAGGCGCGCAAATTTTTTTCGCGCCTTTGCGTGACCGAGGAAATGCTTGAGCGCTACGAAACTTTGTCGGGCGGCGAAAAAAAGCGCATTCAAATCGCCTGCGCGCTTGCCGAGCGTCCCGCCGTTTTGTTGCTGGACGAGCCGACCAACCACCTTGACGCAAAGACCGCGCGAATGATTTGCGAGGCGCTTGGCGATTTTGCCGGAACGGGAATAATCGTAAGCCATGACCGAGCCTTTGCAGACAGTCTTTGCGCGCGGACGGTTTACCTTTACAACGAAGCCGCCGCCTTTGCGGGAGGCCGGGATTGCGTTGTCTATGACTCTTACCCGTGCGGCCTTACAAAGGCGTTGGAGTTGCGGCAAAGCGGCGCCGACCAGTCTCGCGGCGAATGGGAGCGTCTTAACGCAAAGGCCGCGGTCGAGCGCGGAAGGAGCGCCGCGCTTGAAGCGCAAAACCAAAAGGCCAAGGCGCGCCTTTCCAAAAAAACGATCGACTCGCGCGACCACGACGCGCAAAGGAAAATCGATACGGCGCGAATTCTTGGAAAGGACCGTTCCACCGGAGACGCAAAGGCAAGGCTGGAAACGCAAATCCGCCAAACCGAAAGCGAGCGCGACAGCGTAAAAAAGGCCCTGCGCCGCAAGGAAGGCTTTGCGCTAAACCAAACGGATTATTCCAAGCCGGTCGTCGTTGACGAAATTGTGTTGCAAGCCGGTTCCTACTCGTTAAAAATTCCACGCATGGAAATAAAGCGCGGAACGAAAATCGCGTTGACCGGGGAAAACGGCGCCGGAAAATCGCTTTTTGTCCGCCACGTGATTTCGCTCTTGGAAAAGACGGGGCGCAAAAACGAAGTCCTTTATTTGCCGCAGGAAATTTCCGACGCGCAAAGGGATGCGATTTTTGGCGAGCTGGACGGTTTGGAAGAAAGCGAGCGCGGCGAGGTTCTTTCGACGCTTTACAGACTTGGAAGCGAGCCGGAGCGTTTGGAGGGATTGAAGCACGGCGCCGATTCTAGGCTTGCCAACCAACAAGGGGGCCGCGGCGACAATTTGAGCCCCGGCGAGCTGCGCAAATTGATGATAGCGCTTGCGGTCCAAAAGCCGCTTTCGCTTTTGGTTTTGGACGAGCCGACAAACCACATGGACATCACAAGCGTTGTCGCCTTGGAAAACGCGCTCGCCGCTTTGGATTGCGCGATGATTGTGGTGAGCCACGACAAGGCCTTTTTGCAAAAAGTTTGCAACGCAAGTTTTGTGGCCGAGCGAAACGGCGGCTCGGGCGAGCTTAAACTTATGTAAGTAACTGTCATTCCCGCGCTTGACGCGGGAATCTGTTAAAGAAAGATTGTCGGGTCAAGCCCGACAATGACTTGGGAGAGCAAAAATGCAAATTAAAGAAATAACAACTGGCAAAAAAGATTTTCTCGACTTGCTTCTTCTTGCCGACGAGCAGGAGGACATGGTTGACCGCTACCTTGAGCGCGGACGAATGTTCGTTCTTGACGACGGCGGAATAAAGGCCGAGTGCGTTGTCACCGACGAAGGCGGGGGCGTTCTTGAAATAAAGAACATCGCCACCGTTCCCAAAAGCCAGGGAAAGGGCTACGGCAAAAAGCTGATTGAATTTTTGGAAGAAAAATTTCATAATGGCTATGACGCCCTTCAAGTCGGAACAGGCGACAGCCCGCTCACGATTCCCTTTTACGAAAAGTGCGGATTCAAGCGGCATCATGTTGTCAAAAATTTTTTTACCGACAACTACGACCATCCGATTGTGGAGGCGGGCGTCCGTCTTGTGGACATGATTTATTTGCAGAAGGAATTGTAGAATGAACGCGACAAAAAACGAAGGCTTTTCAAAATGGGTGGCCTGCTGGGGAACGGCGACTTCGATTACAAAGCGAACGGAAACGACATACGCAAAAGACTTGACTTTGCGCTACCCAATAAAGATTTGCTTTAACGGCTCAAAGCTGCGCTTCACTTTTTCCAACTTAACCGGAACGGAAGATGTCAAAGTGACAAAGGCCTTTTGCGCAAAAAAAGGCGCGGGCCAATACAAGCCTGTCGCGATAACAAAAAACGGCGATGCGTCGTTCTCGATTCCCGCCGGAACTGATATCGTTAGCGACCAAATCGACTTTGCGGTGACAGCCGGCAACACCGTTGACGTTAGCCTTTACTTTGAAGGCTACACGCAGATGAACGCTGGAACGGTAATCCTAAGCCCGCTGGAAAAAGGCGTCTTCGCATACGGAGATTTTTGCGCGGCGGAAAATTTTCCAGACAACCTTAGCGCGGCGGCAAACGCCTTTTATTTTTTGAACACAATCGACGTGTTTACCGAAGAAAAAAATCGCTCGCTCATTTGCTACGGAGACTCAATCACTTGCTGCAGCTGGGTGGACTACCTTCGCGAGCGCGCCTTTAAGGGCGGCAAGGGAAACGTTTCTGTAATCCGCCGCGCGGTTTGCGGAACTAGAATCTTGCGCCAATACGATTGCATAACTTACCAGGCTTACGGCCTAAAGGGAGCGGCGCGTTTTCCGATTGAGTCAAAGGCTGCCGGAGCGGACGCGATAATCATTCACCACGGAATCAACGACATAATCCATCCGGTTGGCGTGGAGGTGAACAAGTTTAGGCCCTGGAGCGACTTGCCGAGCGTCGCTGACTTGATAGAAGGCGTCCAAAAAATCTACGTGGAGCCTGCAAGAAAGGCCGGACTAAAAGTTTACGGCGCGACGCTTTTGCCGATTTACGGCTGGCGCACTTACAACGAAAAGCGCGAGGCTATGCGCGCCGAGTTCAACGAATGGCTGCGTACGTCAAAAGATTTTGACGGCTGCGTTGACTTTGACAAAGCCGTCCGCGACGCGCGAAACCCCAAAGCCTTTATGGGCGACTGCGATTCCGGCGACCACTTGCATCCAAGCGAGCGCGCCTGCCAGCTAATGGCGCAAGCCGTGCCGGAGGAATGGATTTAGGAGGAAAAAATGCCGATAATCGCCGCCTTTATGGTTCCGCATCCGCCGATGATTGTTCCCGATGTTGGACGCGGAAGCGAAAAGCAAGTTCAAAAGACAATCGCCGCTTACGAAAAAGTCGCGGAAGAAATCGCCGCGCTAAAGCCTGAGACGATTGTGATTTCAAGCCCGCACAGCGTGATGTACGCGGATTATTTTCACATCTCCCCAGGCGCAAAAGCGACCGGCTCCTTTGCCGAATTTGGCGCGCCGCAAGTAAAGTTTTCGCTTGACTATGACGAAGCCTTTGCTGAATTGTTGGAAAGCAAGGCGCGCGCGGCGGCTTTTCCCGCTGGCTTTCTTGGCGAAAAAAATCCGTCGCTCGACCACGGAACGATGGTTCCGCTTTGGTTCATCCTAAAAAAATACAAGGACTTTAAGCTTGTTAGGACAGGACTTTCTGGCCTGGACCTTTTAAAGCATTATGAATATGGAACGATGATAAAAGAGGCGGCCGAGGAATTGGGAAGGCGCGTTGTCTATGTGGCAAGCGGTGACTTGTCGCACAAG
>CADCCO010000002.1 GCA_902799965.1 uncultured Spirochaetaceae bacterium
ATCTCTATAAGAGAAGGTTACCTTAGCCGCTAGCTATCAAATTAAGCTTGAAAAAATGCCAGCTCTTAGATAACCAGCGCCCTTCCTACGGGCGCCAGCATCACTGCAAGCGGAACGAAATAAATTACGCGGCGGCTTTTTGTTCTTCCCTCTGTTTCCTTTCCCACAAGACTCGCGCCAAATACATGAAGGGCGTGTCCAAAAGGCTTGTGGCGACGTAAATTACATAGCAGGAAATTGTGACGGAAACAAGCGTGGGCGTGTCGAAGAGGCCGGCGAAAGCGAGGATGTTGAAAATCGTGATGTTTATCGCCTGGCTTACAAGGGTGGAACCGTTGTTGCGCAGCCACAAAAAGCCGCGCTTGTTTCCGCATAATTTTTCTGACAGACGCCACCAATAATCGTAAAGGTTGATGTCCAAGAATTCGCTGACTGCAAAGCCTACAAAGCTTGCGGCGACGATGCGGGGCGTGTTGGCAAAAAGGTTCTTGAGGGACTCAAAGGCAAAGTCGTTGGGCGACGGCGTGTAAAAGCGCCATATCGCGGAAAAGAAAATGAAGGCGACGCTGGAAGTGATTCCCAAAAGGACTCCCCTGCGGGCTTCTTTTTTTCCGTAGAACTCGCTCAAAAAGTCTGTGGCCAAAAAGGTCGTGGCAAAGAGCGTGTTTCCAAGCGTTTGCTCCATGCCAAAGGCGTTGACCAAAACGGGCACTTCGACGTTGGCAAGAATCGTGCAAATTGCGATCCAGGCAAAGATTCCGCCCTTGTTAAAAAAGCGGAACATCACAAGCAGGACGCCGAACGCAAACAAGAGCGACGCGACCAAAAGAATTTCGTTAGTCATTTCTGACCCTCCTATTGCGGCGCGACAATTTTTCTCGCGACGCAAAAGGGACGAGCCAAGGCTTTAAGCGAAGCGGGCCTTGGCCGTTCCTAGTATTTTTTTTACGTCTGGATGGATTTTCGAACAGACGGTTTTAAACAAAACAATCAGTTAACGCAGACCTTTAAAACGCGGGCCTTTTGGCTTTTGAACGCGGCTTCTTCGCCGGGAGCCAGCGCGAAAATGTCTTCGGCGGCAAACTTGTCGGCGCCCACCCCACCCTCGCCCTGCAATATATAAACAAGCGAGACTGCATCTGAGCCGTTAACTATGCGCGCCTCGCCCGCCACCGCCGTTTCTTCCAGGGAAAAATACTGGCAGTCAAAGCGGCCCGGGAAGCGCGCGATTTTCGCCAGGCCTTCGTTCTTGATGGAAGCAACGCCCTTTTGAACATGAAGCTCGCGCGGGCGGCCCCAGTCGTAAAGGCGGTAGGTTATGTCGCAGGATTGCTGGACTTCCATAAGGCGCAAGCCGCCGCCGATCGCGTGCACCGTTCCCGACGGAATGAAAACAAAGTCGCCGGCGCGAACCTCGACTTGGTTTAAAAGCGGATCAAGCGCGTTTTGTTCGATGGCCGCGGAGACTTGTTCCTGGCTGGGATTTCCGTTCAATCCATAAACAAGCTTGGCGCCGGGCTTTGACGCCAGGACGTACCAGCACTCGGTTTTGCCGACGTTGCCGGGACCTTCCAAAAGCGCGGCGGTCTCGTCGTCCGGGTGGACCTGAACGCTCAAAGATTGGTCGGCCTGGATCACTTTTACCAAAAGGGGGTACGCGCCGCCGCAAAAATCGACGAACTCTTTTTGCGGGCCGTTGGGATGCGTCGAGGCTATCCACAGCTCGTAGCCCCAAACCTTGTCCATTTTTATCGCGGAAAGCTTCAACATATGAACTCCTACAAAATAAAGCGGCTCCCAGTCGCGTAGCGACTTGCGAAACCGCTAGCTAGCGTCGCTACTCACTTTTTGCGCTTGTAACTATTGCACTTCGCCGCTTGCGCGGCGGCGCAAACAGAGAGTTTTCGCAAGCCGCCCCGCTTCTTCGCGCCGCCTTTATTTACAACAATTAATTATTGTCGCTAGCCCCAAAGCTTTTCGGGTTACGATGTCGCTGGCCGCGACCGGCAAGAGAGCCTCTTGCTTGGGCGTGTAAAGGCCGGTCTTCTTAAAGTTTTCCCAATATTCGTTAAAGCCTTCAAAGGCCTTGGGCGTAAAGCCGAACAAGTTCATGCTGACCCACTCGTTACCCGTGAGCGGGATTGTCTTGTCGCCAAGGTCGCTGAAAATTTTTCCGCCTTCGCCGTAGTAGATTTTTGTGTTCTCGACGATTCCGTCCAAAAGGCCGTTCTTTACCGTGCAAACGCCGCGCGAAACCGAGCCGCTTTTGCTCATCGTCTTTCCAAGAACATAGCCGACCATCGCGTGGTCAGTGGAATCGTTAGAAATGGAAGAAAGGTATTGCCCCAAAGTCTTAAAGGCTTCGCGGCCGTAGTAGTCGTCCGAGTTGATGACGGCGAATGGCTCGTGGATTTTTTCTTGCGCGCAAAGGACGGCGTGAACCGTTCCCCAAGGCTTTTGGCGCTCGCTGGTCTTTGCGATTTCGTCGGCGGTCAAGAGGGACTCGCGCGACTGGAAGACGTATTCCGCGTCAAAGTTGGCGGCGATTCTGTCGAACAAGCGGGAGCGGAAATCCGCCTCGATGTCCTTTCGTATGATAAAGACGACTTTTCCAAAGCCGCTCGCCTTCGCGTCGTAGTTGGCAAAGTCCAAAAGGCATTCGCCGTTCTTTCCGACGGCGTCAATCTGCTTCACGCCGCCGTAACGGCTTCCCATTCCGGCCGCCAAAACTAAAAGTGTTGGTTTCATATTCGCTCCTATCATTATTGTCAAAAAAAAAGCCGCTTCATATTTCAGAAGCGACTTGTATGCGGAGAAGCCGACTTGAACGGCCACGGCTCTCACCACTAGCACCTCAAGCTAGCGCGTCTACCAATTCCGCCATCCCCGCGTGTGCATTTTAATTTATAGAAAAATTAATTTTTTGTCAAGCCCCTAGCCGAAACTTGTCGCATAATAGAAAAAAACTATAGCCACCTATAGAAACATTGTAATTGAACAAACGCGCGATTTTTGCTAACATTCGGCCTATGAGCAACTATAAAACATTTGTAATCGGATTTCCTAGAATTGGTTCTAAGCGCGAATTGAAATTCGCCGAAGAAAAATATTTCGCCGAGCCTTCAAGCGCCGACGAGCTTAAAGAGATAGCCAAGACCTTGCGCGCCTACGGCTGGAAAAAGCAGCGCGACGCGGGAATCGACTTGATTCCGTCAAACGACTTTTCTTACTACGACAATATGCTTGACACAGCCGTAATGCTGGGCGCGGTGCCGGAGCGCTACAAGGCGCTTGGCCTGAACGCGCTGGACACATACTTTGCGATGGCGCACGGCTACCAGGGAACCAAGGGCGACGTGAAGGCCCTTCCGATGAAAAAATGGTTCAACACAAACTACCATTATATCGTGCCGGAGTTGGACGGCGTTTCAAAAATCAAGCTTGACGCGGAAAAAATCTTGGACGAATTCGCCGAGGCCAAGAACATCGGCGTTCAGACTGTTCCCGCCGTCATCGGCCCCTACACTTTCCTAAAGTTCGCCACTTACGCCGACGGAAAAAAGCGCGAGGACTACAAGGCCGCCGTCGCAGCCGCTTACAAGGACTTGCTGGCCCAAGTGAACGCGGCCGGAGCGGAATGGCTTTCAATCGCAGAGCCCGCGCTTGTGTTCGACACGGACGCGGACAGCGTCAAATTCTTTGAGGGGCTTTACAAGGAAATCTTGGCCGGAAAAAAAGTCAAGGTCAACTTGCAGACATACTTTGGCGACATTCGCGACAGCTACGACGCGGTGGCCGCCCTGCCCTTTGACGCGCTCGGCTTGGACTTTGTCGAAGGAAAGGAAACGCTCAACTTGGTCAAGAAGGGCTTCCCCAAGGACAAGATTCTTTTTGCCGGCGTTGTAAAAGGAAAGAACATTTGGCGCAGCGAATTTTCAAAGGTCGAAGCCTTGCTCAAAGACATCGAAGGCGCCGTTGACAAGGAAAGAATTTACGCGGGAACTTCTTGTTCGCTCTTGCACGTTCCCTACACTACCGCAAACGAAGAAAAGCTTTCCGCCGACATACTAAAGCACTTTTCTTTTGCCGAGCAAAAGATTCGCGAAATCGCGGAAATCGCCGCCGGAGACAAGAACGACGAGCTTTTCAAGGAAGAGCGCGTAAAGGCCGACGACAAAGTCCAGGCCGCCGTCAAGGCGCTCAAGCCGGAAGACTTTGTCCGAAAGCCCGACTTTGCCGAGCGCGAAAAGGTTCAGCATGAAAAATTCAAGCTGCCCCTCTTCCCCACAACGACAATCGGAAGCTTCCCGCAGACAAAGGAAGTGCGAAAGAACCGCGCCGACTTTAAGAAGGGCGTTATTACAAAGGAACAGTACGTTCAGTTCAACAAGGACAAAATCACCGAATGGGTCAAGAAGCAGGAAGAAATCGGCCTAGACGTTTTGGTTCACGGCGAGTTCGAGCGCAACGACATGGTGGAATACTTTGGCGAGCGCTTGGCGGGCTTCTTGTTCACGCAGAACGCCTGGGTCCAGTCTTACGGAAGCCGCTGCGTAAAGCCGCCGGTAATTTGGGGCGACGTCAGCCGCAAGGAAGCCATTACGGTTGAATGGTCAAAGTTCGCGCAGAGCCAGACAAAGAAGTGGATGAAGGGAATGTTGACTGGCCCCGTCACAATCTTGAACTGGTCTTTCCCCCGCGAGGACATCCCAATCAAGGAACAGACAATCCAAATCGCGCTCGCCATCCGCGAGGAAGTTTTGGACTTGGAAAAGAACGGCATCAAAATCATTCAAATCGACGAAGCCGCGCTCCGCGAAAAGCTTCCGCTTAGAAAGAGCGACTGGCACAGCGAGTACTTGGATTGGGCGATTCCGGACTTCCGCTTGGTTCACTCAGGCGTTCAGGCCGACACGCAAATCCACACGCACATGTGCTACTCGGAATTCAACGACATCATCAAGGACATCGACGACATGGACGCCGACGTAATCACCTTTGAAGCCAGCCGCGCCGACCTTAAGATTTTGGACGCGCTCAAGGCCGCCAACTTCCGCACCGAAGTAGGCCCCGGCGTTTACGACATCCACTCGGCGCGCGTTCCCAGCAAGGAAGAGATTGTCGCCGCGCTTGAAAAGATGCTCGCGAAAGTTCCCAAGGAAAAGCTTTGGGTCAACCCTGACTGCGGCCTCAAGACCCGCGGCGAAGCGGAAACGATACCCAGCTTGAAGAATTTGGTTGAAGCCGCGAAAGAGTTGCGCGCCAAGAACTAAGATTGGTCTCTGACTAAAAAGCCGCTCGCTAACGCGAGCGGCTTTTTTTGTCTTACATAAATTCTTGGCTAGCGGAGAATGCGGCCGCTGGAGTTGCCGGCGGCTAGGCGGTCGACTTCGGCGGCGGAAAAGCGGCTAAAGTCGCCTTCAATCGTCTGCTGCATGGCGCCGGCGGCGGCGGCAAAGTCGACGGTCTTTTGGCCGCCCAGCTTGCTGAGAAAGCCGTAAATTATTCCGGCGGCAAAAGCGTCGCCGCCGCCCACCCGGTCAACGACGGGAAGCTCGTATTTTTTGGACGCGAACATTTTGGGCGTGGCCGCCTTTTTGGCTTGCGACAGATTCTCGCCGCGCTCAAAGTAAAGGCCCGACCAGCCGTTCGCGCTTGCCGAATACGACTCGCGCTGGCTTATGGCGACGGCCTTAAAGTCAAAGCGCTCGAACAGCGCGGCGGCGACGTCCTGGTAGCCCCTTGCGTCCAGCTTTCCTTCGTTAATGTTTGAGCGCGCGGCCTTGATTCCAAAAACGCTTTCCGCGTCCTCTTCGTTCAAAATGCAAACGTCAACATATTTGCAAAGTTCCGTCATCGTTTTTTTGGCCTGGCCCATTGTCCACAATTTCTTTCGGTAGTTCAAGTCGCAGGAAACCAGAACGCCCGACGCGCGCGCGGCCTTTGCCGCTGCAAGGCAAAGGGCGGCCGCCCCCTTGGAAAGCGCGGGCGTAATTCCCGTAAAGTGAAAGGCTGCCGCTCCCTTAAAGATTTTTTTCCAGTCAAAGTCGCCGGCCGCCGCTTCGGCAATCGAAGAATTCTTTCTGTCATAAACGCAAAGGCTAGGACGCGGCCCCGCGCCCTTTTCCATATAGTAAACGCCAAGCCGCTCGCCGCCTTGCGCGCAGGCTTCAACGTCAACGCCGAATTTTTTCAGCTCGCAAAGCGCCGCCTGCCCGATAGGGTTTTGGGGAACTTTTGTGACAAAGGCCGCGTCCATTCCAAAGTTGGCCAAAGACACGGCGACGTTCGCCTCCGCCCCGCCAAAGGAAGCCTCAAAAAGCGGCTTCTGCAAAAGCCGCGTTCCGTCCTGCGGAGAAAGCCGCAGCATTATTTCGCCAAAAGTCACAACACGTTTCATACCCCAATTGTAATGCAAAAGCGCGAGCGGTTCAAGGCTGGCAAGCGGTTCAAGCCTTGAAAAAAACGAAAAATTACTATAAAATATTCTGCAAAATTTGGAGTTCCAATGGCAGCCTTTTTATACACCTTAATAATCTACCCCTTGTATCTTTTGATAGAAGTCATTTACAAAGTCTTTTTGAAATTCACCGACAGCCAAGGGCTTGCAGTCGTTGGCGTAAGCGTCGGAATAACCCTTTTTTGTCTGCCCCTTTACGCGGTCGCCGAACGCTGGCAGCAAGTGGAGCGCGACGTTCAAAAGAAAATGAAAGGCGGCCTTGAGCGCATAAAAAAAGCATTTTCGGGCGACGAACGCTATATGATGACCCAAACTTTTTACAAGCAGCATCACTACAGCCCGATTATGGCCTTGCGCTCGTCGTTCGGCCTTTTGATACAGATTCCCTTTTTTATGGCGGCCTACCAGTTCCTTTCGCAGCTTGAGGCGCTTAAGGGCGTTCCGTTCTTGTTCATAAGCAATATGGGCGTTCCCGACGAGACTTTTCACATCGGAAATTTTCCGGTGAACGTTCTTCCAATCGCGATGACGCTTATAAACATGGTCGCCGGCGCGATCTACACAAAAGGCCTTGCCGCCAGGGAAAAAATTCAGGTTCACGGAATGGCGGTAATCTTCCTTGCCATTTTGTACAACTCGCCGTCGGGCTTGGTTTTGTACTGGACGATGAACAACGTCTTTAGCCTTGTGAAGAACGTATTCTACAAGCTGAAGAATCCTTTAAAGGCCTTTTGGATTTGCTCTTGCGCCGCCTGCTTTTTGGCCGCCGCGCTTGTCATTTTGTTCACGACGACAAAGAGCGCCTACAAGCTTTTGTTCGCCTTCGCCGCGCTCTTGGTCTTTGCCGCGCCGCTCATTGCAAGGGCGGCCAAAAGGCTTTTGGACACGCTGCTTTCGCCTTTGGTCGAGCGAAAGGCGGCGCGACATTCGCTTTTCTTTTTGTCCGCGCTCTTTTTGGCGCTCTTGGCCGGCCTTTTGATTCCAACGTCGCTGATTTCTTCTTCCGCGGCGGAATTCACAAACCTTGGAGGCCACGAAAGCCCCTTCTATTACATCGCCAACACCGCGCTGCAAGCGGCGGCGATATTCTTGTTTTGGTTTCCGGCCGTCTACCTTTTGTTTTCAAAAAGAATACAGGCGCTGATGGCGGCGGGAACGGCGCTTTTGGCGCTGGCCGCCCTCTTGAACGCCTACCCCTTTATGCTTAGCTACGGAGACATTTCGCCGTCGCTGGTCTTTTTGAACGCCACGGAATTTAAGTCGATTTCCGCGATTTCGTTCCTGAACTTGGCGGCGATCGCGGCGGCGGCGGCGCTGGCCTTGCTTTCGTTCAAAGTAAAAAAAGGCGGCGCGCTCGCGGCCATTATGGCGCTCTTGTGTTTTTCGTCGGCCGCTCTAAGCGCTATGAACGCCGCGGCGATACAAAAGAATTCCAGCGAAGCCCTGGCCTCCGCCAAAAAGCAAAGAGGCTCGGCGAACCTTGAGCCGATATTCCGCCTTTCAAAAAGCGCGCCCAACGTGATTCTTATGATGCTGGACAGGGCGGAAAGCCAGTTCATAAAGCCGATTCTTGCGGAAGATCCCGCGCTAAAGGAAAAATTTTCGGGCTTTGTCTTTTACGACAACGTTATTTCGTTCAACGGCCACACGCTCTTTGGAGCGCCGCCGCTCTTTGGCGGCTACGAATACAGTCCGCTTGAAATGCAAAAGCGCAAGAACGAAACGCGCGTTCAAAAGATAAACGAGTCGCAGCTTGTCCTTCCAAGAATTTTCAACGAAACGATGGGCTGGACGGCCAGCGTATGCGACCCGGTTTGGATAAATTCGAGCAACTACTGCGACCTTTCTTTTTTGGAAGGCTACGACATAAGCGGCCATCAAACAATCGGCACTTACAGCCAGCGCTGGCACAAGGCCAACCCGCAAAGCGCGGGGCTTGACTCGACCGAAGAAATACTAAAGCGAAACCTTTTGTTTTTCAGCGTTTTCCGCTCGTCGCCGATTTGCCTTAGGGAAGCGATTTACACGAACGGAAGCTATTTTAGCGCCAAGGAAAATTTGAAGAACACAAAGACAATCATCGACAACTATTCGGTATTGGACTTTTTGCCGGAACTTACCGAAATTTCCGGCGAAGAGCGCGGCTCTTACATAAGCGTCATAAACGAGCTTCCGCACGAAAATTTCTACTTTGAGGCGCCAGAGTACGTTCCCGTAGAAAGCCCAAACAACTTGGGCTCTTCCGAATTCTACTTGGATCCCGCCTACCACACGCAGATGGCCGCGCTCAAGCGCGTTTCGGAATGGCTTGACTATCTAAAGGCGCAAGGCGTTTACGACAACACAAGAATCGTGATTGCGTCCGACCACGGCGCCTACCCGCTGGAAGAAGGCATTGAAGCCGACTTGGAATTGGACAAGCGCGTCGCCTCCACCGCCTACTGGGGCCGCGGCCACTACCACCCCCTGCTTTTGTTCAAGGACTTTGGCGCGGCCGGGCCTGTCGCCGAAAATTTGGACTTTATGACCAACGCGGACGCGCCTTCGCTTTTGCTGGGCGGCTTGGTTCAAAATCCGGTCAATCCATTCACCAAAAAAGAAATTCCGCTTGACACAAGGCCGCTAAAAAAAGACGGCGTTGTCATAACGACGAGCGACAAGCACCAGCCGCCCTACCACAAGAACGCGTATGTCTTTGACATAAAGGACAGCGAATGGTGGCTGGTGAAGGACGACGTTTTCAAGGCTTCGTCTTGGACGCAAATTGAACCGCCCGCCGAAGCCAAGCGGTAAAGCAAGAGCCAAGCGGTAAAGACTACAAGAACTTTAGGACGCGGCGCAAAATTTTTTTGACCTTGCGCAAAAATAGCAAAAGGCCGCGCTTCTTTTTTAGGCAGTAAAGCATGTCCTCTTGCACGCGCTTGGGATAATACTTGTCAATCAGGGCGGCGTATTCCTTGTCGTGGCCGCCGCTGGAGCTGGACAGGCCGGCTTCGGCCTCGTAAACGCTCAGCGCAAAGGGCAAATGGCGCGCGCTCGCGTTTTGAAGCAGCAAAACTTTCATAAAGAAATCCGAGTCGCTCACGATTCTATATTCGGTCGAGTATAGGTTCTTCTTTTGAAGGCTTGTCTTGATGAACGTCGTCTGGTGGCAAAAGCCGCGCAAAAAGAAAAACCAGCCGGTGATTTTGTTCGGATAGCGGATAAGGCGGCGGCGGCCCTTCATGGCAAAATACGCGTCGCAGTAAACTATGTCTTCTGTAAAGCCAAAAGCCGCCGCGCGCTCCAAGCTTTTGGGGCTTGCCAAATAATCGCCGGAATTCAGCATAAGGCAATACTGGCCCTTGGCAAGCTCCACGCCCTTGTTCATCGCCTGGTAAATTCCGCCGTCTTTTTCGGAACGGCAGTAAGGCACGCGCGCGGCGTAGTCTTTGTCTTTCATTGCCTCTTCGATTACGGCGACGCTTCCGTCGGTGGAGCCGCCGTCAACGATGATGTGCTCGTAGTCCAAAAAAGTTTGCGCGGCCACGCTTTCGATGGTCTTTTTAAGGCCGTCCTTGTTGTTGTAATTTATGGTTATTATTGAAAAAAACGGTGTCGAACTCATGCCCAACATTCTAGCGCGCTTCGCCCGCTTTTTCTAGCGCGCCGTCCCGGCATTCCGCACTCATAGAAAAAACAAAAAAACGCTCTCGCGGAAATTCAAACGGCTGCGAACGATGAACTTTTAGGGCAAAGAGATTAGCAAAACGTTCATAAGTTCGCACCGTTCGTCTTTCCGCTACGCGTTTTTTTAATCGTTTGTAATGCGGAATGCCGGGCGGCTATTATGAAAGGAAGTAAAAACGCGCGGGCATAATGGGGCGGGAGCCGTGCCGAGCGCGTTAGCGCGAGTGCAAAACCTTTAGAGGCCTCATTCCAAAGGAATGAGACGCAGAAAAAAAAGACTTAGTGGGGCCCTGTCAGCGAGCCAGCAAGCGATTGGCAGCGCTCGGGAGAGCGCAAGTGGATATTTTCCTATCCAAAGCGGCTCGTGAGAGCGCAGTTGTATCATTTCTTATAACAAAACGACGGCTTGTCCGTCGTACCCGCCTATACAGCCCGCGCGTTTTTGTTTTTTCTTATAATTTTAGACCGCTCCGTCATTCCGGCCGCCGCAGTATTGAACAAATATTAAAAAAACGTTATAATACAAAAGCAATAACAAAGGTTGAGTGAGCATGGAAAAGTCAAAAATTCTTATCATCGAAGACGAGCCTCAAATGGCAAGCTTGATTTCGCGCTATGTTGAAAGCGGCGGCATGGACGCAGTTTCCTTTTCCAACGCCGAGGACGCGCTTGACTCCATAAAAAAAGACGTTCCGCACGCGGTATTGCTTGACCTGAACTTGCCCGGAATGAGCGGCATGGACTTTTTGCGCCGTTTCCGCGCCGACGAAAAAAACATTGTTCCTGTAATCGTAGTAAGCGGAAACGACCGCGACGAAGACATAATAGCCGCGCTTGAATTGGGCGCGGACGACTTTGTCACAAAGCCTTTCAGCCCCCGCGTTTTGCAGGCCCGGCTTTCGGCCGCCTTGCGCCGCGTCGCAAAGACAGAGGCCGCCGTTGAAGAAACGATTCAGTTTGGCGAATACACGATTTTGGAAAATTCCTGCGTGCTAAAGCGGGGAACGGCGAAAGTCCGCCTTAGCGCCCGCGAATTTGATGTGCTGAACTTTTTGGCGCGCCACGCAGGCGAAAACCTTTCTCCCGAAAAAATATTCAGCGCCGTTTGGAAAGTCTCGTCTGGCGACATAACGGCGGTGGCCGTATACATTCAGCGCCTGCGAAAAAAAATCGAAAAAGACCCGCAGAATCCCCGCTACATAAAAACGGTTTTCCGCTACGGCTACAGATTTGAAAGTTCTGAAATCACGAACGGCGCTAGCGAAGATAGCGACGAAAACGAAAGCGCGGCCGCCGCGAAAAAAACGACTAAAAACTAAAGCGCTTTTGCCATTCCCCTACTTTTTAACCCAAGACACGTCCAAGCTGGCAGGCTCCACAGAAGCGCCGTTTTGGACTAACGTTTTTTTCTTTCCGACAAGGCTTCCGCCGGAAGAAAGAGTCAAATTCCATTCAATCGGAAAAGCGCTTTCGGCGCAATTTAAAATCACTTGCCTGTCGATGTCCGGATAAAACGACGCGTTGAATTTGTCGCGCTGGACGATTCGAACCGACGCGCCTCCCTCTTGCGGGAAAACCGAAACGTTCATCGTGGCGCCGTTGTTAAAGACAATAAAGCCGCGTCCGCTTCTTAAGAGAATTATTTTGCTGGCGTTTTTTTCGCCGCCCCAAGAGCCGGCCAAGCTTTCGGCTCCGCCCTCGGAGGCTTCGGCGCCGGAAACCGCTTGCGCTTTTTGCGCGGACGCGGCTTGTTCGTCCGAGCCGCCCGACGCTTGGGAAACCACGCGCTGGATCATCGATTTTGCGTCGGTCAAAATTTTATAGTAGGAGTCGTATTCTTTTTCAGTTGAATAGACTTCCCCGCTTTCAAGGTTCTTTACGGAAAAGGCGCAAGACCATTTTTCGTCGCTGCGCGGCCTGTAAACGCGGGCGGCAAAGAGCAAGGAATTTTCCGGCGAAACCTGCTCCTGCGCGGAATTGAAAAAGGCTTCGCATTTTGGGTCGCTTTGGATTTGCGTGTAGGAGATTTTTATTTCGTCGTCGCGGCGGTCAAAAGTCTCAAGGCTTTGAATGCCGCGCAGCTGGGCAAAGAACAAGTCCTGCGTTATGTTGAGCATGTTTTGGTCGTTGACGTTGGTAAGAACGCCGTAATAGTAAAGCTTGAATTTTTGCGCCGCGTCCTGGGCGGACAAAAGCGCCGGCGCCAATAAAGACGCGTTCGCCAAAAGCAAGGCAAAGAGGAAGATAATTTTTGAAAAAAATCCGCCCTTATTCATTCAGCCTTTTTTTAAACTCCCTGGCCAGCATTCTGTCCGCGTCGCGGGCTTTTATCGTTTCGCGCTTGTCAAAGGCCTTCTTTCCTTTGCAAACGCCCAGCGTCATTTTTACAAGGCCCGCCTTTAAGTAAAAGTCCAAGGGTATCAGGGTGTAGCCCTTTTCTTCAACCTTGCGCGAAAGCCGTTTGATTTGTTCCTTATGAAGCAAAAGCTTTTTGGCGCGGTCGGGGTTGTGGTTGAATATGCTGGAATACGAGTATTCCGAAATGTGAAGGCCCTTGACCCAAACCTCGCCGTTTATAATTTCGGCAAAAGCGTCCGGAAACGAAAACTGCCCCGCCTTGACGCACTTGACTTCCGTGCCTTCAAGGGCGATTCCGCATTCAATCGAGTCCTCTATAAAATAATCAAAGCGCGCCTTTCGATTTTCGGCGATTTTTTTTGAACCTTCTGCCATAACATACTATTATACTACAAAAACGCCCATAAATCAAGCGCGGCGCGCCAAAGGCGCGTGTTGAACAAAAGCGCGGATTGCGCTAAATTGTAGCAATGGGGAAAAGCAAAAGCAGAGACATTTACGAGATTTCCTATTCGCTCAAGCAGGAGCGAAGGAGATTCGTCAGAAACGCGGCATTGTTCGTCGCGGCGTTTTTTTTGGGCATGAACGCGCTTTTGTCGTTCGTCATCTGCCCCGTTCAGCAAAAATCCCTTTCAATGGAGCCGAACGTTCCTCGCGGAACACTAGTGTTCGCCACGCCGATAAAGACAAAAATCAAGCGCGGAGAAATCGTTCTCATTTCGCGCGAAGACAAGAGCCTTTCGGCCGCGCAAAAAGCCGCGGACTTTATGATCCGCTCATTTACCTTGCAAAAGCTTTCGTTCGGCTCGCCCAAAAAAGACATGATGCGGCGAATCGCGGCGCTTCCCGGCGACACGATTTACATGAAAGACTTTATCCTTTACGTCCAGCCAAAATCCGAGCGGCATTTTTTCACTGAATTCGAGCTGAACCAAATTCCCTACAGCGTTGACATAAGCGTTCCTCCGGCCAACTGGAGCCCGGAAATTGGCGCGCGCGGCTCTTTTGACAAGCTGACGCTTGGCGAGGACGAATACTATGTTTTGGGCGACAACCGCCTTTCTTGCATAGACTCGCGCGTTTTTGGAAAAATCGGCGGCGGGCGAATCAAAAAGCGGGTCTTGATGAATTTCTTTCCGTTCAAGTTCCTTAAAATTTTTGCCGCGTCAAAGCAAGCGCAAAATTGAGGCCGCCACTTTACGTCCATATTCCCTACTGCCTCCAAAAATGCGGCTACTGCGACTTTTTTTCAAGGCCAGCCGCAAGCGTTCCTGCGGAATACGCCAAGGCCGTCGCCCGGCAAGTTGAATATTTGGCGCGAGAATTTTCCGTTGAAGAATGGAAAAGCGTCTACATCGGCGGCGGGACTCCAAGCCTTTTGGGCGCGGCGGATTTGGAATTTCTATGCAAGACCATAAAGGCCGGCGCGCCGCTCGCCGAGGATTGCGAATGGACAATCGAGATGAATCCCGGAACAATCTCGCGCGAGCTTTTGGAGACTGCGAGCGCTTGCGGAATCAACCGCCTTAGCGTTGGAATCCAATGCAAAAAACAAAAAGTCTTGGACGCGATAGGACGGCGCGCGAGCGAGACCGACACCGAGGAAGCGGCGCGATTGATAAAAAACTTTTGGCCGCATGAATGGTCGGCGGACTTGATTGCCGGCCTTCCCTTCCAGACAAAAGAAGACATCGCGCGCGACATCGATTTTATCGAACAAAACGGGGCCAATCACGTTTCGCTCTACTCGCTCACGCTGGAAGAAGGAACGCCGTTAAAAAGCGCGATTGGCGCGGGCACAATTCCCTACGACGAGGAAGCGGCGGAGGAACTGTGGCTTGACGGCCGGGACCTTTTGGAAGGGCGCGGTTTTTTGCAATACGAAGTGAGCAACTTTGCCCGTCCGGGCTTTGAAAGCAAGCACAACTCGGCCTACTGGGCGCAAGAAAGCTATCTTGGCGCTGGAGCCGGCGCGACCGGAACGATTTACGGCTTGCCTGAAGGATGGCGCTACACAAACGTTTTGGACGCGGCGGCGTATACGGGATATTGGAACTGTGAGCGGTGGCAAGACCATAACGCGCGCGGCGGAAATCGCTTGCAAGACCGAGACGCGGGCGGCGAACCAAAAGGCTTTACTGACCATAACGTTCGCGCCGCGCTCGCCTTTCCCTGCCAGCCTGAGCCGCTTGACCAAGCGACGCAAGAGTTCGAATATATTATGCTGACCTTGCGAACCCGGCGCGGCGCGAGCGCGGCGGAATACCAAGCGCGCTACGGCGGAGACCTTGCCGCGCGGCTAGGCTACAAAGAGCGCTCGCAAGCCCAAAACGCCGGGGCGGCCGCATGGCTTGAAAAACACGAGCGCGATGGCGACGTCTTTTACGCGATGACCCGCGAAGGCCTATTGTTTTTAAACAGATTCTTGGAGGAACTATGAAACTTTTTATCTTTGACATGGGCGGAGTCGTGACGACAAACGCGTCCGAAGCCCGCGGCCGCCCCGCTGCAGCGCTCGGCGTTACGCAAGAAGAAATGGACAACGCGACAGGAGACCTCTTTGACCAGCTTACAGTCGGAAAAATCACCGTAAAAGAATTTTGGAAAACTGTCGGCGACAGGCTTGGAAAAACAATCGACACGGATTATTTCCACTTGTTTTTTCACCCAGTGTTAAACGAGGAAACAAAAAAAGTAATCGTGGGCTTGCGCGCGCGCGGCCACCGTGTCGTTTGCGGGACAAACACAATCGAGTCGCACTACCTTAACCACATCACGCGCGGCGACTACGCTTTTTTTGACCAAACCTACGCGTCGCAAATGATGGGCGTGAAAAAGCCTGACCCGCTCTTTTGGAAGCTGATTTTGGACGCGGAAAAATGCGAGCCAAGCGACGCATTTTTTGTGGACGACCTAGAAGCCAACGTCCAAGCCGCCGCCGCGCTGGGCATTCACGCCTTTCAGTTTACAAGCGCAAAGGACTTGCGGCGGGCGATAAAAGAATTTTTGCGCGGCTAACTAGTTTGCGCCGGTCTCCGCCTTTAGCCTGATCGCAGGAACGATTCCTCCGCCGGCTGCGGAAACCTTGTCCAAGTCGCAGGCGTAGCCAAAGTCGGTGACGCCGCGAGCGCTGTCGCAAAAGGAATAGCTTGGAGAGCGCAGCCACCACCAGCCGCCGTAAAGGCCTGTGGAGTCTTGGCGGACGCCTTGCGCCTTTGCAAAGTCGGTGGCCATTCGGATACGAGCGCTTCCCGCTCCGTAAGAATCGTAAACGCCAAATCCAAAGGCGCTCTTGGTGGACTCCCGCTCGCTAAGCAAAAAGACCTTGTCGCTTGTGTCCTCGCAATAATATTCGTTTTTTCCGCCGTTCCACAAGACACCCTTTGTGTCGGGATTGGTGGAGCGCTCGCTGTTGTCCACGACGGACGTTTGGATCCGCCCTTCTTCCTCCGCCGTAAAAGCCGTTTTCAAAAAAGTTTCGTTTAGCCAAGCGCGGACTTGGCTATGCTTGTAGTTGTTGGGAAAGATTGTCTGGCCTCCAAGAGTCCGCTCGCCGTCCGCGCCGTCATAGTAAGGGCCGGAAGCCAAGATTTTTTCTGCCAGCAAAAGCCGCGAGCCTTTTTTGTCTTCCAAAACGCGCCAAGTTATCGGCTCCACCTTGAACCAGTCTTGGCCTAGCCGCGCGTAAAGAGCGCCGTCGCTCCCCTTGCAATAAAGAAAGGCGCCGACGGCCAACGGCTCGCTCTGGTCAACCAAAACGCCCTCGGCGGCGCGAGTCTGCGGCCAGGAGCCAAATTCAACGTAAGTCCAAACTACCTCGCTTTGCCAGCTAAAATTTGACAGAAAAGAAAGCGCCGCCGGGAGGCCGACCAAAGCAAGCGCCGTAAATATCAAGGGCAAAAATTTCCTTACAGTTTTATTCATTGCGCAAAATTATCAATCAGCGGCCGCTCTTTTGTCAAGGTACGATGTTGACCTATGGCGCGGCGATTTTGATGGGAGGCAATGGTGTTTTTGAGGTGACAACTCAACTAAGCTCTCAACCTGTAAGTTTTTTTATTCTATGTCAACACACAAGGCGGGAACTACGCCAGCTTCAACACTATCTACGGACCGATATTCGCTAGTCCCACCAAATTCATCAACAATACGTGTTTTTGAAGGCGAAGAAAAAATCGGCGAACGTAGCCACCATCTACAACCATAATTAACAGCGTAATAAACGTTATTTACAAAATTTGTTTTTAATCGAAGTTTTGTATTTGCAGCTCCGATTCCACCATTATATGAGGAAAAACCATAATCTGTTGTTGTCGCTTCCTTTTCACTCAATAAAAAAACATAGTCATAAGTATTTTCACTTGCATATTGATTAACGCCATCATTCCAAGCCAGTTTCTTTTCACTAATCGAATCATAATTATTTGGCAAAGTAGACCTTTCGCTGTTATCCAAAGAAATTTGAACTATTTTGCTATGCAAGCTTAACGTGAAAGCCGTGTTATAAAAATCACCGTTTAACCAAGTTCTAATCTCAGAGTTCTTATAAACGTTAGAATTTTTATCATAACTTTTTCCTATCAATACTTTTTCAGCCAATAATAGTTTCTTTCCCGTCTCATTATAATTTTCAGTAAGAACCCGCCAGTAAATTGGTTCAACTTTATAAAACTTACTATATTTTTTGTAATACCATGCACCATCACTTCCCCTATTATAAGTATAAGCGCCTACGATTTTAAATTCATTTTCATTCACTGAAACGTCTTCTGATTTTAAAGTTTGAGGCCAATCACCAAAGGCTACAATATCATATTCCTTATTCTTTATAGTTTTTTTTCCGGTCTTTGTGTAAGAGGTACCATTAAAAACAAAACTCTGCTCAAAAGAAGAAGAAATAGTCACGTTGCTTGCTGGCATAATAAACTTTCCATTTGTGACAGTAATAATATTTGAATCTTCATCCGTTACAGAATAAGAGGAAAAAACATAGCCCTCATCAGGCACATTGGAAAGACAAATTTCAGTTCCAGAAACAGCTGTCGCGGGACTTGCTATGACACGTCCATGCTCGCTAGTCAAAATATAAACACTATAGACAGGTTCCGCCTTCCATAAAGCATAAAGTGTTCTATCTGCGTCAGCAATATAATCCGTACCATCAGCAAAAGACGATTGAACTGCATCACTTTTTATTCCCCAGCCTGCAAAATAAAAGCCATCTTTAGAAAAGCCAAGTTCGCTAATTGTCTTTAGCGGTTGAGACGCTCCTTCTGAAAAAACTTGCGTCGCAGTCGGAGGATTATCACATCCATTATTTGCATTGAACGTTATTGTATACATTACAGTCGTTGGAGTTTGTGGTTGCTCGCTTTGAGGTTCAGACGTTGTCGATGGAGTTTCGCCTGTGCCAGTGGCAACCGTTCCACCGTTATCTGAAGAATTGGAACAACTAGCAACTAAAACCGCAAAAATAGCGACAAACGAAAAACAATCGAAAAACTTCTTCATAGCATCCCCCTTAAGGCAAAAATCTATCCATTTTTTTTACAAATATGGCTTATTATAGCACATTACTTCCAAATAAACAACCATATTTTATAAATATATGGCTTTACAAGATATTTTGATTCTTTCAATTTTAGTCTAAATAATAAAGTGCATGAAAGATTCGGAAATTCAAAAAAGGCTCGCGGAGAACCTAAAAAGAATAAGAAAGGAAAAAAAACTCACTCAATTCGCGCTTGCGGAAAAAGCGAAGATTTCAGACGAAACAATTAAGAATATAGAACTCTGCAAAACTTGGACAAGCGAAAAGACTCTTTCCCAACTTACGGACGCATTGGAAGTTGACATTCACAGCCTTTTCATCCCCGTTCCATCCTCTTTTAATAAAAATGAATCCGAAGACAAAAAGCGGATAAAAGCGAACATACTGGAAAATCTTCGCCGCTTTGTTGAAACCAGCCTTAAAGAAATCGAGGCGGAGTAAAAAAGCGATTTTCTCGCCTACCTCCTTTTTTTATTTGAAATTGTTGACAAAATCAAATTTTCTTTGTAAAATATCTATATGAAGTTCACGGTGGAAAAGTTGCCGCAAGCAGAGGCTGAGATTGAAGCTTTGGAAAAATCCCAGCAAGACTTGTTGCGAAACGAATACTCAAAGATAGAAACACAAGGCATTGAGTTCGTTCGCATCAGGCCTCTGCAAAAAGACATTTTTGAAATTAAATCCAACGAACTTCGCTCTTTGTTCAAATACACGGCCGGAAAAATAATTGTGATTGGAGTTGTCTTTGTAAAGAAAACGCAGAAGACTCCAAAGGACAAGATAAAGCTTGCAAAGCAGAGGCTAAAGGAGGTTTGACTATGAATTATGTTTATGTAAAAGATTCGGAAGGCTATGTTTCAAAAAAATTGGAATCAGAGGTTTCCGCCGACGAAAAGATAATCTCCGAAAAAGAATACAACAAAAAATCCGGCCTTGCTTTTTACCAAAAGAAATTCGGTCATGGCGGCGCAAGGGAAAACGCAGGCCGAAAGCAAAAATTCGCTTTGCCATTAAAATTTCAAATCCGCGTGACAAAGGAAGAAAAAGACTTTATCGCCTATGCGCGCGAGCATAAATTAAACTATTCAGCCTTGATGCAAATGTAAAACATCAGCATTCCCACACCTCCACCCCCCACTAGAATTTTTCCCGCCTTTGCGCTATTGTATTCCTATGCCCCAGACCTTCTATCAAAGCGACACAGTTTTTACCGTAACCCAGCTTACAAACCTAATCAAAGACATGGTCGAAGGCTCTTTTCCAGACATAGTCCTTGAGGGCGAAGTTTCAAACTACAGGCCCAGCTCAAGCGGCCACGTTTATTTTGTGATCAAGGACGCGGGAGCGCAAATCGCGGCGGTTATGTGGAAGGGAACGGCGGCGCGCTTGTCGTTCGCTCCCAAAGACGGAAACCTTGTCCGCGTAAAAGGAAAGCTTACCGTCTACCCCGCGCGCGGCAACTACCAAATCGTAATCAGCTCGATGGAATTGGCCGGAAGCGGAAACATTCTTCTTATGCTTGAGGAACGGAAGAAAAAGCTTAACGCGGAAGGCCTCTTTGACGAGGCGCGAAAAAAGCCCCTCCCCGCTTTTCCTGACACAATCGGAGTGGTCACAAGCCCCACGGGCGCGGCCTTGCGCGACATCCTTCAAATTACACGCAGGCGAAGCAAGTATGTCAACGTAATTTTGTTCCCGGCCATCGTGCAGGGAGACACTGCCGCCGCGAGCATCGCCAGGCAAATACAAACCGCCAACGACTACAATATGTGCGACGTTTTGATTGTAGGCCGCGGCGGCGGATCCTTGGAAGACTTGCTTCCCTTTAGCGAAGAAATTGTCGTCCGCGCGGTGGCCGAGTCAAAGATTCCCGTCATCAGCGCGGTTGGCCACGAAATTGACTGGGCCATTTGCGACTTTGCAGCCGACAGGCGCGCGCCGACTCCAAGCGCGGCGGCCGAGCTTGCCGTTCCTGTCTTGGACGACGTGCTTTATTATTTTGAGCAAAAAGAGGCGGAGTTTGAAACGGAGATAAAAAACCGCGTTCAAAAATTGCGCCTTATGATTCAGGAATTTTCGCCGGAAAACCTAGAGCTTAAATTCCGTTCCATCGAACAGCCCTTGCTGCAGCGCTTTGACGACGCCAAGGACGACTTGACCAGCAATATGGAAGAAAGAATCAAGGACGCGCGTCAAAAGTTGGAAAAGCAAATTTTGGTTTTGGAAAACGCAAATCCTGCGGCGCTTTTCCAGCGCGGATATTCGATGGTTCGCGACGCGGCGACTGGAAAAATCATCCGCTCGTCCGATGAAGTCGTCAAAGGAAGCAAGATAGAAATAGTTCCCGCCAAGGGAAAAATCATAGCCACGGTGGAGGAAGCCAGCGGCGACACAAACGGTGGACAACCATAATGGAAAGACGCCGCATAAGCCGCAACATTCGCGCTCGCAAAACTCGCGCGAACAGCGGCAATGAATGGAGGTTTTGTAAATGAAAAACTTTGAAGAAAACTTGGACAGGCTTGAAGAAATCAGCCGCTCGATAAAGGACCCCAACGTAAAGCTTGAAGACGCTCTCAGCGCCTTTGAGGAAGGAATCAAGCTTGCAAAGGGAATGGAAAAAGAAATCGACAAAATCGAAGGAAAGATTCAAGTCTTGATGAACCAGCCGGTCGCGAGCGCGGGCGACAACCCGGAATTGGATTTGTTCAGCGGCGCGGACGAATCAAGCGGTTCCGCCGGAGCGCCGACATCGGGCTTGAGGCAGTAACATTTTGCAAGACCAAAAAGCCGCGGCTTCTAGAAAAGCAGTTCGCATCCTCAACGCGGAAACGGCGCGAAAAATCGCGGCCGGCGAAGTCATCGACCGGCCCGCGTCAATCGTCCGCGAGCTTTTGGACAACGCCGTTGACTCAGGCGCGACGGAAATCAACGTAGAAATCGAAGGCGGCGGCATTGACAAAATCCGCGTCCAGGACAACGGCTGCGGTCTTAGCCGCGAAGACTTGGAAACTTGCGCCCATCCCCACGCCACAAGCAAAATTTCCACCGACACGGACTTGCTCAATTTAACCACGCTCGGCTTTAGGGGCGAAGCGCTCGCTTCCATCGCAGCCGTGGCGCGGCTTGCCATTTCCAGCGGCGAATGGAAAATGCGCTGCTCCATTACCGAAGACCATATAATTGAGCCGCGCTCTCCGCTAGCGGGAACGGTCGTCTCTTCCGAAAACTTGTTTGAAAATTTTCCGGCGCGCCGCCAGTTTTTAAAAAGGCCGGCAAGCGAAACAAAAATGTGCCGCCAAACTTTCTTGGAAAAAGCGATGCCGCGCCCGGACATCGCCTTTAGACTCACAGTTGACGGCCAGCTGCGAAACGACTTTAAGGCCGGCCAATCTTTGCGCGAGCGCTTTTACGAGGCGCTTGGAATTCAGCAAAGCCCAGACTTGTTCTACGAAATAAAAGGAAGCGGCGCGGGCTTTTCCTTTACCCTCGTAATCGGAGACCCATGCGTCGCGCGCCAAGACAGAAAGGACATTTACATTTACGTAAACGGGCGGCGCATAGCCGAATACTCGCTTTTGCAGGCGATTGAATACGGCGCTCAGGGCTACTTTCCAAACGGAACCCATCCCGCCGCCGCCCTTTTCGCGCAAGTCCAGCCCGATATGGTTGACTTTAACATTCACCCGGCAAAAAAAGAGGCGCGCTTCAAGGACATCGCTCCCCTGCACCACGGCGTAAGCTCCGCGCTGCGGGAATTTTTCCGCGCGCTTTCCGTAAAGCAAATGAAGGCGGACTTTGGCGGAACGGATGTCGCGCCGCAAAACGATTTGGCCTTTGAACAAAAATCTTATGAAAGCCAAGGCTTTGCAAGCCTAAAAAGCCCCGCCGCTTCTCCGCTAGGAACGCAATCTTTTGACCGACCCAGCCCTTATGAAAAAATCGCGTCGCTCGCCGACTTGGCGGGCGCGGACGAACCAAAATCATTTGCAAGCCCAAAAGGCGCGGCGCCTTCTTGGCCTTCCGGCAATTCTTACGGCGCGGGCCGGGCGCCGCGCATCGCCGAGCGGCCGCAAAATTTGCGCGTGGCCAGCCCGGAATTTGACCGCCAAGAGTTCGCAAGCCCAAAAGGCGCGGCCGCATTTTCGGGCAGTCAAAGCGCTTCGGGCGCGGCGCCCTCTTTGGCTTGCGAGCAATCCGCGGCGGGCTTCCGCTACATCGGCCGCGCGCTGGGAACGTTCATAATAATAGAAAAAAACAAGGCGCTTTACTTTGTGGACCAGCACGCCGCGCACGAGCGCTATTTGTTCGACAAAATAATGGACGGCCAAACGCAAAGGCAGCCGCTCCTAGTCCCGGAAAAATTCGAGTTTGAAAGCGAAGAGGACGACCAATACATGGCTTCCATCGCGGACGAGCTGGCTCGCTTTGGCTTTGAGTGCGAGCGGACGGACGACGGACGCTGGCAGTTCAACTCGTTCAACTCCCTCTGGAAGGGCGGCGCGCTGGAACTGAAAAAACTGATTTTTGAAAAGCGAATCGAGCCAAAAGAATTGATAAGAAAAATCGCCGCGATGGCCGCCTGCCGTTCCGCCGTAAAGGACGGAGACATAATCGATGACGCGGCGGCGATTGATTTGGCAAAAAAAGCCTTTGAGCTTCCAGACCCGCATTGTCCCCACGGCCGCCCCTGCTGGACGGTCGTCACAAAGGAAAAACTGTTCGAGCTTGTAAAGCGGACCTAAGCCAGCGGATTAGTTGGCCGTGGCGGACATGAGCGCGTCAACCTCGGACTTTTTGTAGGCGGGGCTTTTTTGCCTCAAAATGCTCAAATAGTCGCGGGCGCTCTTAGTGTCCTTTAGCGCCACAAAAACTTTCGCCACTTCAATGTACGCGTCGTAATTTTGCGGATTCAAATTCAATATTTCCAAATAAACCGTTTTTGCGTTTTCAAAATCCCCCGCCCCCGAAAAAGCTTGCGCCAAATTAAAGCGGACGGTTTGGTCCTTGGGGCTTTTCTTGAGCGCGTTTTGAAAATGCGTCGTCGCGTTGGCGTAATCCTTTTTTGCCAAGTAGGCGCTTCCCAAATTGTTTTCAAGCTCAAAGCTTTTTTCGGACTTGTACGCGTCAAGGAAAAACGAAAGCGCGGTGTCCGCGTCGCCCATGCGCATGAACATAACGCCAAGGTTTGTCTTGGTCTTTGAATTTGAGCTGTCGAGCGAAAGGACTTCCTTGTAAAGCGCGATCGCCTTGTCCGTTTCGCCAAGAGAGTCTTCGACCAGCGCGTAATTGTAAACAACGACGGCGCGCTCCTTGGCGTTCTTTATCTCGCCCTTTTGCTCGTAAGAAAGCTTGGCGTATTTTTGCGCTTCCCCGTACTTTTCCTGCTTGAAAAGCGCCGTGGCCAAATTGTAGTAAGTTATCGGATCCTTTTGGCCGGGGCTAAGCCGCGCCACCGCCTTTCTGTGGCAGTCTTCCGCTTCCTTGTATTTTCCCATGTTTGAATAAACCACGCCGCATTCGTTCATCGCGGCGGTGTTGGTTGGGTCAAGCGAAATGACCTTTTGGTAGCATGAAAGCGCGCCGGCGGAATCTTTAAACGCGTCGTTCAAAAGCCGGGCCTCTTCCAAGCAAGCCTTGGAATTTTGCGGATTCACTTGGCGCGCCTTTCTAAAGCTGGACAAGGCCTCTTTGTTAAGCCCCAAGCGCTTTAGCGTCATTCCCAAATTAAAGTAGGCCAAGTCAAAGTTGGGGTTGAACTTGACGGCGGCCTCAAATGACTTTCGCGCCTCCGCGAATTTTTTCAGCCTGAACTGGGCGCGGCCCAGCTGGTACCAATACAAGTAGTTGTCGCCGGAAATTCTCACGGCTTCCTGCAATTCGCTTTCGGCCTTTGTCCAGTTTGGCGGAGACGCTTCGCCGTAACTCATTCCCAAAATAAAATGGCTCACTGGATCTTCGGGATTGACGCTAAGCGCCTTGTTTACGTAACTTATGGACGCGTTCTTTAGCTTTTCCCTTTTTACCGGGTCTTTTTCGGAACTTGCCGCGTCGTACAAGGCGCTGGCGATTTCGCTGTATTTGGCGGCGGAAAAGGCCGGCTCCCCTTCCGAAAGGGGCAGCTGCGAAATGGCGAAGTCAAAATTTTTAAGGGCGCTGTCAACGCCGCCAGTGTTAAGGTCTGCCTTGCCCGCGTTAATTCGTTCGTTTATCAGCTTTATCTTTGACTTGAGCGCGGCGTTCTTTTGCGCCAGCGCCTCTTCAGCGGCCTTGCGTTCGGCCTCCTCTTTTTTCTTCATTTCTTCGGCGGCTTTCTTTTCGGCGGCGGCCTCTTGCCTTTGCGCGTTTTCGCTTTGCCGCTGCCGCTCAAGCAAGTCGTTTATCATTTGCTGGCTCTTTTCGTTTTGCTCGCGAAGGGCCGCGGTTATTTCGTCAGTGTCTATGCTTATGTTGTAGGAAGAGTCGCCGGGCTGAACGACTACGCTTGTCGCGGCGGCGTTTCGCTCGTCGCTTTCCTTTTTAAGCTGAATCGCCTTGTCCAAGAGCTCGTCGGCCTCAGCGTCGTTGGGATTGGAAATCAAAAGGCCGTTAAGCAAATCCATCGCCTTGTCGTACTGGCCCTTGTCCAAGTACTTTTGCGCCAACGCCAAAGTGTTTTGCCTTACAACGCCGCCTTTTGCCCCGGAAGACGACGCGCTTTTTGCGATTCCCCTGATTCCAAAGAAAAGAAGAAGCAAAAGCAAAACGGACGCGGCCGCGACGATCGCAATCTTTTTCTTTTTTGAGTTGTCGCCCGGCTCCATTGCAGGCGCCATCAAGGAACTGCTTTCGCCGTAAAGTTCGTCAACGCTTTTTTTGACGGCGCTCTTGCGGACGGCGGGCTTTGCATTTGATTTTGAAGCCGCAGTTTTAGCCGCGGCGGAACGAGCCGCCGGCTTTTTAGGGCTTGCGGCGGCCTTTGTCTTTGCGGGCGCTCTTTTGCTTGCGGGCGCCTTCGCGCTTTTTGCGCTTGCCTTGCCGTTAGCGGCGGCCCTTGCTTTTGGAGCGGCCTTAGCGTTTTCCGTTTTTTTCACTGCCATTCCGCGCCCCCTTAGTCAATGTCCGAATCGTAATCATATTCAAGCGCTTCTTCCGAAGACTCGCTCATGTTCGTCGCGTCGCCCGAATCGCGCAAGGAGCCCGCGATTTCCTCAAGCATTTTGCGCCGCTTTTCTTCCTCTTCCGCCTTCTTTTGGGCGGCCAGGCGCTCGGCTTCCTGCTTTTCGCGGGCAATCCGCTCTTCCTCGGCCTTTATGCGGGCGGCCTCCTCGGCGGCCTTTCTTTGCTCCTCTTTTCTTACGGCCAATTCCTTTTCTATCAAGGCCAGGATTTTTTCAATTTGAGGCCGCTGCTCGTCTTCGGGCCTTAAGATTAAAAAGCGCCTGTAGTCTTCCGCCGCCTCGGCCAGCTTGTCCAGCTTTATTTCAGTTCCGGCCTTGTTCAAAAGCGGCGCGGCGTAGGCTGGGTCGGCGACGCAGGCCATGGAATAAGAATCCAGCGCCTCCTGCCACTTTTGCAGCGCGAACAAAGAATTTCCCATGTTAAAGTACAGAATCCTTTTGTTCGCGCCCCGCGCGCTGGTTCCCTTTTTAAAAGCCGCGACGGACTTTTCGTAGTTTCCCAATTGATAGTAGGCCAGGCCCAAATAATTGTATTCTTCCGGAAGGGGATTTCCGCCCTCAATGTCGGCCTCCAAAAAGGCTATCGCTTCGGCGGCCTTGTTGCTCTCAAAAAGGCGCATTCCCTCCCGCTCGCTTTGGCCAAAAAGAGGGGCCGCAAAAAGGCAAAAAGAGGCCGCTAAAATAATGGGCGAAATTCTCTTGAGTTTTATTCTCATATATGGCATAATCGCATAAATCGACAGTTTTTTCAAGCGGCATTGCCAGACAGGAGTTTTTTTATGGAAGTTGCGCAGTTAGTTGGCATAATTATTTTGTGCGCGGTAGTCGCCTTGTTGATGATTTTTGTAATCAAGAACGTGGCGGCCCCCAAAAAAGTCGAGGGCGTACAACGATACCTCAAGCAAGGAAAGACACAGGCGGCCATAAAGCTGGCCAAAACCATACTCCAGAAAGACCCCAAGGACTACTTGGCCCACTATTACTTGGGAAAGGCCTACTTGGCCGACAACAAGAACGAGCTTGCCTTGATGGAATTGAAGTACGTCGACCAAAACGGAATCTTCGACAACCGCCTGCCGGAACAGCAGTTCCGGAAAGCCATCGCCTCGCTCTACTCAAAATTCAACCAGCAGGAAGACGCGCTAAAGCAGTATCTTCTATTGACAAAGCTTGAGCCCACAGTGGCCGACAACTATTTCCAAGTGGCCCAAATTTACGAAAATTCAAACCACCCCGACATGGCCTTGGGCTTTTACGACAAGACCCTTCTTTACGACAAGCGCAACGTCAAGGCCCACGCGGCGATGGGACTTTTGCTCTACCGCGCCAAGCAAGTCAACGAAGCCAAGCGCGAAATCGACACAGCCATAAAGCTTTCGCCCGACACATTCTCCACCTACTACTACCAAGGAAAAATCCTCAAAGACCAAAAGGACTACCCCGGCGCGATCCGCTCGTTTGAGAAAGCCCAGCGCGACCCCCAGTTCCGCCAAAAGGCCTTGATAGAAAGCGGCTCCTGCTACATGATGGGAAACAGCATCGACAACGCGATGAACTGCTACGAGCGCGCGATCAGCGCCGACAAGGACGGAAAGGCTCCCGAAACCTTGTACGCCCGCTACTTCCTTGCCGCCTGCTACGAAAAGAACCATAAAATCGAAAAGGCCATCGAGCAATGGCAAAAAATCGCCTCGCGCCAAAAGAACTTCCGCGACGTGGCCCAAAAACTGGCCGAATACAAGGACTTGCAGGCCAACGACTCCCTCAAGGAATACCTCACCTCAAGCGAGCAGGAATTCTTGGAAATTTGCAAGAACGCCTGCGTAAAGGGAATGGGACTTTTGCCCCAGCAGTGCGAGCAAAAAAAATGGGGCTGTCAAATCATCGCCACGGAAGGCGCCAACGCCGACTGGCGCTCGGTTCGCAAGCAGTCATACCTTCTCTACTTTTACCGCGAGGCCAACCCGCTTGAAGACGCGGTCACGCTAAAGGCCATAGACGAGCTAAAGAGCAAGGCTTGCACAAAGGCCTTTGTCCTTTCAAGCTCCGGCTTCACCCACACCGCCAAAAAGGCCGCGGAAAACCGCCCCGTCGAAATGTGCGGAAAAGAGCAATTGGAAAAAATCTTGGACAAGGCCTCATAAGCGCCAGGCGATATGAAAATCCTTTGCGTTTCCGACGAAATAGACCCCTTCATCTACACCCCCACCGTCAAGCAAAGCTTTGGCGACGTGGCGGCGGTCTTGTGCGCGGGAGACCTTCCGATGGACTACATAGACTTCATTGTGTCCACCCTCAACAAGCCAACCTACTTTGTCTTCGGCAACCACAACCTTTCGGAATACAAGTACTACTCAAGCGAATTCCGCTCGTCGGCGCTTTCCGACCAAAACTCGATGGAAGCCCAAGCCTCGCGCGGGCACGGAGCGACATACCTTGGCTTTAAGTGCGTCGCTTCTGAAATAATGATTCAAGACCCGGACACAAAGAAAAGCCGGCCTCTTTTGATTGCCGGCGCCCCCGGCAGCATCGACTACAACCACGGCCAGTGCCAGTTCACAGAAAGCCAAATGGCGTGGAAACTCCGCGCGATGGCGCCCAGCCTTATGCTGAACAAACTCCGCTACGGAAAATATTTGGACATTTTTTTGACGCACGCCGCGCCAAGAAAAATTCACGACAAGGACGACCCCTGCCACAAGGGCTTTGAATGTTTCCATAACTTCTTAAAACGATACGAGCCGGCCTACATGGTTCACGGACACATTCACCTTTACAACCAAAACGAAGAGCGCTCCGGCGTTTACTACAAGACTAACGTGGTCAACGCCTACAGCCACCATGTCATAGAGATTTAATTATGGCCGACATTGGAATAGCCGCAAAATCAGAGGAAGACTTCTCAAAAGTTCGTAACAAGGCGCTTGTCAACAGCCTGCAGCACTTTTTGTCGCCCGAAGAAACCAAGCTCATTTCGCTCAACGACATAAAGGAAATGCTCCACCCCGACAACGAAGTTTATGTCGGAATGAAAACCGTTCCCGTTGAAAAAATAATCGGAAGCGAAGGCCGCTACAACGACTTTGACAACTTGTTCTTCCCAAAACACTCCCACCTAAAGAACCGCTGGCTCAACATAGACAAAGCCTACATGCGGGGCGTGATTCTTCCAGCCGTGACCTTGTACGAAATCGGCGGCGTTTACTTTGTGCGCGACGGAAACCACCGCGTTTCGGTGGCCAAGGCGCGGGGCGTGGAATTCATCGACGCGGAGGTGACCAGCCTTAGGACAGAAATCCGCCTTACGCCGGGAAAGTCGATGGACACCATCATCAAGCAAATCATCGCCTACGAAAAGAGGAACTTTTACGCGATGACAAACTACGGCGACATAACCGGCGACTGGTCGCTTGACTTCACGACGCCCGGCCAGTACGACGTGATTTACAACCACATCCTGACCCACAAGTATTACATCAACTTGAACCAGGTTGAAGAAATCTCGATGACCGACGCGATACTGTCATGGCGCAACATGGTTTACATGCCGGTCATAGACACAATCGTCAGCCACAAAATAATGAAGAAATTCAAGCGCCGAACCCTTTCGGACCTATACGTTTGGCTCATAAAATACTGGGACGAGCTAAAGAAGGGCTTGGGCGAAGACATTCCCCTTGACAACGTTTTGGAGGGCTTTGAGAAGACTTATTCCGAAACAATAGGCGCCAAAATAAAAAACAACTTGAAAAAAGTATGGTTAAAACGACTTGGATTTAAAAAAAATTAGCCTAAAAAAAGATTTTTCTTGACGAATTTGCCATACTTGTGTTACAATATAGAATAATAGAAATTAAATTTGTGGAGAAGTCCATTTTGCAGCCTATTGACAAATTCGCCTACGTTCCCTTGTTGGCGGCGGCCGTCCTTATCGCGGCCACAATGCTTTTTCTTTTTGTCGCGTCTGTAAGGAAAACGGCCAAGCCCAGCTTTGTCTTTTTCCTTTCGCTGCTCTGCGTTTTCGCGGGCGCGGTGTTCACCGCCATGCGGCCCGGCGTGATTTTCTTTTCCCTCATGATTGCGGCGGCGGCTCTCTTTTTGCTGCCCTACGCGGCGGTAAAGGCCTTTTCCAGCGCCGACGAAAGCGAGGAAGACGAAGACGGCAAGCCGGGAACAATCAACGGCGGCAAGCGCTACAACGTTGTTTACGAAGAAATAGACCGCTCGCTTTTGGACATACAAAAAGACCTTTTGGGCCGCGCGGCGGAATCGATCTCCGCGCCCGGGGCCATCGACACGATTTTGGAATTGTACGCCAAGCAGCTCATAGAGCTTACCCATGCGGACGGCTCGATGATTCTTTTGTTGGACGACTTTGACGACATGATTTCAGTCAAGCACTTGGAGGGCTCTTTTGTTCCGCCCTACTTGCTGCCTGAAAACATTCCCCACAAGCAGAACCGCGTCGACATGAGCATGAAGTACGCGCAGTTCCCGCTTAAGGACAACATCTTTGGCGACGTTGTTTCCGGCGCCAAGGCCGAGCTTATAACCGAGCCGCTTAAGGACAGCCGCATCGTCCAAAACGAAAAGGAAGACTTCCTGCGCTGCGGCTCCTACATTTTTGTTCCGCTAATCGCGCAGTCGCAGACAATCGGCGTGGCCGCCCTTAGCCGCGACTTTGGAAACGAGCTTTTCAGCGACAAGGACTTTGACGTGGCCAAAAAGCTGGCCGACATCATGGCGCTGGGCATCCGCCTTATCACAATCCACAACGACATGGTTGAGCGATCAAACGACGAAAAGGAAGGCGAGATTTCGACAAGAATCCAAAAGTCGCTCTTGCCGGCCAAGATTCCCCTTTTGCCCGGAATCACGGGCGGAGCCTTTTTCTCCAATGCGGAATCAATTTGCGGCGACTTCTACGACTTGCTGGTTGCGCGCAAGGACCGCATAGCCTTCGTTCTTGGCGACGTTACCGGAAAAAACTTGACTTCGCTTGTCATAATGATTCAAATCCGCGCGATGCTGCGCTTGGTCATAAACACTCAGCAAAGCCCGGCCACAATCCTAAGCTGGACAAACCGCGGCCTTTTTGGCGAGGCGGACAAAGACCACTTCGCAAGCGTTTCGCTCATATTCTACGACAGCCTGACAAAGAAATTCAACTATTCTTCGGGCGGAACCAATCCGATATATATATATAGGCAAAAAGACCAGTCTTTCACAAAAATTTCCGACGACACAATGCCGGTTGGAATGGAAAAAGAGACCGTTTACGCGGACAAGGAATTGACTTGCGAAAGCGGCGACATAATCGTAACTTGTTCAGACGGCTTGATTGAGGCGCTTAACCTTGACGGAAAGCAGTATTCAGTCAACCGCCTTGAAAAGATTATAAAAGAAAATCATGCTTTGGCGGGCAAGGAAATTGCCAAGCGCGTCCAAGATGATGTAAAAAATTTCTGCGGAAGCGCCGTCCAGCATGACGACCAAACGCTTCTATGCATTAAAGTCCAATAGGAGGAAGGAGCTCTGTTATGGAACTAAAAATACGCAAAAATGGAGACGTTTATATCATTGACGTCAACGGGGAAATGGACTTGTACAACTCTTACAAGCTCAAAGAGTTGGTGATGAAGATGCTCGAAAAGAGCGTCAAATTCTTTGTCATCAATCTTGAGCAGGTTGACTACATCGACTCGTCTGGAATCGGCGCGCTCATCTACATCTGCTCTACCATTAAAAAGATGAATTTGAAGCTCGCCATCGCCAGCGTTCACGGCTCGGTCAAAAAGGTAATCGAGCTTACAAAGTTGATGGGCTACTTCCCGATGGCCAACAGCGTTGAAGAAGCGCTCTTGATGGTCAAAGACTAAAGACTAAAAGCAAATTTTCTCTATAGGAGTTTTATATGGCAGAAGAAACATTGAAATTGTTGCGCTCCGACGACAACGACCCCTTGTTTGACAAGACAAACATGCTTAAAAAAGAGTTCCCCTCGGACTTTAGGCAAATCAGATACTTTACCCTCTTGATTGTTCAGGCCGCGCCCGCCGAAATCAAGGACGTGAACCTTTTGGAACAGCAGATTTCGGAAGTAATCAAGAACGCCGTCAAGCACGGAAACAACTGCGACGTGAACAAAAAGGTAACGGTTTGGTATTCGTTCAGCCCGACGCACGCCCACCTTATCGTCCAGGACGAAGGCGAAGGCTTCAAGGACTTGGAAAAGTGGAACGAGTTCAACAAAAAGAGAATCGAAGCCTTGCACGAGCAGAACTTTGAGATGCTTTCAAACTTCGTTTCTTTCCGCACAAAGCAGTCTGACGACCAAGACGGCGGAAATGCCTTGTTCGCGGCCCTTGAATATTGGGACGGCGGCTTTGTCTACAATGGAAAAAAGAACGCCGTGGCCATGCTCAAGCGCTACCAGCAAAAGCACCACGGAATCAGCGCCAACTAAATTTTTTGGAGGCATAAAATGGCTAAGAAGGGATTCAATCTTTCGCTTTACTTTATTGGAATGGCGGTTACAGTTGTCGGCTTTTGCTTGCCCATGTTCAAGATTTTTGGAAGCAACAGCAAGAACGGCTTTGGCTTCATCAACTTTGACAACTCAAGCTTTGTGACAATCGGCGCCCTGCTTATCATCGCGGGAGCCATCGCTGGCGTTGTGGTTTCTTTGTTGGGAATGCAGCAGTTTGAATGGATCGCTTGGGCGGTAAGCGTCGTGGGCGGAATCGTTTTGGTCGTTGGCTTTAACGACAACGGCCTTTACAAAGCCATCGGCAAGAACTTGATCAAGAACTCTACAATCGGCATGTGGATGATCGCTGCCGGCTGGGTAGTCTCCTTGGCAGGAAAGGTATTGAACAAGTGAGTTGTCATGTTCGGGCTTGACCCGGACATCTTTTTTCAAAAAGATTGCCCGGTCGCGCCGGGCAATGACATACAAAAAAAATCCCGCTTCGGCGGGATTTTTTATTTGGAGATGGCGGGAATTGAACCCGCGTCCGAGCGCGCAAATCAGGCGCGTCTACAGGCTTAGCCAAGCGAGGTGTTTGTCGGGAAAAGGTAGCGGCATGGCAGGCGTCTTTTCCGTATTCCGTCTAAAAGTCCCAACCGCCCGGCGAAAAAAGCGGCCAGCAAGTCCCTGTTAGCAACAGAAATTCCTTCCGCTAGGAACAGCGCAAAAAGATTTCCGGCTCTTTTAAGCCGCGACTTACGCCGCGAGAGCTAACTGTTCGTTTTCAGACTCTTCGTCTTCTCTACGTTTGGCAGTTATAGGTTTTGTCAGTTTAGGGAACCTTCACTCCCGCCTGCAACTCAAGCTTTAACGCGTCCGTCGAAACCGGAGCACCCCCAAGATTGCGAATTGAATATAAAAAAAAACGCCGCTTTTGTCAAGCACCGCTCGTATTTATGAATGCAAAACAGAAATCGTTTGTTCGAGCGGTGCCGCCGCGTCTTTCAGACGCTGCTGGGCTAGCGGTTATACTTTACAAAAGCGTCCTTAAAGCCGTAGGCTTTGAAGCGCTCAAGGACAACGCCGTATTCGTCAACCGACAAGGGGCCGACCAAAACCGGAGCGCGGCTTCCATTTTGGACAATCGCCATTGGGTAGCGCTCGGAATATTGGGCGGCGATTTGGCTTGCGTTTTCGCTCTTGTCGCAAGAGGCGATTTGCACGTAATATTTTTGCGCGTCCAATTCGCCGTAGCTGTCAAAGTATGAAACGCCCGCGCTCCTTTGGACGGGAAGCTCTTCATTGGCGGGCTCTGGCTCGGAGGCCGCTTCCTCGGCGGGCGTGTCGGCGCTTTCGGGAGTCTTTGCGTCCGAGGGCACCAAAACAATCGCGTCATATTCGTCAAGCGGCTCTTCGTTAATCGGTTCTTCGTTGACAGGCTCTTCTTGCGCGGGCTCTTCGACCACGGCGACTTCGGGCTCTTGAGCCGCGGGCTCGTCGGTCACGTTGGCCTCGACAAACTCAGCAGGCTCTTCATCCTGCGCTTCCGAAAGCTCGTCAACAACCGGCTCCTCGTACGCGGGGTAGCCGGCCTCCCCTTCTTCGGCTTCGGCGACTTCCGCGCCTTCGGCTTCTTCTTTAGCGACTTCAGCCTCGGCCTCTTCCTTAGCCTCTTTTTCTTCCGCTATTTTTTCTTCCGCCTCTGCGACGGCTTCTGCGACAGCTTCTTCAACGGGAACTCCGTCTTCTTCCGCTTCCTTAACAATCTCTTCGACAGTCTTTTCGGCTTCATTTGCGCCTTCGTCGTCGGCGGCGGGCGCGTTGGCAAGAACGGCGCTTCCGTTGCAAATCTCGTCGGTGGTTCCGCTGCGCTTGGTCAGCTTGACCAAATTGTTCGTGTTCTTCTTTATTCCCAGCGCTTCGGCGGCTTCAGGCGAAAGAAGAACGGCAACGCCTTCAGACGGGTCAAGGGAGCCGATGACCAAAATGTCAACGCGCTCGCCGTTGGCGGGGTTGGTGACTCCGATTGAGTCGCCGGGCAGATAGCCGACGGTCTTGGCAAAAAGTCCGCGCGGAAACACGCCCGCGTCGGCCACAATGGCGCGGCCGTCAAGGGAAGGGCTTTCGGACGTGAACAAAAGTCCCGCCGCAAAGACGAATCCCAGCGTCATAAGCAATTTTTTCATATAGAGCCTCCCTTTTTGGCGAACTGCGCCTGCATTTCCATAGCTATGTCTTTGGCGAACGATTCCACGCCAATTCTATTGTTGTTCAAGTCGTTGGCCTCAGGCGGAGTGAATTTTCCGCTGGCCAAAACCTTGTTCTGCGAAAGCGAAATTATTTCCATCTTCGCGTCCCTTATGTTGCTCAGCAAAACCGCCGTCGGATTGGCGGAGTCAAGAACCGAATAGTCAAGCTCAAGCTTGACGAACAAGTCCATGCTGCCGACTTTCGCTTCTATCATAGAGCGGCGGATTTGCGTCTTTTCTTCGGCGATGTCGTTCTTTGAAACAAAGACCGCGCCGTTCGAGACAATCATTCCCCGCTCAAAAAAATAGTCCAAAATCGCTTGTTCGACAACATAAGAAGAGTCAAAGACTTCGTCGCCGGGCGTGTTCTTTTGAACCACTTGCAAAGAAAAGCTTTTTGCAAAGGCCGAAAGCGCCAAAAGAGAAAAAACAAATGTCAAAGCAATTTTCTTCATCTTTACTTATATCGGAATTTTAAACTTGAACATTAGCGAAAAGAGCGCTACAATTAAGGCAGGCGGGAAAAAAGTGAATCGGAGCGACACCAAGCTTTACATTATAGGCGCGGGCTTTGCCGGACAAATGATTGCCGGCGACATCAAGCGAAAAAAAATTTTTGGCAGAGTCACGGCATTTTTGGACGACGACAAAAATTTAATCGGAAGCGACATCGATGGCGTTCCGGTCTTGGGCCCGATAGAAAGCATCGCGCTAGCCCTGAACCCTTCGCCGACCGACGAAGCGATTTTGGCCATCCCTACGGCCGGCGTGGAACGGATTCGCGCCATCTACGAACGCCTAAAGAAAAGCGGCTTTGAAAAAATAAAAATTCTTCCTACCATAAGCCAGGTTGTCAACGGCACCGCCCACTTGGTTCAGGCGCGCGAGATTGACCCCTTGGACATTTTGGGCAGGAACCCGGTGACGATTTCGCTAAAAGAAAGCCTTTCCTACCTGCGCGGCAAGCGCGTTTTGATTACGGGCGCGGGCGGCTCGATTGGCTCGGAATTGAGCCGGCAGCTTTTGAGCGGCGGAGCCGAGCGCCTTTACCTTTTTGGGCACGGGGAAAATTCAATCTATCAAATAGACAGGGAACTGCGCCTTTTGCAGCAGGAAGGCGTTGGCGAAAAAGCGACCATCGTTCCGATTATAGGCGACATGAAAGACCGCGAGTACACGCGCCTTATCGTAAAGCGAGCCAAATGCGACGCGATTTTTCACTGCGCGGCCTACAAGCACGTGCCTCTTATGGAAGAAAACCCCGTGGCCGCCGTTGAGAACAACGTTTTTGGAACGAAAAACCTTTTGGACGCCTCGCTTGAGTCGGGCGTAAAAAAATTCGTTTTGATTTCAACCGACAAGGCCGTGCGGCCTTCAAGCGTTTACGGCGCGTCAAAATTCCTGTGCGAAAAGCTTTTGTTGCAGGCGGCGCAAAAAGCAAAGGAGCCGCAGGCCTTTATGTTCGCGCGCTTTGGAAACGTTCTTGGCTCGCGAGGCTCGATTCTGCCCTTGTTTATGGAACAAATTAAAAACGGCGGCCCGATAACCGTGACCGATCCCAAAATGGAGCGCTACTTTATGACGATTCCCGAAGCCTGCTCGCTTGTCTTGCAAACGGGCGGCGTTGGCGTGAACGGAGAGTCGTATTTGCTGGACATGGGCGAGCCGATAAAAATCAAGGACTTGGCCGAGCAAATCATAAAGTTCAGCGGCCTGGAGCCGGGAAAGGACATTGAAATAAAATACACGGGCGCGCGTCCCGGCGAGCGGCTGACCGAACCGCTCTGGTTAAAAGAAGAAAATCCCACGCCGACGGCGTTTCCAAAAATCTTGCGCCTCCATCAGGCCGAAAAGAACGCCTTTGAACTTGACGCGCTTATCGAACGGCTGAAGGAAATTTGCTTTTGCAAGGAAGGATGCGAGCCGAGCGAAAAATACAGGAATCCCGACGAGCTTAGAAAAATTTTGCGCGAGGCGATTCCGTCGCTAAGCTAGGTCAAAACAGGAGAGCGCATGGCTGATTCAGATTCATTGAAAGTCCCTTTTTCGCGGCCTTCGATATCCGAAGAGGAAGGCTACGCCGTCTACAATGTATTGAGAAGCGGCTGGCTTACCACGGGAAAAGAGGCGCTGGCCTTTGAAAACGAATTTTCCTATTTTATGAACAAGGTTGACGACTCCGTTGTAGAGGCAAGAAAGGCGGCGGGGCTTAGCGCGGACGGCGTGACTAGCCTTGCGGTGAATAGCAACACAAGCGGAATGATTCTTGCGATGGAAGCCTGCGGCGTGAAAAAGGGAACGGCTGTGATAACCACGCCCTACACTTTTGTGTCGACCGCCGCCTGCGCCAAGCATTTGGGCGCGGACGTGATTTTTGCCGACATCGAAAAGGACTCCTACTCGATTGACGTTGGCAAGGTTGAAGAAATTTTGGAGCGCGACAAGGACAAAAAGATTGTCGCCGTCGTTCCAGTCCACATTGCCGGAAACCTTTGCGACATGGAGCGTCTTGTCAAAGCCGCGCGAAAGCATAACGTAAAGGTAATAGAAGACGCGGCCCACGCATTTCCTTCGCTTTCAAAGCTGGGCTACGCGGGAACGATTGGCGACGCGGGCGTTTTTTCGTTTTACGTCACAAAAACGATGACGACGGCGGAAGGCGGCATGGTCTGCGTCCGCGACAAGGCTTTGGCCAAGCGCATGGCTGTCATGAGAATGCACGGCATGGACAGAACCACTTGGGACCGCTACACAAGCCCGCGCGCCAGCTGGGAATACGACATCGTGGACTTGGGCTGGAAATTCAACTTGCCAGACTTGCTGGCGACAATGGGCCGCGTCCAACTAAAGCGGGCGGGCGAAATGTTTGAAAAGCGGAAAAAAATCGTTCAATATTACAACGAAGAATTTTCAAAATTGGATTTTGTCCAGCTGCCGCCCGACGGCGACGGGAACGCCTGGCACTTGTATCTTATGCGGCTTAATCCCGGCGCGCTGAAAATCGGCCGCGACGATTTTGCAAAAGCGCTTCAAAAAAAAGGAATCGGTATTTCGGTCCACTTCATTCCCTTGTTCAAATTCACGTATTGGAAAAATTTGGACAAAAATTTCACCGCAGAAAATTTTCCCAACGCCGCGCGGCAATACGAGCGGACCATAAGCCTGCCCCTTTGGCCTGACATGACAGAGGAGATGGCGCGGCTTACAGTCGCCGCCGTAAAAAAAATCGGAGAGGAAAATCATGCCTGAAAAGTCCCAGACGGAAATTTCAAAAAGCTGGTACAGCGATTTGGAAAAAGAAGGAATGATTTTCGCAAAGACAATCCGTTCGCCCAAAAAAGCCGGCCTTTTAAAAAGCGTTTCTGTAAAAGACTTGCCGGAAGATTATTTTTTAATTGACGCAAAGAATTTTCCCGGAAAGAACGCGATAGAAACGCTGGGCGTTTCCACAGAGATTTTATGCTCCGAAAAAATATTGTTTGAAGGACAGCCGCTCGCGCTTTTGGCCGGCCCCGACAAAAAGCTTTTGGAAGAACTGGCCGCCAAAGCGAAAATCGAAATCGAGCCGCTGGGCGAACCGCAGGAAAAAACAATCCTTTTTCAGCGGCGAATGGTTTTGGGCGGCGGCCGTCAAAAGAACGTCCAAAAATTTTTCAACAAAGCGGCGTTCAAGGTTCAAAACAAATGGTCGTACAACCTTGCTTCCACAGAATCAAACGAAACCAACGGAGCGCTTTGCTATTATTTTAGGGACGCTGTAATCGCAAGCGCGCCGACGCAATGGCCCAGCCACTTGATAAAAAACCTTTCCGAAGTTTTTTCTTTGGAAGAAGAAAGAATTTTGGTCAGCAAGACGAATTCCTGCGAGCCAAGCGCCAACAGCATTTGGGGCAACACCCTTTTGGCTTGCCAAGCGGCGGCGGCCTCAAAAATTTCAGGCAAGCCGGTAATGCTTTCGTTAAGCCGCCAAGAAAACGACAAATATTTTTCAAACACCGGCGAGGTTGAAATAACGCACAAAACGGCCTTTGACAAGAACGGCTTGATTCAAGCGGCGACGATAGACATTGACTTTGACGCGGGCGCATTCAATCCTTTTGCCGAGGAAATAATCGACCGCCTGACAATCGCTTGCGCGAGCGTTTACAACTTTACAAACCTTGAAGTGAACGCGGCCGCCCGCGCGTCGCAAAAGCCGCCCGCCTCCACAAACATAGAAACGATTGACGCGCCGGCCTTTTACGCAATGGAGCGGCAATTGAACGCGGCCGCGCAAGCCACCGGCATAGACCCCGGCGAGTTGCGGCAAATCAACTCAAACATTTTGAACAAGACCGCGTCAAAAATGCCCTTTAGCCTTGAAATCGAAAAGGCGGGCGAAAGCCTTAACGCGGTTTTGGCGCAAAGCGACTTTAAGCGGAAATTCATCGCGAACAGCCTGAACAAAAATTTTAAGTCGGACATCATCAAGGCGCGCGGCATTGGCATTGGAACCGCCTATGACGCAAGCGGATATTACGGCACAAGCATTTTTGAATGCAACCAAAAGATGGAAGCCACGCTAAAAAAGGACGGCGCGCTGGAAATCCACGCGCTTACGCCGTCAAAAACGATTTTGGAAATATGGAAGAACGAGGCGGCTGAAATCCTTCAGATAGAGCCAAAAATGGTTTTTGTAAACTCCGAATTCAACCTAAAGCAAGAGCCGCTGATTCCCGAAAACTTTTATTCCAACCTTTCAATAATGACAAGCCTTTTAAAGAAATGCTGCCAAGGAATTCAAGCAAAGCGCTTCCGCTCGCCTCTTCCGATAACAGTAAGCAAGGCCATCACAAAATCGCAAATCAAGCAGTGGAACAAGGCCCGCTTTAAGGGCACGCCGTTCAACTCGACGTCTTTTGTGGCGCTGGCTTTGGAGCTGGCCCTTGACGCTTGCAGCTGGCGGCCGGAAATAAAAAACATTTGGGTGGCCGTAAGCGCGGGAAAAATTCTTGCGGGAAAAGAGGCCGAAACAAAAATTAAGTTTTCAATACAAAAAACGCTGGCCGAGCTTATACAAGGCGAGCGCCTTGCGGCAAAAAACATTTCAATAGCCTTTGTGCAGTCCGAAGCCGAAAGCGCGCAAATCGGCGGCTTGATAAAAAAGGCGCTGCCGGCGGCGTTCGCGTCGGCCTTGTCGCAGGCGGTCAATTGCGAAATCCGTTCGCTTCCGTTAAAAGAAGGCGAAATCCTAAAAGCCGCTCTTTCGGCCGCCGCCGCAACAGCGACTGTCGAAAGCCAACAGGCTAAGGAAGGCGAAAAATGAGATTCTACCTTACGATAAACGAACAAAAAACCATGTTCGACGAAGACCCCGAAACAAGCCTGTTGGAGCTTTTGCGAAAGCAAAAACTGCTTAGCGTAAAATGCGGCTGCGACAAGGCCAATTGCGGCTCCTGCGCGGTCCTGCTTGACGACGAGCCCGTTTTTAGCTGCGTCATTCCATGCGGAATTTTAAGAAACTCCAAAGTCGTCACGCTGGAGCATTTTTCCAAGCAGGCCGCCTGCCAAGAAATAATGAAGGGCTTTGAGAAAGCGGGCGTTTCGCTTTGCGGCTGGTGCAATCCGGGAAAGATTTTCGCGGCGTACGACGTTATACGAAAACACTCAAACCCGACCCGCGAGCAGGCGGCAAAGGCGGTCGCAGACTTGCGCGAATGTTGCGTTGAAAGCGACACGCTTATAAACGGAATAATTTACGCGGCGCAAATTCACTTTGAAAAAGAAAGGCTAAAGAAAAATGGAAAGCAATAAAACCGTCTTTTTGGCTAAAAACATATCGGAGCTGCTCTATCAGGTCAAGAACGTGTCAGGCCTAAAAATCGTGGGCGGATGCTCTTCTATAAAAACGCTTCCGGAAAAAACGCTTAGCGTCCGCGACATAGCGGAACTAAAAACAATAGTCGTAAAAGAACGCTTCATAGACTTTGGCCCTGCCGTAACGCTGAACGAAATCATTAACGTAGGAGAAGAGCGCGTTCCGCAAGCGCTGTACGAGGCGGCAAAAAGCGTGGCCAATTATTTTATGCGCAACGTCGCGACCATAGGCGGAAACATTTGCGCTTCCGTCGCTGAGCCAAAAGCCTTAAAGCGGACTCTTTACGCCCCCCTTTTGGCGCTGGGAGCCACGCTGCGCTTTAGGAACACCGAAAACCAATTGAGCGCCACCCTGCCCTTCGCGAAATTTGAAGGCGTTCCAGAAAAGCAAGTCTTGATTGGCGTTCGCGTTCCAAACGACGACTGGGACGTTTCGATATTCCGCCGCGTGGGGCCGCAAAATTCGCTGTCCGAAAATTCCGCGTCCTTTTGCTTTTTGGCGCGAACGCAAGGCAATGTTTTGTCAAGCGTAAGGCTTGCCTTTGCCGGCCCGATAGTCTTGCAGGACAGCGAGCTTGAAACAAAGCTTTTGGGAGCGCGCCTTCCGCTAAACGAAAAGACAATCCAAGACTGGACGGACGCGGCGGCGCTGGCCTTTGACAAAGCTTGCGCCGAAAGAGAATGGTCAAGGCCGCTTTACAAAGAAGAATTTTTAGGCTTGACGCGCTGCAGCCTGAACCAGCTTACTTAATCAGCATGCAGTCGCCGTACGAAAAAAAGCGGTAGCGCTCGCGGACAGCCTCTTGGTATGCGGCCAAAATGTTTTCTCGGCCGGCAAAGGCGGACACGAGCATAATGAGCGTGCTCTCCGGCGTGTGGAAATTTGTGAACATTTGGTCAACGACCTTGAACTTGTAGCCTGGATACATGAAAATGCTCGTGCCGCGCGTTCCCGGCTGAATGAGGTCGAAAGCGCCAGAAGCGCAGTCGCTAGCGCCAGAAGCGGCGGCATTTTGGCCTGCCAAAGACTCAGTCGCCGCGGACTCAAGCGTGCGGACGCTGGTGGTGCCCACGGCCAAAATCGGGCGGCCGTCCTTTTTGGCTTGGTTTATCTTTTGCGCGGCCTCGGCCTCTATCGTAAAAATCTCTTCATGCATTTTATGGTCTTCGATTTGGTCTTCGCGGACGGGCAAAAAAGTTCCGAGGCCTACGTGCAATGTCACAAAGACGCGCTCCACCCCTTTTTGGCTAAGGCGGCCCAGCATTTCTTCGGTAAAGTGAAGGCCGGCGGTTGGACAGGCGGCGCTTCCGGTTTGGTCGGCGTAAACGTTTTGGTAGCGCTCGCCGTCCGCCGCCTCGTCTTCGCGCTTGATGTATGGCGGAAGCGGAATGTGGCCGTTCTTTTCAAACCAGTCTTCCGTTATCGCAAAGCCAAACTTTAATAGGCGGAATTCCGTTCCCGCGTTTTGCGGGTCGTCAAGTATTGTGGCGACCGAGCCGTCCGGGAATTGGTATCGCATTCCGGCCTTTTGCTTTTTGGCGTTCTTTACCATCGTGTTCCAGACACAGCCTTCGCCAAAGGCCGCCTGGTTAAGGAACATGAATTCCACTTCGCGGCCGGTCGTTTCCTTTACGCCAAAAAGGCGGGCGCGGCGCACGCGGCTGTTGTTGAAAACCATCAAGGTTCCGTCGTCAATCAAGCCGGGAAGGTCGTCCATTTTGTGGTGGGCCGTCGCGCCGCTCGTTCTTCCCAAAAGCATAAGGCGGTCTTGGCCGCGGACGGCGCTAGGCCTCTGCGCGATAAGGTCGGCGGGAAGGTCAAAGTAAAAGTCGGTTCTTTTCAAAACAAAGTTCCTTGGCCGCCCTTGTCCATGCGGGCCTTTATCTCAAGCCCCAGCTGCTCGTAGGCGCGGGCTGTCACGATGCGGCCGCGCGGCGTTCGCTGGATCAAGCCGCATTGAATCAAGTAAGGCTCGTAGTAGTCTTCCAAAGTGTCTTGGCTTTCGCCAATGCTTATGGCAAGGGTTTCCGCTCCGACGGGGCCGCCGCCAAAATTGTTTATGATGGAAAGCAATATCTCGCGGTCGTATTTTTCCAAGCCAAGGTCGTCGATTCCAAGCCGTTTTAGTCCGTCCAAGGCGATTTTGTTTGTAATAACGCCGCTTCCTTCAATCTGCGCAAAGTCGCGCATGCGGCGCAAAACGCGGTTGGCCACGCGCGGAGTTCCGCGAGAGCATTTTGCCAAAGTCAAGGCCGCGTCTTCGTCAACCGAAACGTTGAGTATTTGCGCAGAACGCTTTATGATGTCGGACAATTCCTTGTGCGTGTAATAGTTGAAGCGCTGGACGATTCCAAAACGGCTTATTAGCGGGCTTGAAACCATTCCCGCCTTTGTGGTGGCGCCGACCAAAGTGAATTTTGGAATCGGAATGCGGACGGTTCGCGCCGCCGCGCCCTGCCCGATCACCCAGTCAAGCTCGTAGTCTTCCATCGCGATGTAAAGCATTTCTTCGATGGCGGGCTTAAGGCGGTGGATTTCGTCGATAAAGAAAACCGTCCGCGGCGTGATTGTCGAAAGAATGCCCGCCAAATCTTTTGGCTTGTCCAAGGCGGGCGCGCTTGTAACCTTAAAGTCGGCGCCCAATTCGCGCGCGGTGATTTGCGCGAGCGTCGTCTTTCCAAGTCCGGGAGGGCCGATTAAAAAAAGGTGGTCAAGCGCCTCTTCCCTGTCGCGCGCGGCTTGTATGAAAACCGAGAGATTTTTCTTGATTTCTTCCTGCCCCAAAAATTCCTTTAGGAACTGGGGGCGCAGGCTTCCTTCCTGCGCGTCGTCGGGCAAAGGAACGCCCGCGCGCACGATGTCCTGATACTCGTCGCTCATCGTTCAGACCAGCTAGGCCAAGTCCACAAGCGCCTGGCGGAAAATCATTTCTTCCTTGCCGGAATGCGACTTTGAGGTGAACTCGGAATTTTCCATAAGCTGCTCGGTGATTCTGTCAACGACTTCGGTAACGTCGCGCTTGTCGTAGCCCATGTCGACCAAAGAATTTATTACGTCCTGGAATTCCGCCTGCTCCGTGTGGTGGGCGGACTTTGTGGAATCTTCCAGCGTCAGCTTTCCTTTTAAGGTCAGCATGATTTTTGCGGCGGTCTTCTTTCCGATGCCCGAAACCGCTTCAAGCGCCTCGGTGTTTCCAGCGTCAAGAGCCTCAACAAATTTTGAAATGCTGATGTTGCTCAAGATTTTTATCGCGCCCTTGGCTCCAACGCCTTCGACCTTGAGCAAATCCAAGAAAATATTGCGCTCTTCTTCCGTGGCAAAGCCGAACATTTTCATCATGTCTTCGCGAACGTACATCCATGTGAAGATTCTAGCGGTCGAGCCGATGTCGCCCAACTCCTCAATCGCGCTCGCGGGAACGTACAAATCCCATTCCCAGCCGTTCACGTCAAGGTGAACGGTGTTGTGCGCCTTATAAGTTATCACGCCTTTTAAACTGTTGAACATAGATTATATATTAGCGCTTTTAGGGCAAATTTGCAAGCATAACGCGCTAATCTATAAACGTCAAACCGTCATCGTTATACAAATTCGCCTTTCCGTCGCTTGTAAGAAAAATATAGCCGTCCGCAATGCAAAGGGAAATCAAAAGCCTGTCAAAGGGGTCTTTATGCTTTTCTTTTTTTGGAAGTTTGCGATATTGTTCTGTCGCGGATATCGGAAGCTGAACGAATTTAATGTTTTGCTCGCCGCAAAAGTTTGCCAAATCAGAGATTTCAAGTCCTTCTAAATCCAATTTGCCAATTGAGAGTTTTATTGAAATTTCCCACAAACTGACTGTAGAGACAAAAATTTCGTTCCTGGGATTCTCAAGAATGGAAAGAACGCTTTTTGAAATTTTTTCAGGCGAAACCGCAAGCCAAATCAAAATATGCGTGTCAATTAAATATTTCATAGAGCGCACAAGTCTTCTTCTGACATTTCCCAGTCATCATGGAACGTAGCCTTTGCGATTCCAACGAATTTGCCAAATCGGCGCTTTGGCAACGCTTCAGCTTGCTCCCGCAAATTTAAATTCATATTGTAAAGCGACTGCGCCAAGTTATACACAATCAGCTGCTGCTCCTCGGTCAATGTACTGTAAGTTTTTTCAAGGGCATTGAAACTCATACATTCCTCCAATGCCCTATATTATACCATACTTTTTTATTATTGTCACATAAATTCATCCAAAAAGAACTGTCCTCCGCCCCGGTGTAAGCGGCCTAATCAAATAGCGGCCGCACGGCGCCAAACAAAACCGCTTGGCGCCCGACAGCCGGGCAAGAAAGCCTGCGCGCGGGCTTTGCCCAAGCGTTGCCGCTAATCCATAGCTCGGATTACCACCACATATATCTTATCCGTGCAGGTCGAGTCCATGCTTCTCGCGCCAGAGCCGCCAGTGGTACTATAAAATTTCCTGTACTTAGTAGGATTCGAATCTGATGGTGTTGTTGACCAATACCATTGTGAGGCAAAGTCCGTAAGTTTTGCGGAGGTAATGCCCGCTGCAAGTGAGGTATAGTTGGCCACAATTGGGTCTTTTAGGGTATCAAAGTCAGGCATATACCAACCAGACACGCCGTTGACTGTCGCGTTGCTTCCATAGCTTGCATAAGCGTCGTTATAAGTCATATTAACTGAAGTTGGAATGGCAAGCATAATGTCATGGTTCACCACTACGCCTATTGGGCTCCATCCGCCATTGGTATACTTATCATAGTTATATTTGCCATAGGGAGCGTATTTTACAGAGCTTCCGTTCTTAAGCGCAATGTCGCCCGCATTGGCGGAAGCTTTGTCAACAAACGCAAGGTCCTCTTCCCAAACGGCGTAAAGGGTCTTGTTGCCGGTAAGCGTTATGCTGGCGCCGTCCGTCCAAGTGGCAGTCGTCGCGCTGGCGTTTTCGCTCCAGCCCTTGAACTTGTAGTCCGTCCTAGTAAATGTGTTGGCGCGCAAGGCGGTCGCCTCTCCGTGATAGATTCCAGTCTGATCCACATTGGCGCCAGACGCTCCGTTTCCGACAAAGGTCACCTTGTAAGTGTTCTTGTTGTAAACGATTGTCACGCTAGAGCTTCCGTCGGCCTTAATCTTAGTTTGCGTAATGCTTGCCGCCGTAAAGCCGGTGTAATTGCCGCCAGACTTTGCGGTGGCGGCTGTATTGGCGCCCGTGGTTCCGGTCTTATTTTCATTCTCCGTGCCAACAACTGCGCTGGCTCGCTTTCTTTGGTGGACAACCTTGTAGGCCGTGTTGGTGTTGGCAGTCCACTTGGCGTAGAGAGTCGCGGTTCCGCCGTCGGAAGTTGACGCTGTTGAGCCGTCGGCATTGTTGTTGTACGCCTTGCTTCCGCCAGAGCTTGTAGCCCAGCCAGCGAAGGTGTAGCCGACAATCGCAAAGGCGTTGGCGCTAAGATTTTGCGGAGAGCCGTAGACAAAGTTTTGGCTGGCCATGCTTCCGCTATTTGTGGCGGTGATGTCGCTAGCCTTGTAAGTGTTGTTGACGTCAAAGTTCACTGTAAACATGTGGCGCCTGTACTTAATGTCGATTACGGTAGAGCCGTCGGCGTTGATGTGGTTTTGCGCCACGCCCTCGCAAGTAAAGCCATTGTAAGTTTTAGACGCGGCGACTGTGTCGGCCCAAGTGGTTCCGCTTTTTGCCTCCGTATCCTTGACTGTGTAAGTGTCGGCAAGCTCCGTGGCGTTCTTGTAGTCCTGCTGCAAGTGGCGCACAGTGTAGGCGGTGTTGGCGTTGGGCGTCCATTTTGCGTACATGGTGAACGTGTCGCCGTCCACGACTGTAAGGCTGTAGGCGTTGTAAGAGTCGACGTAATCCGTTCCGCTTCCGTCGGCCTTTGTGTTCCAGCCGCCAAAGGTGTAGCCAACAATGGCGTAAGCGTTGGCCGTAAGGTTTTGCGGAATGCCGCACTCGTAGTCTTGGTCGGTCATCTCGCCAGTCAAGACCGCCGTCTGGTCAACAGTCGGCTGCGCGTTGTCGGGCACGTTGGAATTAAAGGCCACCTTGTACTTGTTGCCCTTCCATCGCGCGTACATATTTACCGTGGCGCCTCCAGCCGGGCTAAGGTTCATTACCTTGGCCTGGTCGGCGTATTCCGTTCCGCTTCCGTCATTTTGGCTGTTCCAGTTGAGCCAAGTGACGCCCTTGCTTGTTCGGTCAAATGTGTTTTTCGTAAGCGTGTACTCGTGGTCGTAATTGCAGTTCATGTCGGCCATCGTTCCGCTCGCGTCGTCGCGGTCGTTGTTTTGCTTAAAGACAATCTTGTACTTGTTGGCCGTCCACTTGGCGTAAAGGGTGATTCCCGTGTTGTCGCCAAAGTCCGCGTCGTTCAACTGGGTCACGGCCTGTCCGCTAAAGTCCGACGCCTTGAACCAGCCGCCAAAGGTGTAGCCGGTCATAGTCGGATTTCCAAGGAAGGTCACCATTTGCGGAATGTGCCAGCGCGGGAAGCCTTCCATTTCGACGACGCTTGTGATTGTGTCGCCGTTGTTGTTGATATGGTTTCCGTTGACGCTGTCGTTGGCCACAAAGTTTATGCCCTTGTAGCTTCCGTAAACGATTCGGCCATAGGAGCTAAGAATGATGTTTTTGCTGAAAGACGCTCCGCTTGAAGTGGTCACCGTCAAAACAGTGGAGTCGTTGGCTCCGGCGCTTACGTCCAAGGCCGTAAGGACAACCTTGCTTCCGTCGCGCTCAACGTTCACAACTCCGTCCTTGGCCACTGTCGCCGTCGAAACTGGCTCGCCAAAAACAATGGCCAGCTTTGACTCCTTCAACTCAATCGAAACCGCGCCCGTGTCAGCCACCGTCGCCTCGTAAACCAGCGTCGCCTCGTCGGAGCCTCGCGTTCCATCCACCGTAACCGTCGCGGTATGGACGGCGTCCTTTTGCGAGTAAACCCAAAGCTTTGAGTCCGAAATTTTTGTCTTGACGTTTTCCGTCTCAACCGGAGTCGCGCTCGCGTCGTCAAAATTGTAAATGGCAAGGTCTTGAATGGCAAACTTGTCGACGGCGTTCAAGACGCTGGACTCCGCGCCGATTTCCTTGCAAGTCATTTTTCCGTCTTCGTCTACAGTCACCTCGTAGACGGCGGTTCCCTCTTTGTCGCCTTTTTTTACAGGAACGCTCACAAGGGTGGTTCCCGCGGAACGGCTTGTAAGCTCAATCATGTCGTTTCCAATTTCGTCCTTTACCCTTTTTACGGTGACGATTTTTTCGTCTCCGCTTACAGGGTCGCCTGTTATTTCGGGAGCGGCGCCCTTGCCGTCGCCGAGCGCGACATTCTGCTTTCTGGAAACGATTGTCTTTTCGGGAATTTGAACCGCGACCGCGAGCAAGTCCTCAACCATGTCGCTGCAAGAGGCAAGCGCAAGCGCAAAGACAAAAGCGCTTATCGCGAGCGCCGCGCAGCCAAAAATTTTCTTCTTCATAAAAACCTCCTTTGCTGTCCTTCCGGCTATTGCTTCTTAATCAAGAACTCGATGCGCCGGTTCTTCCACCAATTGGCCTTGTTCTCCCGGCTGGCGATGGGATTTGCGTCTCCCATGCCCTTAGCGTCAAGCCGCTCGCGCTCTATTCCGCGCTCGGCCAAAAGCTCCATAATCGATTCCGCCCGCATTTTGCTAAGGGGAACAAGCTCGTTTTCGTTTTCTTCTTTTGTGCCGCTAAGGTTGTTGGCGTAGCCTTCCACAGTAATGGAGGCGTCCTTCATGTTCTTGAATTTGGCCACAAGACGGGAAATCGTCTCGTCCAAGTCGGCGCGCTGCTCCGCGTTGAGTTGGTTGAAGGTCGCTTGGTTTGGGTCAAAGCGGAATTTTGTCATCGCTATTCGCCACTCGTCGTCGCCGCTTTTTCGCATTACGATTTCGGTGTCAATCTTAACCTCTCCGTCAACGCTTGCGCTCATGCCGTCAAGCCCAAGGATTTCCTTGTCGGCCTTTGACGGCGTCACGCTAAGCGAGGCCTTGTAGCTGCTTTCCGAAAACACGATGTCGCCGTGGTCGTCCTTTCCGTCCCATACGATTTCTTTGGGCGGGAAGCCCTCTCCGCTCCAAGTCTTAAAGGCGTTTCCTGAAGGGTCTGCAATGGAAAGCGTCCACGATTCCGGAGCCTCGCTCATATAGTTGGTCGCTGGGCGGAATGTCACTGTGTCGTTATGGCCGTCGCCGTCAGGGCTAAAGGCGGAAAGCTCCGCCTTGTCCACGCCCAGCAAAAGCTCGGGATTTTCTTTGACGGCGGAAAGGTTCTTTTGAAGCAGGGCTTTTTTCTCCCGATCCTGCCGTTCCCGCTCGGCGCGGCTTTCCTCAAGCTCCTTTTGCAGGCGCTCTTTTTCCGCGCGCTCCTCTTCCAAGATTTTTTCCAGGCGCTCTTTTTCCTGGCGGCCGGCCTCAAGCTCGCTTTCAAGCCTAGCCTTTTCCTTGGCGTCCGCTTCGGAAGTTGCCGTGCTTTGTCGCTCAGACGCCGCGCTTTTTTCCGCGCCAAAATGCCATATCGCGCCAAGCCTGATTCCAAACTGGTTCAAAGTGTGCTTGTTCTCCAAGGACAGAGTGTAGATTGGAGCGAACTCAAATTCAAAGGCGTCGCGCATTATTTTTGGAAACTTGGCCATCCTGTTTGGCATCCAGCGCAAGGCGGGCGCGAACGAAATCGCTTGGTCGGAATACCAGCCCTTTGCCTTTGAATGGTTCTGCCCTTCAACATTGTGGAGGAATATAGCGTAGGAAACTTCCGGCTGAAAGGCAAAAGACTGCCCCCACGCCAAAAAAGGAATCCTCAAAAAAACGCCGGTGGAAAACGAAATGTCGTCTCCGCGCTTTAAGTTGGAGCCGCTTTTTGGAAAAATGTGCGCGTAGTCCACATGCTCGCTTATTCCAAGCCTCATGTTTTTTGGAAGCCTGAACGGCAGCGTGTACTCAAGGTCAACGCCCGCCCCCAAAGTCGCCACGGCAAAATCGCTCCACTCGCCTACAGCCGCCTGGCTTTGCAAAAAGCCTCCGGCGGCAAAGCCAGTGTACACAGGAACCTCGTCGCTAAAAAACACAAAGGGACTTTCCGCCAAGACTGGCAAGGCAAAAAGCGCCGCGCATAAGGCGGCCAGCAAAATTCTTCTCATCGTGAAACTCTCCTATAAGATGTGTGATGAATTGATTGTGGGAAAATGCCAATGGCCCGCAAAGAAAATCGCGGGCTTTGTCATTACTAAAAAATGTCGTTGTGATTTTCGCGAGTTTCGCCTCGCGAAACTCGCTAGACAAGCGCCAGCTTGTCCCGAATTGCGAATTGCGAATTGCGAATTGCGAATTGCGAATTGCGAATTGCGAATTGCGAATTGCGAATTGCGAATTGCGAATTTTGCGGCATTGACGCGAACATGTCAATACCTTTTAGAGAAATTTTTTCTTGTTTTCTAAATGCCGTAAACTCCACCAACAGTGATTATACAACAGCTTGTTAGAAAAAGCAAGAAAAACATTTTTCATTTTGACAAAAAGCGTTATTTTGTCAAAACTGGCCGGGCGCTGAAGTGTTGATATGCGTGATCGCGCCGGCAAGAGCGTCGGCGGCGTGGTCGGGCTTGGGAGGCGTCGCAAGTCCAAGAAGCAGTTGAACGTAGCGCTCGACCAGCTCTTTGTCGGCGGCGCCGCTGCCGGTGACGGCCTGCTTTATTTGGTTGGGCTTGTATTCTCCAAGGGGAACGCAATTTTGCGCCAGACATAAAGTGACCACGCCGCGGGCTTCGGCAACCGACATGGCGCTAGTTTGGTTTTTGGCAAAGTAAAGGGTTTCCATCGCGGCTTCGGATGGCTTGTATTCTTGAATCACCGCGTTAAGATGGTTGTAGATATGCAAAAGCCGCGTTCCGTGGATTTCGGACGCGGCCGTTTCTATCACGCCGTATTTAACCAGCGTAAATTTGCTGCCGTTCCAGTCAATGATTCCCCAGCCGGTGTTGGCCAGGCCGGGGTCAATGCCCAGGACGCGGCGGATTTTAGGCATTCGCCTTTCCTTACTCTTCGGGAACGAAGTCTTCAGGATATTCTACTGTTGTGTAGACATTCTGAACGTCGTCGTTGTCCTCAAGCTTGTCGATCATCTTTTGGACTTTGGCGGCTGTGTCCTTGTCAACGGGCTGGTAGGCTTCGGGAACCATTCCAACTTCGCCTGAAAGGGACTCGAATCCCTTGGCCTGCAAGGCTTCCATAACGCCGGCAAAGGCTTCCTGAGATGTCGTTACCGTGATGATTCCGTCTTCGTTCTCAACGTCGTCGGCGCCCGCGTCAAGCGCGACTTCCATTACTTCGTCTTCGCTTACTTTTTCGGCGTCATAAGTGATTGTTCCCTTGCGGCTGAACATGCGGCTTACGGAACCGGTTGTTCCGAGGTTTCCGCCGTTCTTGTTGAAAATGTTGCGAACGTCAGCGGCGGCGCGGTTCTTGTTGTCGGTCAAAACTTCGACCAAAACAGCGACTCCGCCAGGAGCGTATCCTTCGTATACCATTTCTTCGTAGTTAGATCCGCCGTCTTCGCCTGTTCCCTTCTTGATGGCGCGCTCAATGTTGTCCTTGGGCATGTTTGAGGCGCGGGCCTTAAGGATGGCCGTGCGCAAGCGGGGGTTGGAGTCGGGGTCGCCGCCGCCCATGCGAGCCGCGATTGAAATTTCCTTAATGAACTTTGTGAAAAGCTTTCCGCGCTTGGCGTCCGCGATTCCCTTGGCGTGTTTGATTGTCGCCCATTTACTGTGTCCTGACATAGAGGATCTCCTATATTGAAAAGTTTTATAAGCGTGTAATGCTAGATGGTTATTCTACCATAAATTAAATGAGTTGGTCAAGGGCTTTTGCAGGGTCACCGCGTCCCCTGGACGCTGCGCGAAAACTACTTCAACTCTTTCTTCAATTCTCCAATCAGTTCTTCACTCTTCTTAAACGAATCGCTCAACATCTGCAAAAGCTCGCTAGTAGTATGAGTAACTTCCTCTTCCTTCACAAATGGATTTTTAATATCAAGATTCCAGCCGCTTTCGGCAATCTTTTCTACAGGGACTTTCCAAGCCTGTTCGTTTTCAACACGTGTGCTCCACCATTCTTTAAGAGAAGCAAACTCGCTCTTTTGAATCGGCTTTGTTTTTGAATAAGATTTCTGACCTTCCGGCAGCTTGTGTTCCCAGTACCAGATTTCTTTAGTAGGCTCGCCTTTTGTAAAAAACAGGAGATTTGTAGCAACCGAAGCATAAGGCTGGAAAACAGAGTTAGGCAAACGCACAATTGTATGAACATTACACTGAGTCAAAAACTCTTCGCGGATTCTCTGTTTTACACCGTCGCCGGTCAATGAACCATCCGGTAAAACAATTGCAGCACGACCACCATCACGCAGATACCGAATCATCAAGAGCAAGAACAAATCAGCGCTTTCGGTAGTTCTAAAGGCAGCAGGATAATTAGTTTCAACTCCATCCGAAACGCTGGCGCCAAAAGGTGGATTAGCAAGGATAACATCAACACGTTCTTTTGCGCCGATGCTTGTATACTCGCGGTTAAGGCTGTCCATATTCATAACATTCGGAACTTCAATATCATGCAGAATAAGGTTTGTAACGCAAAGCATAAAAGGAAGCGGCTTAAGTTCCTGACCGCGAATCGTTTCTTCAAGTACCTTCAAATCTTCAACAGAGTGAACATCCTGCTTTCTGATATTTTCAATCGCGCTCGTTAAAAAGCCACCGGTACCACAAGCCGGGTCCAGCACCTTTTCACCAAGACGAGGATTAATAATCTCGGTCATAATTTCTGTAACAGCGCGCGGAGTATAAAACTCACCGTAGTTGCCGGCGCTCTGCAAATCACGTAAAAGTCCTTCGTAAATATCGCCGAACATATGACGGTCTTCGCTGGCATTAAAATCAATTTCATTAAGCTTGTTCACAACCTGACGGATTATAGTTCCATTTTTCATGTAGTTGTTAGTGCCTGCAAAAATATCACGAATCAAAACAGCCCGCTTGTTGCCGGTAGAAACATCCAGATTCTGCAAGCCAGGAAAAAGCTTATCATCAACAAAATCCTTAAGCGCATCTCCCGTCATGCCTTCACTGTCTGCCGCCCAGTTTCTCCACTGCAGTTCGCCCGGAATCACAGAAACATAATCATCGCTGATAAGCTCCATTTCGGCTTCCTTATCATCAATGATTTTAAGCGTAATCATCCAGCCCAGCTGCTCCAGCCTCTGCGCATCGCCCGAAACACCCGGGTCCTTCCACATGATATTCTGCAATGTTTTTACAATTCCACCAATGTTTGGCATTTGTTCTGCTCCTGTATTTTCCTCAATTTGCCAAAACGACATCCTAAGCGCCACCAAAGCGTCATTTTGGCGTTTTGGAATAAAACGTTATTTCTTTTCCAGCTTCTTTATCATCTTATCAAAATCAGAATCTATCTTCTGAGTCTTATTAAAAACTTCATATTCACTAAAGGCTTTTTCATCAGCTTTGTTTCTTGAAATCCTTCCATTTCCTTCAAGAATATCGTACTTTCGGAATTCAAGAAATTCGTTAACACTTGCCGCAAACTGTTCCATATTAAAAGGAATCTCGCGTTCAATCAAATCTTCAATATAATCAAAATAACCGCTCACAGCTCTTTCCAGCTGACGGATTTGCTTTTCAGAAAGATAGTTTTTTGCAATGTTCACATCAGATTTCAGAATGCGGCCATCAGGAGAATTCTTCCATGTAGTTAAACCCATGTGCTCTTTTTTGTGGTCAGCCTTATCATAAACAATTTCCGCTGCAGTCTGCCCGGTAATTGCAAAATGAAACTTATTCTGAACAGTCGCATAAAACTGTTTTGTAATTTCAGAATTCTTATCATAATCAATGGAACATTCCGCAAAAATATCTGTAATCTGCTGCCAGATTCTGCGTTCACTTGCACGGATTGAGCGGACTCTTTCCAAAAGTTCACGGAAATAATCCTTCCCAAAAACATTTTCGCCCTGCTTTAGCCGTTCATCATCCATCACAAAGCCCTTTTTGATGTATTCCTTTAATACATTTGTAGCCCAAATGCGGAACTTTGTGGCTTTTGCAGAATTCACTCTATAACCTACAGAGATAATGGCATCGAGATTGTAAAATGTCACATTTCTTTTTACGGACCGTGTACCTTCTTTTTGAACTGTTTCCAAAATGGAAATAGTTGAGGCTTCCTCCAATTCCCCACATTCATATATATTTTTAAGGTGTTTCGAAACCGCAGGAACATTAACATCAAAAAGTTCTGCCATAGAATTTTGTGTAAGCCAGATAGATTCATCCTTAAGGAGCGCATTAACTTTTACATCTTCTTCATCTGCTTTATAGAGAACATATGATATTTGTTTTACAAGTTCATTTGGCATCTGTTTCGCTCCTTTTGTTTTTTCTGGGTGTTCCCATCACTACGTTCGGGTCGGGCTTTTCGGGGTTCCGCTATCGCTCCAGCCTCCTCACTTCGTGACCTTCGCTGCATAGCAGCTCGGAGACTCGCTCCCTAGGTGGCCGCTTCGCGCCCCTACAATCCCTAACACTTTATTAAAATCATTAAATTATATAAACTTTCAACATAATTACACCCATCTATTACGAACATCTGAAAATTCACTAATATTATTTGAATTATCCTCCCAATATTTTATTTCAGGTTCTTTATCACCAATTATTTGATACATAATAAAAGCAAGTCGCATGGCCCTTTGTCTAATTATCAATTTTTTATTAAAAGTTATTTTTATCTTCTCATTTTTATAATCAGTAATTTCTGATAAATGAGACAAAACATTCAATATCTCAATTTTGAATACATCTGCTAAATTTTTATGTTTTTTTATAATTTCCCCAAGTGTATCGATATTATGAATGATTAATTCATTTTCTTCATATAAAATTGAAAATAATAAAACACTTGCTAATTTATTGATTTGTTCTTCATTTTCCGTTTCGCAATTTGCTTCAAGTGTGAATAATGCGTCGATTCGCTTGTTTCTATTCCTATCAAAAACACCGAGTTCAAGTCGCTTATGTAAATCATTTAAAGACAAAGAGTTATTTATATTTTGTAAGTAAATACAAGAAATCCCGAATTGATTCAGTTGGTTAATTAATTCATTTATTTCTTTTGTATCCCATGAAACAGGTAAAGCTTCTAACAAATTCACCAATAACCGTTGCATCTTATAAAAGCACGTTATAAACTCTTCTTCTATATCTTTTAATTGTAACACATCTTTATTTCTTTTCCAAAAGACTAGCAGTTTATCTATAATCAGATTTATTTCTTTTTCCTCTAATACATTATCTATAAGTAAATTATGAATTTCAGAAAAAAGATTGCAAACATAATAAACATTCTGCGAGGAATATCCTTTTTGTATTTTGAAATCGGGTAATGTAATACTATTTATCCATGCTTTTATAAGTTTTATGGGTTTTATATTACTTGGATACGGAAGATTTATAAAACCTGTCTTTAAGAGATCAAAATTACTTGGTAATCCAAATTTATCTGTTTTGTACCAAAGAATTTCTGAAAACTCTTCCTTTTCTCTTTGATTGAGTAAATTTGAATCAAATAGTTCTAATAATGTAATTATTCCCCAGCGACGGATATAAGCCTTTTCTGATTTTATTGCAAGCAAATATGGAGTTACTAAAGATTCCTCTAGATGAATTTTAGAAGTAAATGTGAGTTTATTTATGTTTAATGATTCAAAAGGAGATTTTAGATTCATTTCTTCCAAAGGTGACATGTCATCTGGAATAGGTAATTGAAGTATTTGTAAAAAAAATTGTTCTAACTCATTAGGTAATAAAGAACTCATAAATCGCTTTATAAGAATATCAATTCCCTTATAATTCCAACGATATTTAGAGGACAATATAGAATTAATAAGTGACAAAATCTTAGATTTATTTTCTGTTGTACATTTTGAACATAATCTTGAAATAATCTCAGGAAGAATTATTGCCAAGACTTGCGCAAAGTTTTTTGTATCACTAGAATCTTCTTCTACGATTGCTTTTTCATCTTCTGTTAAAGTTGAAATCAATGCTTCGCAAAGATTATTAATGTATTCTACTGAAAAATTGTTTATTGCTTGTCGAGTAAATAATTCATCAACAATTTTTTCATCTGCAATTCTGCAACACACAGAGACTGCCCATAATAAATTATAATCTGAAATTCTGACAATTGCAGATCTTGCTTCATTCTCTGCTAAATTATATGTACTGCCTTTATTATGGAGACAAAACGGCATACCTATAGATTCACTATAGAGTAAAAAGGAAAAAGCTTTCTTCTGTTCGTTGTAAGACTTTCCAAAATGTTTTGTAATTACAAACTCCCCTATATCATACTTATCTTGAATTTCAATTTCCACCTCATTTGTATACGGAGCTGACAACAAATCCTTAAAATGACTTTCTTCGCGACTTGGATTACATAAATAAGTTTTTAAAATAGAAACGCGATCTTTATATTCTTCATTCTTCTTATCCAAATCTTTAGAATTATGAGATGCAAATATGAAACTCTGATATAAATCTAAGATATAGGATTCTCTAGATAATAATGAACAATCTGTTGGTGATGTTATAGCTAACTGTTGCTCTCGTATATCAATAAGTGCATTCGTCAAAATAGTTATTGCTTTATCTAATTTACCACTTTCTGCCAGAATTCCTGCCTTTTTTGCATTTTCAAATGGCGTACTTTTGGGATATTCCCATTCGTCAGTAATACTTTTTAATTTAGAATAATCAAGATTAAACAAAGCCTGTAATCCCTGTTCATAATCTAATTCTCCTTTTATATTTATTGAAAGGTCTACTACATTATTTAATTTTATATACAATTCATTCCATTCTTTTAGCAATCCATTTTGACGATAATATCTGAGCAGGTATAGTCCTAATAAAACTTCTTTTTCTGAACTAAAATCATCATCTAATATACTTATAACTAAGCCTGCAGTTTGTTTATCCATTGGATATAAGCTTTTTTCAAGTCTCCAACAAAACTCAAATAAAAAATCAAATTTGAGTTTATAATCAACATTGTCCTTAATATTTAAGATTCCCAGCCATTCTATAGTAGTTTCAACAAAAACATTTCTTTTTTCTTCTGGTAAAATTATCCAACCTGGGTAAGTCAGTCTTTGATTTTCCCATATAGATGAAATTTTTGCTATTTTATTTTCAATAGGCTCGACGTTATTTTGTGGAAATAATCTATATAAATTATTATATGGCCATAGGTTAATATTGTTTACTTTTGATTTTTCAGAAAGATATTCAACGAATAAATTTAAGGCTTCGTAATGACTGTTAGCGAGATTTACTAAAATTATATTTCTTTTTTCAAGTAATCTCTTTTGTGTTATAGAAAGCTCAAAAGAACCAATCAAATATATTTTAGAAATCTTTGACTCAAGATTATCTCGCAACCATCCTAACCATTGAAAAAAGTTAGGATCGTCTCCAGAAAAACCTATTAGACAGAGAGTATTTTCTAATAATGATTGTTGAACCGTATTAACAAACGGTGCATTTATTTTTGGGTAAACTCTATAATCTTCTTCTGTTATTGTAAAAGGTCTAGCTGCTGGAAAACTACCATGCAATTTTATAATTCTTGGTTTTGATGCATATACCAAATCTTCCTTTGAAAGTACAACAGTATATTTTTTATTAAAATTATATTTAGTTGCTCTCTCTAATAAAGTATCATAATTTGTTGTAAAAACATCTGTCCATGGTAGATTTAACAGCTTCTTGTGCAATTCTGAAGGTTCATATTCTAAATCAGGAATACAATCTTGCAATATATTATCTAAAACAGGACGTCCAAAAGCAGCTTCTACTTCTTCAGCTAGTTTTAAAACATTTAAATACTCTTTCTTGGGGAGTTTCGCATCTTTACCATACAATTTTTCATAGAAAACATTTCCTAGTTCATTCCAATCAGAGAATTTTTTACAGATAGCACTATTAGGAATCGCATTCTTGCTAAAACCAGCCCCAACCATCACCGCAGCATGATTTGTAAAAAGACGTTCAGATATCTCATCCAAATATACTTTCTCTTCAGGTAATACATTAATACTCATATACTAACTCTCCTCAAATGCATCTTTTAATATACTTTGCATAAGTTGTTTTGCTAGTTGTTCACGTTCTGTGATTTGACTTTCTATATCAGAAACAGTTTGTAAATGTTTCTCTACACTTATAACTATTTCTTCTTGTTCCAATAGTGGTGGAAATCCAGCACAAATATTGAGAACAGTCTCCCTATCAATTCCTGGAATTAAACCTTTTCCTTGACTTTTTAAGTATTGAAAATTTGCACGCAAAATAAACTCAATATATTTTAAGGAAATTAACTCTGATACGGTTGTTATTGACATAACTTGGCGTGCAATATGAGCTTCCTTAAAATCTGCATAAGCTAATGTTCCATAACCAGAGCCCTTACATACAAGTAACAAATCTCCGAATTTTGCAATACACTTAGGAGTTTCAGTCCATCGATTTATTATTATTCCGTTTTCGCCAAAATTACTTGCACCAGTTATGTATGGAGTTCCTTCTTGTTTATCATTGTATTCAGATGGTTCAAAATCTCGGCCAGATAAAAGATTTATTATTTCTCCCAATCTTACCCACTTCCATCCTTTTGGAATTTCAAACGGTTTTTCTTCATCCGTAATTGGAGATAATCCCTTATGCTTCTTTTCGCTGTTTCGTTCTTTCTGTATCTGTTCAAACAATGCTTCTGTATCGTAGTCGGGATTGCCTTTTTGGACTGGATTCTGTTTGCGCCAGTCGGCGGTGAGTTTTCCTTCTATGGCCTCTTGTAGAATGTTTTGACGGAGTTGCTTTATGTAGTTTTTTTGTGATTCAATTTCTATAGAAAGTTGTTCTGTTTTTTGTAATTGAAGTTTTATTTTTTTGATTACCTCTTTTTGTATTTCTATAGAAGGCAAAGGTATCTCAGAATCAAGAAACACATTTACAGCTAGACGTTGTGAACCTACTCCTTTTACATTTTTTTGTAGGCTTTTATAATATTCATCTTTTTGTAAACAGATACAAATCCATTCTGGTATACATTTAGATAAGTCTACATCAAAAGCTGGTAAGTCTGCTGATGAAGTGAAACCATTTAATTCTTGGGGAATGATCCCAAAAGCACCCTTATGAATATTTTGTTTTCCATAAATGAATTGTCCTGCTTTACGAGTATAGTACTTGGTAGCACCTTCTTTTTCTGCTTTGAGAGATCTTTGTTCAACTCCCTTACAATTCAATCTAACTGTTATTCGATGAGCAGCATCTGATTCTTCCGCAATTATTTTGCTTTCTGTGAGAAAATCACCTATTTTTACTTTTTTCCATTCGCTCATTTTTCTATTCCTTCAACAATCCCATCAAACCAATATTTATGAACAGATTGTCTTTACCTACTTTCATGCATTTTAGAATTCCAATATCTTCCAGTTGATGCAAATATCTAGACGCGGCTTTTCGTTCCACTCCGAGTGACTTTACAATGAATTCAACTTTGCAATATGGATTTTCAAAAAGAGTTTCTATCAATTCTTTTGAATAGATTTTTGGAGCTTCTGTTTTTACTTTTTCTACAGTGTCTTCCAAAAGTTTTTTTATGGCTTTTACTTTCTGGATTGTATCGGCTGCGGTTTCTTCAATTCCCTTTAGAATAAAAATAATCCAGTCTTCCCAAGCCTCGTTTATGCGTACATTTTGCAAGAGCTTGTAGTAACTGTTTTTATTTTTAATTATGTATGAACTGAGATATAAAATTGGAACATCAAGGTGATGCTTTAAAATCAAATAGAGAATATTTACAATGCGGCCTGTCCTTCCGTTGCCGTCATAAAATGGATGAATGCTTTCAAATTGATAATGTAGAATAGCGAGCTTTGAAAGACTATCGTCTTCGTTATTCAGATATTCAGTAAAATTCTTTAACAGTTCATCTATTTCTTCTTTTGATTGAGGCGGAGTATAAACAACTTCGTTTGTAGTGTCGTTCACAAGTTTTGTTCCAGGCATGGTTCGGATTCCTGCATCATTTTGAACCAGAACTTTTTGAATCTGAACAATATCATTAATTGAAATAAAACCATGTTCCTTTAGCTGATTAAAACCTGTGTACAAAGCTTCACGGTAGAACATAACTTCTTTTGTAGCTGAGTCAATTTTCTTTACTGTTTCAGATACAGCTTTATAAAGATCATCTTTTGTTGTGATGATGTTTTCTATTTCTGAACTGTCTTTTGACTCCTGAAGTACAACTGCATTTATAAGAATTGATTGATTGGGAATAAGATTTGCGCAGCCCTTTAATTCGGCAAGCGTTTTTACAGCTTTGTTTTCTGCTTTGAGAATCTTAATTGTCTCCGTTTTTGAAGAATCAATCGGAAGCTTTTGTAATTCAGTCATGTTCCAATTATACTCCACTTTGGTACATAACACAAGGGATATGTACTGTTTTTTACAATTTTGGTACATATAAAAAAAACGTGTACAATTTTTAGGATATTTGGTACATGTAGTTTTGAAGCCGCAATTTGTGACTTCAAGATTCTAAAACAAGCTCGGAATGACATTGTATTTACGCCGCCCTGTAAATCTCTGCTTCCAGTTCGCGAATTGCCTGGAGATACTGTGCTTTTCCGCCGAACAATTTTACGATTTCTGCCGGGGTTCCAATTTCATTGATTGGGTCCACGGTGAGGACTTTCATATCTTCTATTTCTTCGATTCCGGTTTGGGCGTATTTCTCTAAAAGCGCATCTAAAACCGCGCGGGCTTTTTCGCCGTATTTGGTCCAGTAGTTTCGCTTGCGGACATTTTCGGCGCGCTCTTTTCTTGTAAGGGCTGGAGCATCCCAGGCGATATGACAGATTAAGTCAAAAATATCTAAATCAGATTTTATTTCTTCTTTCAGTTCTTCAAAAACAATTCCCTGATTTTCAAGCTCTTCTATAATGGCGCGCTTCTTTTCCGCGTCGTTCCAGGTCTGCAAGAAATTGTCGAGTGAGCGGTAAGAAGTGAGGATTCCTGTTTTGCAATATTCTTTGAGGCTTGTGGTTATTAGTTTTCCGCTTGCGTCCAGAAATTCCTTGCGTTCGCTAAGGATGTGAACATCAACGCCTGCGATTCGGACTTTCTCCCGCCTTTCGAATTTTTGCGGCTTAGGTTCCGCAACGGAAATATTTCCAAATTCGTCATTGATGCGGTATTCTGGGAAAACAATCTCTTCGCCTGTAACAGGATCAATCTGACTTTCCTCCTCGCCTTTGTCTATAGTTTGTTCAGAAATCTCTTCGTCTTGCGACGCTTCTTTTATGCGGACTGGCGCTCCGTCAAAGTCCTTGTCTGCGAATTTGTCGGTGACATTGCGAAAGTCGATGATGGTAAAATAGAGTTTCCCAAAATCTTCCTCAACTCTTGTTCCACGGCCGATTATCTGTTTGAATTCTGTCATGCTGCCGATGTTGGAATCCAGGCAAATCAGTTTGCATGTCTTTGCATCCGTTCCTGTGGTCATCAGTTTTGAAGTTGTGGCAATAACTGGATAGTTTTCTTCTGGATTGATGAAATCTTCAAGGTAGCTTTTAGCGTCTTTGTCATCGCCTGTGATTCGCACGATGTATTTGTCTGTCTTTGCAGTTATTTCGCGCGGCGCATATTTTAACAAAGCCCGTCGCATTCGTTCTGCGTGCTCGATGTCAACACAGAATACGATTGTTTTATCGTACGGATTCGTATTCTTGAGATATTCCATAATCTTGCGGGCAACCAAATCCGTTCGTTCATCTATGATAATTGTGCGGTCGTAATCTTTCGTGTTGTAAAGCCGGTCTTCGATAAGCTCGCCGTCTATGTCGGTTTTGTTACGCTCTGGCCTGTACCCTTCCAAATCCACATTCATTCCAACGCGAAGAACTTTGTAGGGAGCCAAAAAGCCGTCATCAATTCCCTGTTTGAGAGAATATGTGTAAATCGGCTCGCCAAAATATTCGATGTTCGAAAGCGCTTTTGTTTCTTTTGGAGTTGCGGTCATGCCGATTTGGGTTGCATTTGAAAAATATGTGAGGATTTTATGCCATGCCTTGTCCTCGTCAACTGAACCGCGGTGGCATTCATCAACTATAATCAAGTCGAAAAACTCAGGGCTGAATTTTCTGAAAGCGTCCGTTTCTTCGTTGTAATTCGTAAGTCCCTGATACAATGCGAGGTAAATTTCATAAGACTTGTCAATTTTCTTGTTTTTTATGATAGTAAGCTTATCTTTGAAATGCTTGAAGTCGCCTTTCTTTGTCTGAGTGATAAGATTGTTGCGGTCTGCTAAATAAAGGATTCGCTTTTTACAGCCGGATTTCCAGAGCCGGTAGATGATTTGAAAAGCAGTGAATGTTTTTCCTGTGCCAGTCGCCATTACAAGAAGAATGCGTTTTTGTCCGCGCGCAATTGCTTCTACCGTGCGGTTGACGGCGATTCTCTGGTAGTAGCGTGGCGGATAGCAATCATTTCCGAAAAAATACTGGGAAAGAGCCGTCTGCTCGCTTTTATCGTCCAATCCGTTATAGCGTTTGTAACAAGCCCACAAGTCTTCTTGCGTCGGAAAATCGTTTAAATCCAGCTCTTGCGTGATAATTGCTTGCTGAGTTGAATCTAAGTTCCCGCAGTTTTTGCGATAATGAATTATAAATCCGTCTCCGTTAGAACTGATTGCGACTGGAATATCAAGAGTTTCTGCATAGCCCAATGCCTGCTGCAAGCCGGAACCGACGGAATGCGTGTTATCCTTTGCTTCAATTACAGCAACTGGAATGTTCGGCTTGTAATAAATAATAATGTCAGCGCGTTTCTTTTCTCCGCGTTTTGTCTGCCGGCCTTTCACAAAGATGCGACCAGCTGTAAAAGTAACTTCTTCGCGAATCTGAGTCTGCTTATTCCAGCCAGATTTCTCAATTGCAGGGAGAATATATTTTGTGATTATGTCGCGTTCCGACATAGACTTTTTTGCGTCCATAGATTCTATTATAGCGCATTTTTCTAGACATTTCTAGAAATATCTAGAAAAAACAGAGCAAAGGCGCTACAATTCCCTTATGGTAATTGCGGAAATCGGAACATCGCACGAAGGCTCTCTGGAAAAGGCCAAAAAATTGATTGACGCGGCAAAGGAAGCCGAGGCCGACGCGGTTAAATTCCAGTGGGTCATCGCCGACGAAATACTTCACCCAAAGACAGGCTTTGTCGATTTGCCCACGGGCCGCATTCCCCTTTACGAGCGCTTTAAGCAGCTGGAATGTCCGCCCGATTTTTACGCGGCCACTTTGGAATACGCGCGCTCGCTGGGCCTAAAATGGATTTGCTCGCCCTTTGGCCTAAAAAGCCTGGAACTTCTTTTGGAACTAAAGCCCGACGCGGTTAAAATCGCCTCGCCGGAACTGAACCATTTTCCGATGCTGCGCGCCTTGGCGGACTGGCGAAAATCGAATGAGGCGGGCGACACCGTTCCCGTAATCGTGTCCAGCGGCGTGTCAACAAAAAGCGACATAGAGGCCGCGCTCGCCGTTTTGGGAACGGACGGCGTGACCCTTCTCCACTGCATAACAAGCTACCCCGCCCCAGAAGAAGAATACAACGTCCGCCTGATTGCCACGCTAAAAAAAGACTTTGCCGTTGAGACTGGCCTTAGCGACCATTCCCTTGACCCGATACTGGTTCCCTGCCTGGCCGCCGCCCAAGGAGCGACCGCTTTTGAAAAGCACATAACGCTCAGCAAAAAGACAAGCGGCCTTGACGACCCCGTCGCCTTGGAGCCCCAGCAATTTTTGCAAATGACCCGCGCCCTGCGCCAATGCCAAGCCGCAATAAACCGCTACGGCCCGGAGCGCGGCGGCCAAGAAATCATCAAGCAAATGGAAGAGCAATACGGAAGCGGGCGCGTCCAAAAAGTTTTGGGGAACGGAATCAAGGCGCTGGCCCCGGCGGAAGAAAAAAATTACGGCCGCACCAACCGAAGCCTTCATTACATGAAAGCCTTTGAGGCCGGCCACCTTTTGGCCGCCGGGGACATTGGCGTTTTGCGCACCGAAAAAGTTTTGACGCCAGGACTCAGCCCCGCGCTCTACGAAAACGTCATCGGAAAAAAACTTCGCCGCGCAGTCCAGGACGGAGCGGGCGTAGCTTGGGAAGATTTTATGGAGGAACAAAGGCCATGATTCGCGCCCCCGTTTTATTTAATTTTTCAAAAAAGCGCGCGGCTCTCAGCTTGGCGCTAGTTTTCGCGCTCGCGGCGGCATTGCCGGCACCCCTTTGCGCTACTCCGCAAAGCAAAGTCGCGCGCGTCGGCTACTACGAAAACGAAGTATTCCAAGAAGGCGCGCAAAAGGGCGCGGTCAAAACCGGCTACGCCTACGAGTATTACCAAAAGCTTTCGGAATACACCGGCTGGAAATACGAATACGTCTACGGCGAATTTGGCGACTTGTACCAAATGCTTTTGGACGGAAAGATTGACTTTTTGGCCGGTCTTGCATGGCGCGCCGACCGCGCCGGCATCATCGGCTATCCCGACGCTCCTATGGGAAGCGAAAACTACAATTTAATCAAGCGCGCCTCGCTGGACCAAATCACCTCCGACCCCGCCACTCTTAACGGAAAAAAAATCGGGGTCTTGGACAGCGCGATGGCCGGCGCCTTGGACGACTTTTTAAAGGCGCGCGCGATAAAGGCAGACGTGGTCCGCTTTAACGACTACGGGCCGCTTTTTGAGGCCTTTGACAAGGAGCAGGTTGACGTATTGGCGGCGGAAGGCGACGGCGCCTACGGCCGGGCCAACGCGGAACTTCTCTACCCTTACGGCTTTTCGGACTACTACCTTTGCGTGGCCAAGGACAAGCCGGAACTTTTGGCGGAGCTCAACGCGGCGCAAGCGGAGCTTTTTAAGAACGAGCCCAATTACATAAATTCGCTCAAAAGCAAATACTATCCTGTAAGCGTCGCAAGCCGAGCCTTTAGCGCCGCCGAAAAAAAATGGCTTTCGGAAAACACAAGGGCGCGCGTGGGCTACCTTAAGGATTACCTTCCCTACAGCGGAAGAGGCAAAGACGGAAAGGCCACTGGACTAGTCACAGACGTAATGGCGAGAATGTGGGAAGGCCTTGGATTGCAGAACATAGAAATTTCGTACGAAGGCTTTGACAGCTACGACCAAATGACGGCCGCGCTCGCTTCAGACAAAATAGACATTGCCTTTCCTGTGGGCGGCGGCTTGTACTATTCGGAAGAAGGCGGAATCTTCCAGTCAACGCCGCTTGTTTCCGCGGTGACCGAGCTTGTCCACAAGGGTGAATACACAGACAAGACCGTAGAGCGCTTTGCCGTAAACAAAAGCAACCGAATGCAGTACTACTTTGTAAAGACTTATTATCCAAACGCAAAAATCACTTTTTACAATTCAATAGACGAATGCCTAAAGGCAGTGAAAAACGGAGAGGCAGGCTGCACTACGCTGAACGGACTTAGGGCCAACGACATTTTGAGAAACCGGCGCTACTCAGGCCTTTCGGTAATCCAAACAAACCACAACGACGACCGCTGCTTTGGAGTCCAAATCGGAAACGCGGGCCTTTTGATGCTTTTGAACCGCGGAATAAACATTTTGGGCGCCGACTACGCGCAGAACATGGCCTTTAAGTATTCGGACATGCTTTATTCCTACTCGCTCGCAGACATAATAATGAACAATATGCCGTTCTTCGCAAGCGTCGTTCTTGCAATCTTGGCGCTGATAATCGTTCTGCTATTCCGCGACAGGGAACGAAAGCTTCGCAATTTGGAGGAACGCGCCGCGCTCAACAAAACCTTGGCGCAAGCCTTGGAAGCGGCGGAACAAGCCAACAAAGCCAAGACCGCCTTCCTTTCCAACATGAGCCACGAAATCCGCACCCCAATGAACGCGATTATCGGACTGGACAAGCTCGCGCTGCAAAACCAAAATCTTCCGCAAGAGACGCGGGAACAGCTGGAAAAAATCGGGGAAAGCGCGCGGCACTTGCTTGACTTGATAAACGACATCCTTGACATGACTAGGATTGAGTCGGGCCGCCTCACGCTGAAAAACGAAGAATTTTCCTTGAACGCAATGCTGGAGCAGCTGAACACAATCGCCCGCGCCCAGTGCGACGAAAAGGGCCTTGAATACGAATGCCGCGCGCTTGCCGGCGCTGGCGACCGCTACATCGGCGACGAGCTAAAAATCAAGCAGGCGCTTTTAAACGTTCTTTCAAACGCGATAAAATTCACCGACGCTCCCGGAAGCGTTTTGTTCACCGTCGAAAAAACCGCCAGCTACGGCGACCATTCCAGCCTAAAATTTTTCGTCAAGGACACCGGCATCGGAATGGACAAGGACTTCATTCCCAAAATTTTTGACGCGTTCGCGCAAGAAGACAGCGGCCGCAGCAACAAGTACGGAAGCACGGGCCTTGGCATGGCCATCACCAAAAACATAATCGAGCAAATGAACGGCTCCATCACAGTCGAATCGCAAAAAGGGATTGGAACGCAAGTCACGATAATCGTTCCCTTGACCAATTGCCAAGGCCAAGCGCAAGACAAAGACAGCGGAGAGCGAAAGCAAAAAGCGCGCGCCTCCCTTGACGGAAAGCGAATCCTCTTGGCGGAAGATATGGACATAAACGCGGAAATAATGCAACAAATAATAGAGGCGCGCGGCGCGAAAATCGACCGCGCTTCAAACGGAAAGCAAGCAGTGGAAATGTTCCAAAAAAGCGCGGCCGGCCATTACGACGCGATTCTTATGGACGTGCGAATGCCCGAAATGGACGGCTTGGAAGCGGCCGCTAAAATCCGCGCCCTTCCCCGCCCCGACGCAAAAAAGATTCCCATCGTCGCGCTAACGGCCAACGCCTTTGACGAAGACGTCCAGCGCTCCTTGCAAGCCGGAATGAACGCGCACCTATCAAAGCCTGTCGAGCCGGAGGACTTGTACAAAACGCTCGAAGAGCTTATTTCGGAAGCATGATTCCGCCAGAGTAGTCAGGAATGCCGTCGCTTCCGGCCATGATAAAGCCGCGAGTCGACAAGGCGACGTATGAGCCGTCGGCTTTTCTGGCGCGGTAAACAAAGGGAACCACGGCGGCGTCTCCGTTAAAGACCAAATCGATGGCTTTTTTATAGAGTTCCAAGTCGTCGGGGTGAATATAATCCCGCCAAATCTTGTCGGCGTGGTACATATATTCAGACTTCAGTCCAAAGTCGTCAATAATAGAAAGGGCCCACCTTGAATAGTCGTAGCGCAAGTCGCAAAGGTAAATGTAGCCGCCGCCGGCGACCGTGAGCAAGGCGCCGAACAAGCTGTCAAGCATGCGCTTTCGTTCTTCTGGAATTTCAACGTCGTCTCCATACTGGCTCTTAATCTTTTCCGCGCCTTTGCGCGATTTTACAAGATTCTTGTTCTCGTACATGTCGCGGTCGGCGCGCTCAAAAACATCCGAAAAAGAGTTGTCCTTATAGGGGTCGTAAACGGCCAAGCCCACGGCCAATTCCGGGCCTGACTTGAAGCGGCCGTTTTTTTCGGACCTTTCCCTAAGCTCCTTTACAAACTGCTCGCGCCTGTCGTAGTCGTAGTCAGTCAAGACCGCGACAAACTCGTCGCCGCCTATTCTAAAGACAGGGCTGTGCTTAAAGACATCGCAAATCATACCGCTGGCGCGCTGCAAGGCCTCGTCTCCAAAAGAGTGGCCGCGCGTGTCGTTGAGCATTTTTAGGTCGTTCAAGTCGCACATCAAGACGGCAAAGTTAAAGTCATGCGAGCCCGTCCTTATCTTTCCGTCAATGGCTTGTGAATGTTCGGCGAAGGCGTTCTTGTTTTTTATGCCGGTAAGCTCGTCGCGCCTTGCCATCCGTTCCGCGGACAAAAGGTTCCTCGCCTGCTCCTCCTTCTCGCGGACTTCGTCGTCAATGTTTTCCATGCAGCACAAAATATGCTCGCGGTCTTCGCACATTATGTCAACATGGCGAACGTGCACAATTTTTCCGCCTATGACCAAGCGGCAAGTTATGGAATAGGTGTCGTTTTTGGCCAAGTTTTTTAGGATTGTTTCTTTGTCGTGAATTTTCAAAGCATCGGGAAGGTCGTCGGGATGAACGAACTTGCACGCGTTTTTGCCGGCCATAAAGAAAAAATCTTTTCCTTCCCTGGGAATGTCCCAATCGGAAACCAATTTTGGGCGTATGAATTCCTTGTAGAGGCCAGTGGCGATTTCGACATAATAGAGGCTGTCAAAACGCTTGGACAAGGAGTTGGCGATATGCGTAAACGTTGTTAAATCTACTTCCATAACATCTCTATTATATCACGGAATTTGAATTTGCGCCACATTTTTTTTATTGGGCGGGAGCGAACGGCCCCCAGCCTTTTTGCATGTCCTCGACCACCAAATTGTCGTCAACCTTCACAACCACTTGATATTCGTCTTCGTAGACGACTTCGCCCGGCATGTTTGTGTAAATGACATAATAAGGCTTTTTGTAGCGTTCCAAAAGCCAAAGCATGGGGTGAATCATTTTCATCATCATTTCGGTGTTTTGGGTCTTAAAGTAGCAAATGACTTTTTCCTGCCGCTGGCACTGGGGCGGCCAAGGAAGAACTTCGGCAAACCAAGCGTCAATTTCAAAAAAAAGGTCCTCGTCTTCCTTTTCCATAACGCCGTCGGCCACCATTTTGTAAAGCATGCTGAAAATGCCCTTTCCTTGGCGCGTGTTAGGGGCAAGCTCCCTGCCTTGGATTCTGCAATACTTGAAATCTTTTACAACCTGCACTTTTTTATCTCCGCCCCGCAATCGCTGGCAAAAAAAAAGAGTTCCCGCAACGGAAACTCTTTTTTTATAGCGGCAGAAGGGAGTCGAACCCTCGTCATCAGCTTGGAAGGCTGAGATAATGAGCCGTTATATGACTGCCGCAAATGTTCTTAAATAATAGCAAAAACGCGGCAACTTGTCAATAGGTTTGCGCAAAAAAAATAGGCGGCTCCCAGCGTCTGCGCGACGGACGAAACCGCTAGATATCGTCGCTACACACATTTTGCGCCATGTAACTATATAACGCTGCCGCTAAAGCGGCAGGCGCAAAATGAGTGTTTTCGCCCGCCTCGCCTCCGCTTCGCGCCGCCTAATAGTTTTACAAAAAATTATTCAGTTGCAGCAAGAATAATTTTCGCGGCGGCGGCAGGGTCAAGGCCGTCGGTTTGCTCGCGGGTCTTTAGGTTCTTCACGCTGAGCTTTCCGTCGGCGGCGGCGAACACGCCCCACAAAACGCTTTTGGCTTCCGCCAGCGCGTACTGCTGGTTCATTTTTTTGGCTTCGGGGAAGACCTCCACCTTTACGCCAAACGAGCGCAAGGCGGCGGCGGCTTTTTGGGCCTCAATCAAAAGATTTTCGTCCTGGCAAAAGATTTCCGCGTCAAGGTAGGAGCCTTTCTTTCCCGCGATTCCAAGCTGCTCCATCGCCGCCATCAAGCGGTCAAGGCCAATCGAGCCGCCGACACCGGGAATCCGTTCCTTTGTGTAAAGGCCGGCCAAATTGTCGTAGCGGCCGCCGGAGCAAACCGAGCCGATGGAAGGAAGGTCGTCCAAAAAAGTTTCGTAAACCAAGCCCGTGTAGTAGTCAAGGCCGCGCGTTATGCTGGGGTCAAGGACAAACGAAGATTCGATTCCAGCCGCACAAAGCATTCTCCAAACCGTCTTAACGCGCTCGGTGTCGTCTCCCGCTCCGCCGCAAAGCCTTTCCATTTTAGAAATGGCTTCCTCAAAATTGGCGGAAGGCTCGATGTAGTCCAAGATTTTTTGCGCGGCGTCGCCGCTTTTGGTCGCCTCCACAAGTTCAGCAAGAACTGTATCCTTTCCAACCTTGGCCAGCTTGTCAACCGAGCGCAAAATGTCTTCACTTTTTTCCTGAACGCCAAGCGCGGCCAAAAAGCGGTTGAAGGCGCCGCGATGGTTTATGTGAATCTTAAGCTTTTCGATTCCAATCGCGCCAAGGGCGGCCTTCATCGCGCAAAGAATTTCCGCGTCGCAAACGGCGGAATCGCTTCCAACCGTGTCGATGTCGCACTGGACAAATTCCCGGTAGCGGCCGGCCTGCGGCTTTTCTCCGCGCCAAACTTTGGCGATGTGGTAGCGCTTAAAAGGAAAAGCCAGCTCGGCCTTGTGCTCGGCGGAAAAGCGCGCGAAGGGCACGGTAAGGTCAAAGCGCATCGCCACGTCGCGGCCCCCGTTGTCCTCAAAGCGGAAGACTTGCTTTTCCGTCTCGCCGTTGGACTTTCGCAGCAAAATTTCAGAATATTCCAAAACAGGCGTGTCAATCGGCACAAAGCCGTAAGAGCGGTAAACGCCCGTGATTTTTTCGATTAAGTCGGAGCGAAAAATTTGCTCCTGCGGAAGCGCGTCCCTAAAGCCCTTTAGCACGCGCGGCTGAATGATTTGATTTTCCATACCAGGCAATTATAGCGAATTTCGCGCGGTATTGCAACTCAATTCGTTTTTCTATATAATAATGCGCTATGGTGGAAAGTTTGCTTGACATACAGAACATAAAGGCGAGCGTCGGCGAAAAAGTTGTGCTTGACGGACTTGACCTTGACATAAAGGCGGGCGAGACCCAAGTTTTGATGGGACCCAACGGCGCGGGAAAATCCACGCTGGGAAACGTGATTATGGGAAACCCGGCCTACACCCTTCAAAGCGGAAAAATCATTTTTGACGGCCAGGACATTTCCGATTGGAGCGCCGACAAGCGCGCCAAGGCCGGCCTTTTCATGTCCTTCCAAAGCCCGCTTGAAGTTCCCGGCATAAGCCTTGAAACTTTCATCCGCAGCGCGATTCAGCAAAAGACGGGCGAGCGCGTCAAATTGTTCGCCTTCCAAAAAGAGCTCAAGGCCGCGATGGCGCTTTTAAACATGAACGAGGCCTTCGCAAGCCGCGACCTGAACGTGGGCTTTTCCGGCGGAGAGCGCAAAAAGAGCGAAATTCTCCAGCTGCTTATGCTAAAGCCCAAGCTCGCGATTTTGGACGAAACCGATTCCGGCCTAGACGTTGACGCGGTTCGGGCCGTAAGCAAGGGAATAGAAGAATTCCAAAAGGCGCAAAACGGAGCGCTCTTGATTATCACCCACTCCACAAAGATTTTGGAAAGCCTAAAAGTTGACAAGGCGCGCATTCTTGCCAAGGGAAAAATCATAAAGACCGGCGGCGCGGAGCTTGTCCAAGAAATTAACGCAAACGGTTTTGAAAAATATTTAACTGACTGACTTATAATTTTATGGCTGAAGAAAAAACGCAAGTGCAGGACATTGACCGTTCTCTATACGACTTTCGCTACGAGGAAAGCGACAAGGACTTTTACCGAATGGAAGAAGGCCTTTCCGAGGACATCATAAAGAAAATTTCGGAAGAAAAAAACGACCCCAACTGGATGCGCGAGTTCCGCCTAAAGTCGCTTAAAATTTACAACCAAATGAAGGAGCCTGAATGGGGCCCCGACATTAGCGGCTTGGACATAAAGAACATTTCGTCCTACGTTCGCCCCAAGACAAAAATGAGCGGAAAATGGGAGGACGTTCCCGACGACATAAAGAACACTTTTGAAAAGCTGGGAATCCCGGAAGCCGAGCGCGCCTCGCTTGCCGGAGTCGGAGCGCAGTACGACAGCGAGCTTGTCTACCACAACGTTCAGTCGGAAGTTGCCAAGCAGGGCGTGGTTTACCTGGGCTTTGAGGAAGCGCTCAAAAGCCCCGAATGGGAGCCGATGGTTCGCGAATACTTTATGACGCTGGTGAAGCCCAACGACCACAAGTTCGCGGCGCTGCACGGGGCGGCTTGGTCGGGCGGAAGCTTTGTCTACGTTCCAAAGGGCGTTCATTTGTCGTTCCCCTTGCAGTCCTATTTTAGATTGAACGCCAAGGGCGCGGGCCAGTTTGAGCACACTCTGATCATCGTTGACGAAGGAGCGGACTTGCATTTTATCGAAGGATGCTCGGCGCCAAAATACAACGTGGCCAACTTGCACGCAGGCTGCGTGGAGCTTTTTGTAAAGAAGGGCGCGCATTTGCGATATTCGACAATCGAAAACTGGTCCAAGAACATGTACAACCTCAACACCAAGCGCGCCCGCGTTGAGGAAGGCGCCTCGATTGAATGGGTGTCCGGCTCCTTTGGAAGCCACGTTTCATACTTGTATCCCGAAAGCGACCTTGTAGGAAAAAACGCCCGCGCCGAATTCACAGGCGTTACCTTTGCCGGTAACGGCCAGAACCTTGACACAGGCGCCAAGATGCTTCACCTTGCGCCAAACACTTCAAGCGTAATAAACACAAAAAGCATTTCCAAGGGCGGAGGAATTTCCACCTACCGCAGCGCCGTCTACATCGGAAAGATGGCGGAAGGCAGCAAGGCGAGCGTTTCCTGCCAAAGCCTTATGCTTGACTCGCAAAGCCGGAGCGACACTATCCCTGCGATGACTGTCTTGACCGACAAGGCCGACGTGGGCCACGAAGCCAAGATTGGCCGCATTTCAAGCGACGCGATTTTTTACCTTATGAGCCGCGGCGTTCCCGAAGAGGAAGCGCGGGCGATGATAGTCTCAGGCTTCGCAAGCCCGGTAAGCAAGGAGCTTCCGCTTGAGTACGCGGTCGAGATGAACAACCTTATCCGCCTTGAAATGAAGGGGACGCTATGAAAGAAATGTCTTTGAATCCCCTTCCCGCCCTCACGTGGAACTGGCTTAGAATGAACAAGGCTTCCTTTGAGGAAAGCGCCGAATGGGAAAAAGGCCAAAGCCCGCTAGAATGTTCAGGCCTTCCCGCTGGCGCGAAATTTTCAAAAGGCCAAGAAGCCGCCGCAGGCCAAAGTCTGGGCGCGCTTGGAAATGATTTTGACAACTTTTTGGAGCAAGGCCAAGCCGCTTCATACGTTTTGGAAATTCCCAGCGGCGCAAAATGCCAAGATCCGATTTTTGTCCGCGCGAGCCTGCAAGACGGCGCGGCCTCCTTCCAGCGCCTTTTTGTAAAGGCCGGCGACAACGTTGAAGCCAGCGTCATAATCGAATGGAGCGGCTCGGCTCAAGGCGCGCCCGGCGGCGAAAAAAACGCGCGCGGTCTTAACGCATTCCAGACAAAAATCGCCGCGGGAAACAATTGCAAAATCCGCGTGTCCACCGTCCAGCTTTTGGGCGCGGGCTTTGTCCACCTTAACGACATAGGAACCGCGGCCGGCGAAAATTCTTCGATAGAAATCGCGCAGCTTGAATTGGGCGCGAAGAAAATTTTCATGGGAATCCATTCCGGCTTGTCCAGCGCCCGCGCCGCCTTTAAGCACAGCGCGGCCTACTGCTTGGACAAAGACCGCGAGCTTGACATGAACTTTGTCGCGCTGCAAACGGGCCGCGCGACGCAAAGCGACATGAGCGTATTCGGAACCCTTATGGACGGCGCCAAAAAAACTTACCGGGGAACGATTGACTTTAGGAAAGGCTGCGCGGCTTCCGTTGGGAACGAAATAGAAGAAACGCTTTTGCTTAGCCCGGACGTCGTCAACAAGTCGATTCCGCTTATTTTGTGCGACGAAGAGGATGTTCAGGGCGAACACGGCGCGACAATCGGCCGCTTGGACGAAAGCGTCTTGTTCTACATGAACGCGCGCGGAATAAGTTTGGAAGAAGCGCAAAAAATGATGGCCAGGGCCAAAATCGCGCGCGTGGCCGCATTGCTTGGCGACGAAACCGAGGCGCAAAAAGCCCTGGACTTTTTTGACGAACATTTTGGAGGCGGCCAATGACGCGCGACTACAAAGAAGACTTTCCGATTTTCGCCGACAAAAAAAACGAAGGACTCATCTATTTTGACAACGCGGCCACGGCGCAAAAGCCCCGCGCGGTTTTGGAAGCCGTCAAAAATTTTTACGAGGCCGACAACGCAAACCCCCTGCGCGGCCTTTACGGCCTAAGCGTCCGCGCGACGGAAGCATATCAAAGCGCGCGAAAGACAATCGCAAAATTTGTGGGCGCGGCCCAAGCGGAAGAAATAATTTTCACGCGGAACGCAAGCGAATCGTTGAACCTTGTCGCCTACTCCTACGCGCTTTCCAACTTGCGCGAGGACGACGAAATTGTCGTAAGCGTGATGGAGCACCACTCAAACATTCTTCCCTGGCAAATGGCCGCGCAAAAAACAGGCGCGCGCCTTGTATGGCTTGAATGCGACAAGGAAAGCGGCGCGATACCGGAATCCGAATACAATAAGATTACGGACAAAACAAAAATCGTCGCGCTCACACACGTGTCGAACGTTTTGGGAACGACAAACCCGATAAAGAAAGTCGCCGCGCTCGCCCACCAAAAAGGCGCTGTAATCGTGGCCGACGGCGCGCAGGCCCTCCCCCACCTTAGCGTCAATGTCCAAGACTTGGACGTTGACTTTTACGCCTTTAGCGGCCACAAATTTTGCGCGCCCACCGGAATCGGCGGCCTTTACGCCAAGCGGGAACTTTTGGAAAAAATGCCGCCATTTTTGCGCGGCGGCGAGATGATAGAATACGTCACGCGCGAAGGAGCCACTTGGGCAGCCGTTCCAGAAAAGTTTGAGGCGGGCACGGTCAACGTAGGAGGCGCGGTTGGAATGGCCGCCGCCGCCGAATACCTTATGGGAATCGGCATGGAAAACATCGCCCGCCACGACAACGAGCTGGCCGCGCGGCTGGTTCAAAAGATGCAGGCAATTCCCCACGTGAACATTATCGGAAGCAAGGACGGCGCAAAAAGATGCGGCATCGTCACATTCACGATTGACGGCGTTCACCCGCACGACATCTCTAGCATTTTGGACACCGAAAAAATCGCGATCCGCGCGGGCCACCACTGCGCGCAGCCGCTCGGCCAATACTTGGACGTTCCGGCCACCGCGCGCGCGAGCCTTTACTTTTACAACACGGCGGAAGAAGTGGACCGCTTTTGCGCCGCCCTCGCCAAAGTTCGCGCTTGGTCAGGCTTTAAGGAGTAACGAATGGACACAAAAGAGCTTTACCGCGAAATACTGAACGAGCACAACTTGAACCCAAGCCACAAAAAGGACTTGCCCGGCGCCACTTGCGTCCTTAACGGCGTGAACCCCAGCTGCGGCGACAAAATCACGCTCAACCTAAAAGTCGAAGGCGGAAAAATCGCCGACGCGTCATACAGCGGAAGCGGCTGCGCGATAAGCCAAGCCTCCTGCGACATGATGATAGACCTCATCCTTGGAAAGAGCGAAGACGAGGCAAAAAGCCTTTGCGAAAGCTTCATGAAAATGATCGCCGGAAGCGCCACAGAAGAGGAAATCGAAGTTCTTGACGAAGCCGCCGCGCTCCAAGACATTTCAAAGATGCCCGCCCGCGTAAAGTGCGCGGAGCTTGGCTGGCGCACGATGAAGGAAGCGCTGGGGCAAAAAAAATAAGCCCCGCTTTTCTCGCGGGGCGGTTGCTATTCGTCGTCTGGCATAGAAGCCAAGACAGCCAAAACCTGCTTGTTGTTTAACGCGACAACTCTATTATTAATCTCTTTCATTAAAAGCGGATATCCTATCATTCTGCCTTTTGTTCCATCAGAATAGCCGACATATATATCTTTTCCCCTGTAAGTCGTTAAAAAACGAGCAGAGGATCTTCCATGAGCTTTTGAAAAATCAACAAAACTATTCAATGTCATTTCCTTTCCTCCAGCACAAAGTCTACCACGGCTTTATTAAAAAAGCAAGTGGAAATGCTCAGAAGTTTTATCGTTCCCAATCTAGTTGTGTATAAAAATCTTTTTATGTCTTTTCCCAATAATTTTTGGTCATTTTGAGGGTCATATAACATTAACGCTCCGTTATGTTTCGCAATCACCATTATATGGCCATCAGGCGTAAAATCTTTCCAATAAAATTCAATGCTATAATACTTATTGTTCTCCAAATTGTCATCAAACCATGACATCAATCTTGGCATATGCCTTTCATTTGGCTTTATATATTCAGGAAAAGAGCCAGTCGCCTTGTCAATCCAAGCCAAAGATGTATTTTCAGAAAGCGCGACCATAATTTCATTTGACTCGTCAAAAGCTTTCGTTTGAACGTCAAAGCCGGCCAAACGCGCCATAAAAGCTGGAACGCATGATTGGCAGTTGTCGGCCGTCGCTGTATGCGGAACATAATGGGGATTCACATTTCCTGTGTCGGCCTCGTCAAAAGTCATAGGCTTACCCTTTTTGACGCCGGCGATGTCGTTTGTAACCTTTTCAAGTTTCACGTTAATTGCCGCGCGGTCAAAGCTCTCCGTCCTCAAACACCGCGCTTTCCGCGCGGACGCATTCAATCTCCAAATCGTCGGCTTCCACGCTGTCGTCCAAACCTTCAAGCGGAATGAAAATCGTCCGCTCCTCGCCCGCGCGAAGGCCGTCTTCCAATGTCCAAAAGGCTTCGGAAAACGCGCCGCATCCGCCGCCATCCCCAAAATCGCCGAAAGCCCCGTCCCCGCCTTCCTTAGCCTCGACGCTCGCGAAAAACACGGCGCTTTGGACCGGGCGGCCGCTTAGGTTTACCGCGACAAATTCCGCGCCAAGGCCAAGACCTTCGATTTCCGGCGGGCATTCGCGAACGCGCGCGTCAAAAATCACAATAGGCGCGGCCGCCCTTTTTAGTGATTGACAGGAATTGAGGCATAAGAAGGCAATCAGCGCAAGGAGCGGAGCGGCCTTTCGCGCTTGGCCGCTCACCGCTTGTCCTCCTTGCCGCGCTGGGCGGGCGTTGGCCAAACGCGCTTGGACCGCGGCGGCCAAGAAAAATTTTGCGGACTTCGCAAAAGGCTCCGCTCGTTTCTTTCGCGCTTCAAGATTGCGTAAATCTTAAGCTGGGGCCGTTCCGAACGGCTTTCAAAAAAGTCAAGATCCCTAATCTTTTTCATAAACAAACCTCCTGAAATTTTTTTCATAACTATAAGATATGAATTTTTGTTAAAAAAAAGCGCGAAATTTAAAAAAAAACGCAAAATTCGCAAAAATATTGCAAAAAAAATCGATTTTTGCTATAATTTCTGAACTTTTTAGCGGGGGAGCGCCGATGATCACTTACTGGCAGCAAGAAGACGGAAAGCTGGTTGACACGGAAAAAGAAAATCTCGCAGCCTCCAAGCGCGTTTGGGTGGACGCGCGCAACGTCACCCGCGAAGACATCAACATTCTTGAAAAAGAATTCAAAATCGAGCAAGAGCACATAATCGACATCCTTGACCCCGACGAGCTTTCGCGCATCGAGGACGCGGACGAATATGTCCTTACAATCACGCGCCTGCCGATTTTCGTTCCCACGGCGGAAGTGTCCTACTTTTCAATTCCGCTAGGCGTAATCTTAAAAAAGAATTTCATCATAACGATTTGCTGGACAGACTGCGAAGTGCTCAAGGACTTTTCGGCCGGCCGCGTCAAGAACATAAACTTGAACGACTTTCCGGCCTTCCTCATCCAAATCTTGAGCCGCGCGGACATCACATACCTTCGCTACCTAAAGGAAATAAACCGCCGCGCTTCCGGCATTCAGGGCGAGTTGCAGTACGCAGTCGAAAACAAGGAAATCTTGCAGCTCTTGAACTTGGAAAAGTCGACGGTGTTTTTCACAACCTCAATCAAGTCCAACCAGCTGCTCTTGGAAAAGCTCAGAAAGACACGCCTCCTAAAATTCGACGAAGACGACATGGACTGGCTGGACGACGTGGAAGTCGACAACCGGCAGGCGCTGGAAATGGCCGACACTTACTCCAACACTTTCAGCAGAATGAGCGACACCTTCGGCTCCATCATCTCGAACAACATGAACGGCGTGATGAAAAAGCTCACGGTCGTCACAGTCGCGATAAGCGTTCCGACATTCATCACAAGCTTTTGGGGAATGAACGTAGACCTTCCCTTTGCCAAGTACGGGCTTTTTGGCTGCGCGATAATCACGATGCTTTGTCTGTTCGCGGTAATCGTCACCCTGCTCCGTCTTTCCCTTATGGACAGAACAAAGTCCGCCGCCGACAAGGAAAAGAAAAAGAAAAACCGGGCCAAGCGCTCTGAAATACGAAAGCTCAAGAAAAAGCTTGAGGCTCAAGAGTTGAACCTGGAGGCGATGAAATGAAAAGAAAATTTTTCTCCATGGCCGCCGCCGCGCTCTGCATTTCAACTCTCGCCTCTTTGGCCTTCGCGCGCCCGCTAAAAAAGCAAGACAAAAAAAGCGCCGCCTTCAACGACTTGAACATGGTCGCGCTCGCGCCTTCAGAAGCGGAAGCCAAATACGACGTTTACACAATCGGAGAGAACACGCAAAGCTACACCGCCGTCCGCTTTGTCTCTCCATTTAAAATGAACGCCTACGAAACCACTTACAACCTCTGGTACATTTGCAGAATCTACGCCGAGCAAAACGGCTACACATTCGCCAATCCCGGCCAAGAAGGCTCCGGCGGAAAGCGGGGGGCGGCGCCGACCGCGCAGGGCGCCTACCAGCCGGTGACGATGGTCAACTGGCGCGACGCGGCCGTTTGGTGCAACGCCTTAAGCGAGATGAGCGGAAAAAAGCCCTGCTACACCCTTGACGGAAACGTTTTGCGCGACGCGACCGACACAGCCGCGCTTGAAAAATGCTCGTGCGACTGGAGCGCGGACGGCTACAGGCTTCCGACCGAGACCGAATGGGAGTACGCCGCCCGCAAAACCCCAAAGGGATTCCAAAACGGCGCGCTCGCCTCCGGCCAAACCGACGACAGCGTTCAAGAGGGCGACGTGGCTTGGTTCGACGCAAACTCGGACGGAACCCGCGTCGTTGGAACCGCGGGAAGCGTTTTTGAAAAAGAGGCGCCGCCCGAACCGGGAAGCGGACGGGCCAACGCCGCCGGCATTTACGACATGAGCGGAAACGTCTTGGAATTTTGCTGGGACTGGCTGGCCGACTATCAGGAAACCGCCGGCGTCGAGCGCGCGACAGGCGCCAGTTTCGGAAACGAAAAAGTTTGCAGGGGCGGCTCTTGGTCGCCCTACACTGGCTTCATTTACTGCGGAGACCGCTACGGCTACGACCCCAACGAGCGCTACGACTTTTTGGGCTTCCGCGTATGCCAGTCCATCGTTGAAGAATAAAATTCCTTGCTTTTTTGGCAAAACCGCGCTAAAATAATCTATTATGCCAGTATCGATAGAATTTCAAATAGCGGGATTGATATACACAATCATACTTTGCGTCGCTTTCTTTAGAAAAGTCAAATGGGATTCGCCGCAAAACAGAATTTACAAGGGCCTTTTGATTGTAACGATAGCCGAAATTTCATTAGACATCGTAAGCGTGATTTCAATAAACCATCGCGACTCGCATCCCTTTTTGAACGACGTGTTGAGCAAGGGCTACCTCGTGGTGATGAACTCTTTCATCTACACCGTGGGCCTTTACGCGATTTCTTGCGCCACAAACAGAAAGCTCCCTCCAATCCTCAAAAAGCTCAAGACCGCGCTAATCGCCCTTCATTCGGCGCTGCTGCTGGCGATATTCGCGTTGATAATGGCGAACACCTTGTACTATTCCGGCTACGGAAGAAGCGTTTACTCGTACGGCATTCCGTCCGACTTGACCTATATGTTTTCCACGCTCTCGGTGGCCTTGGTCACTTTCGTTCTTTTGCTGAACATCCGCCACATGAGGCCGGCGCAGCTCTTTTCGATTCTTTCCTTCTGCATCATGGAAGGCATAATCGCGATCGTGCAAATGTTCAACAAGGAACTGCTTTTGGTCGGCTTTGGCTCGGCGGCCACGGTTTTCATCATGTACTTTACGGTGGAAAACCCCGACGCTCAAACGATAAGCCGCCTTTCGCAAGCCAACAAGCGCGCCCGCGAAATGCTGAAATTTTACTCAACGACGGCGGGCAGCCACAAAAGCGTCGACGCGACCATATCCACCCCCAAGCTTTTTTCAAACGTTTGCGCTCTTGTTCTTGACATGGTGGATTTCACAAAGTTCGCCAACAGAATGGGCATCGAGCGCCTGACAAAATACATGTCAGGATTTTTTGAAAAAGTTGACAGCGCCTCCGACAGTTTTAGAATTGAAAAATTCAAAAGCTTCGGAAGCTACTACACCGCAATTTCCGGCGTTCAAAACGACGGCGACTATTCCGGCGTTTCCGAAATGGTTCACTTTGCCATTGAAATTTTGAACATTCTCAAAAAGACAAACGCGCAAAGCGGAATGAACTTGCAGCTTAAAATCGGAATCGCAAGCGGCTCCGCAGTTCTTGACTTGATGGGAAACCAGAATTTAATCATGAACGCTTGGGGCCAGCCGCTCATTTTGGCGGACGCGCTAAGGGCAAAGGGCCTCCCCAACACGATTACGGTTTCAGAAAGCGTCTACGCCCAGCTGAACGAGCTTTACGACTTTGATGAAACGCCAGAAGTCGACATTGAAGGCATAGGCAAAGTCCGCAGCTGGCAATTAGACGTTGGGGGGGGGGGGTATAAATGAATAGTAGTTTTACGCTCCAACTCCGCGGACTGTCTGACATACCCTTCCTATTGCGACAGGCTCTTCAGCTCTGTTGACGCAATCTTCCAAGCGTCGCCGCTTTTTTCAACTTCCATAACGGCGTACTTGCCTTCGCACAAGGGGCCGGGATTGACCACGACCGTTTGGCCAATCTTTTCAACTCCGCAGCCTTCGTGAATGTGGCCGCACAAAACGGCGAGCGGCTTTGTTTGCTCGATGAAATCTGTGAAAATTTGGCTTCCCGCGTGAACGTTAGGCGCGGGCGAATCGACGGTTTGCGCCTTGGGCGGGTTGTGGCTGACGACTATCAAGTTGCTCCACTGCCCCTCTTCTTGCAAGCCTGAATTTTTTATCACGTCAAAATCGGTCTGCAAATCCTCTTCGTCGCGCTCGTTGGGAGTCTCGCCGGTGAACTTGGAGCCGCCGCCGCTTCCGGCAATGACAAGGCCTTCAAAGCTTGCGAGCGAACGCTGGACGCTTATGTCGAGCTTTTCGATTGACTCCAAAAGCTCCGGCTCGTCGCAGTTTCCCAAAACGGCAAAAAGGTTCGGGCAAAGCTCGCGCATTTTTTCGGCGCAAGGAAGGCCTGTCTCCGGCTTTTGGAATTTGCTGAAGTCGCCCGCGAACAAAACGGCGGCGGCGGATTTTATTTCGCCGTCCAATTTTTGCAAGTTGTCCACGTTTCCGTGCAAGTCTGAGATTAATAAAAGTTTCATATCGCCTCCATTGATTTTTTGAGCGCGGACATTTGTTCCGGCGTTCCAATCGTTATTCTAAGCCATTGCTCGATGCCGGGCGTGTCAAAGCGGCGGACAAGAATTCCCTCTTTTTTGAGCGCCTCGTAAACGCCTTTTCCGTCCACGCCGTTCTTTTTGCAAAAGACAAAATTCGTTTGGCTTTGCAGGACGTTCCATTGGCGCTCTCGCAAGAATTCGATGAAGGACTCGCGCTCGGCCACAACCTTTTGGGCGCAGTCCGCGTAGTAGTCGCCCGCGCGGCAAGTTTCGAGCGCGAACTTTTGAGTGAACGCGTCCAAGGGAAAGTGGTTCAAGGAATTTTTAACGGTGGTCACGGCCTGCGCGAGTTCCGGGTTTGCGACTATGTAGCCGCATCTAAGGCCCGCGCCGCAAAGGCTTTTGCTAAAAGTTCGCACGACCACAAGGTTCTTGAATTCGGCCAAAAGCGGAAGGACCGTTTCGCCGCCAAAATCAACGTAGGCTTCGTCGACCACAAAGACGCGGTCTCTAGGCGCGCGGCGCATCCAGGCGCGGATTTGGTCGCGGCTCAATCCAAGCGACGTGGGCGCGTTTGGGTTTGCCACAATCGTTGACGAATGGTTTTTGTTGGCTCTAAAAATCATCTCGTCAACGTCAAGGCTCCAGTCGCCCTTTAGCGGAACAACGTCGCTGGGAATGTCGTAAAAGCCGCAGTAGACAGGATAAAAGCTGTAGGAATGTTCCGGCCGCACAAGCCTTTTGTCGGAATCAAAGAAGGCGTAAAAGACAAAGGACAAAACTTCGTCGCTTCCGTTTCCCATGTAAATCATGTCGGGCGTGACTCTAAAGCCGCCTTCAAAGGGCTGGTTTTTGGAAAGAACGCCGCCGGTCTTGTTGAGCAAGTCGGCGAGCGCCGCCTTAAGCTCGTTCGCGTCCGGGTCGGGATAAAGGCCCAGCTTTTGCGGGTTTTCGCTGACATACGCGGCGGCGGCGGCGGCCACGCTTGGCGCGGGCGGATACGGATTTTCGTTTGCGTTAAGCTTTATGTAGTCCCTGTCGCGCGGCTGCTCGCC
>CADCCO010000003.1 GCA_902799965.1 uncultured Spirochaetaceae bacterium
AAAAAAACCAAATGGAGGATTTTTATGAAAAAAATCGTTTCACTTGCCGTTGCGGCAATGATGCTCACAGGCGCGGTTTTCGCCGCTCCTAAAGTTAAGGTTGGCGTTTCAATGCCCACAAAGAGCTTGCAGCGCTGGAACCAGGACGGATCTAACATGGCCAAAGAGCTTAAGAAGGCCGGCTACGCCGTTGACCTTCAGTACGCCAACAACGACATCGCCATGCAGACTCAGCAGATTGAGAACATGCTCACAAAGGGCGACAAGATTCTCGTAATCGCCGCCATCGACGGAAGCGCCTTGAAGGGCGTTCTCGACACAGCCAAAAAGCAGGGCGTAAAAGTAATCGCTTACGACCGCTTGATCATGAACAGCGACGCCGTTTCTTACTACGCCACGTTCGACAACTACAAGGTTGGAACAATTCAGGGCAACTACTTGGTTGAAAAGCTCAAGCTCAACAGCCGCACAGCCAAAGACCCGGCCTACATCGAGTTCTTCACAGGATCTCCCGACGACAACAACATCAACTTCTTCTTCGGAGGAGCGATGGACGTTTTGACCCCCTATCTCAAGTCAGGCGTTTTGGTTTGCCGCTCAGGACAGACTTCAAAGGCCCAGTGCGCCACATTGAACTGGTCTACAGAAGCCGCCCAGAAGCGCATGGAGAACTTGGTAACAGCCCAGAAGTACGGCCCCAACGGAACAAAGCTTGACGCCGTTTACTCTTCAAACGACTCTTGCGCCCAGGGAATCACAAACGCCTTGGTAGGCGCCGGCTACACAGCCAAGAACTTCCCGATCGTAACTGGACAGGACTGCGACAAGCCGTCTGTTAAGAATATGATTGCCGGAACACAGGCCATGTCAGTATTCAAGGACACTCGCACATTGGCTTCTCAGGTAGTCAAGATGGTTGACGCTATCGCCAAGGGAACACAGCCTCCGATCAACGACAAGAAGACCTACGACAACGGAACAGGAATCATTCCTTCATTCCTTTGCGAACCGGTATTCGGCGACAAGGACAACTACAAGGCTCTCTTGATTGATTCAGGCTACTACACGCCTGCCGACCTTCAATAGGCTTTAGCGGAGAAATCTGCAGTCAGGCCGCCCACCCCAAAAGGCGGGCGGCCTTTTTTAACGCATTCAGTTTTTAGGAGGAATTCCATGGCAGACATGTTATTGGAAATGAAAGACATCACAAAGAGGTTTATCAACGTAACCGCTCTTAACAAAGTGAACCTAAAGGTGGCCAACGGAGAAATCCACGCCGTCGTAGGAGAAAACGGAGCCGGAAAGTCTACGCTGATGAACGTTCTTTCGGGAGTCTATCCGTATGGAACTTACGAAGGCGACATAGTCTTTGACGGAAAGGTCTGCCAGTTCCAAACAATTAAAGACAGTGAAAAAAAAGGCATTGTAATAATACACCAAGAACTCGCCCTGGTGCCCTTGCTTTCCATAGCCGAGAACATGTTCTTGGGCAACGAACGCGGAACAAAGGCAAGAATCGACTGGGACGAAACATATAAAAAATGCGCCGAATCATTGGCCCTTGTGGGATTGAACGAAAATCCCCACACGCTCATAAAGGACATCGGCGTAGGAAAACAGCAGCTTGTCGAAATAGCGAAAGCGCTCGCAAAAGACGTCCGCCTCTTGATATTGGACGAGCCCACGGCATCATTGAACGACACGGAAGCGAAAAAATTGCTTGACCTTCTTTTGAAATTGAAGAAGGAAAAAGGCGTAACTTCCATTATCATATCACATAAACTTAACGAAGTCTCTTACGTGGCCGACTCCATCACGGTAATCCGCGACGGAACGACGGTTTCTTCAATGAAGAAGGGAGCGGAGGCCATCGACGAAAACGAAATCATTTCCGCGATGGTAGGACGAAAGCTGGAAGACCGCTTCCCCAAGAGAGAGAACAAAAACATCGGCGAAATATGCTTTGAAGTCAAAGACTGGTGCGTCGAGCATCCTGTCTTTGACGGCATAACGGTTTGCGACCACGTCAACTTCAACATCCGCAAGGGCGAAGTCGTCGGAATCTCAGGCCTTATGGGAGCCGGCCGAACCGAGCTGGCCATGAGCATCTTTGGCCACAGCTACGGCGCCAACATTCGCGGAAAGATTTTCATGAACGGAAAGGAAGTTTCCTTCCCCACTCCTAAAGCCGCGATTGACGCGGGCCTTGCCTACGTCACCGAAGACCGCAAGGGCAACGGCTTGATTCTGAGCGAGTCCATCGCAAAGAACACCGTCAGCGCCAACCTAAAGAAGATTGTCAACAAATTCGGTTCCATCGACTTTGACTTGGAAAACAAGTATTCGGTCGAGATGGCAAAGGAAATGCACACAAAGTGCGCCACCGTTCAGGAAGACGTGGGCCACCTTTCCGGCGGAAACATGCAAAAGGTTCTTATCGGAAAGTGGCTTTTCACCGACCCTGACATCTTGATTTTGGACGAGCCCACGCGCGGAATCGACGTTGGCGCCAAGTACGAAATCTACTGCCTCATCAACAAGATGGTGGCGGAAGGAAAGTCGGTTCTGATGATTTCTTCGGAAATGCCGGAAGTTCTTGGAATGAGCGACAGAATCTACATCATGAACGAAGGCAAGATGGTCGGCGAAATGCCCGCCTCAGAAGCGACGCAAGAAAAAATCATGACTTGCATCATCAACTCAGGAAAATAAAAGGAGATTTGTATGGCAGAAAATACTGTAAAAGCGGCGTCTTTTGACGTCAAAAAGCTGCTCAAGGACAACACAATGCTTTTGATCCTTGTGGCGGTAATGGTCTTGTTCCAAATTTTGACGGGAGCGCTCTTCGCGCCGTCCAACGTGAACAACATCATCTTGCAGAACTCTTACGTTCTTGTTCTTGCGGCGGGCATGCTCCTCTGCATCCTGACGGGCGGAAACATCGACCTTTCAGTAGGCTCGGTCGTCTGCTTGGTCGGCGCCATCGCCGGAAAATTGATTGTAGACGCTCACTTGCCGATTGGCATTTCAATCGTGATTTGTCTTTTCATCGGAACTTTGATCGGCGCCTGGCACGGAGCCTTTATCGCTTACTTGCACATTCCGCCCTTCATCACAACCCTTTCGGGCATGCTCTTGTGGCGCGGCGTGGCGCTCATCGTCCTTGACGGCTTGACAATCTCGCCCTTCCCGCAAAAGTACCTCAACTTGTTCTCAAGCTACATCCCCGAAGTATTCTTCCCGGCGCTCGCCTCTGCCGCTTTGGAAGAAGGCCCCGCCGCCGAAGCCGCGGCCGCCAAGCTTGCCTCTATGACAATGACGGTTACGATGATTGTCGCAATAGCGATTTGCGTGATTATGATTGCCACAAGCCTTGTAAGCAGAAAGACTAAGGTTGCCAAGGGATACGCGGTCGAAGCCTCGGCTCCCTTCTTTGCCCGCCTTGTAATCATTACGTTCGTAGTCTTGGCGGTCGCCTGGAAGTTGGGCCACCACCACGGCATCCCGACAGTCTTGATTTTGATAGCGCTCGTAGTTGCCTTCTACACATACTACACGCAGAACACGGTTCCCGGCCGCTACTTGTATGCCATCGGCGGAAACGCCAAGGCCGCCAAGCTTTCGGGCGTGAATACCGACAACGTAATGATGTTCGCCTACACCAACATGGGCTTCCTTTCGGCCGTCGCCGCCTTGGTCTGCGTGGCGCGCTTCAACTCCGCCGCTCCTACAGCCGGCATGAGCTACGAAATGGACGCGATCGGTTCCTGCTTTATCGGCGGCGCCTCCGCTTACGGCGGATCGGGCACGATTGGCGGCGCGGTTGTCGGCGCCATCTTCATGGGCGTTTTGAACAACGGAATGTCTTTGATGGGCGTTGACATCAACTGGCAGCAGGCCGTAAAGGGCTTGGTCCTCTTGCTCGCCGTAATCTTCGACGTAGTCTCTAAGCAGAGAAACAAGCGCTGAAAAAAATGCGGACCCTAAAGGCGGGAGCCGTGCCGAGCGCGCAAGCGCGAGTGCAAAACCTTTAGAGGCCTCATTCCGAAGGAATGAGACGCAGAAAAAAAGGGCCTTGGTGGGTCCCGTCAGCGAAGCAGTTTGGCCGCAGGCATCAAACTGCAAGCGAAGGACGGGGGCATCGAGGCCCTTTTTTTCGTCGCTGGGACCCGCCTTTAGGGTCAGTTTTTCACTTTTTCTTTGCGAAAATGCGGTAGTTGAGCCACGGCATTACCGGATGCAGCTTTTCAAGGCCGCAGAACCATTCGGTGCTGACGGTGTTGCTGCCCAGCGCGTCAAAAACATTTGAAAAGGCCACCACTCCCCGCTTAAAAAATTCCGCGGCGTAGTCCGAGCGGTCGTTTTCGCCCACCATTTTTGCAAGCGAGCAATCTTGCGCCAAAAGCAGCTCGCGCGCTCCAAGGTTGAGCAAGCGGGTCTTTAGGCCGCCGTCGCCGGGAAAGCGCGAAACCAAATCCACAATGCGCTCGTTCGCCTTGCGCAAGTAGCGTATCATCCAAGAATTGCGGCTTGAAAGCAAGTCCTCGCCGTATGAAACTTCGGGAAAGGCGGCCGGGTACGGAGAAATTTTCTGCGAGTTGAAATTTCCTTCAAGCAAATCGTTTGGCGCGGAAAGCTTTACGCCGGCCTTTTGGCAAGCGGGAACAAGCGCGGCCAGCCAGTCAAAGAATTCGGGCCAAGAAAAGGCCAGTGTCTTTGCGTCCAGCGCAAGGCAAAGCGAAACGTTAGCGTCGTCGCCCAACATTATTTGCGCTTTTTGCAAGCGGGCAAAAGCCTTTTGCGCAAAGTCCTCCGCGTCAAGGCCGGCTTTTTGCAGCGCCTTCGCCGTTGAGTAAGGCTGGCCGTCAAGATTTTTATAAGACCAAAAAGTCCTTGCGCGCGGATGGCCTTCCTTTATGTAAGGCAGCAATTCCTTGTGCGAAAGCTCCCACGCCAAATCTATCGAACTGTCGCGGTAGGGGCCGCTTGAATAAAGCTCGGGATCCAAGCCGCCGGCCGCAAAAATCGAAAGCCCGTTTTGGCAGCGCGCCGGCATGAAAACGCCGTTTGCGGGCGGAACGTCGGAAAACAAAAAGCTTTGCGACGGCAAGAGCGCGTATGAAAAGCCGTAGCTCTTTATTACGCTTTCAACGCCGGGACAATAGCCCATCTCCGGCAAAAAGAAGCCGTCGCTCGCGCGGCCAAAATTCTGCTTTATCGCCATAAGGCCGGACTCGACCTGCGCGTTCAGAACTTCCGTCATATCGGCGTAATGCGGCATGAACATATAAGTTCCGCAAGTCGACAAAATTTCGGCTTGGCCTGAAGCCGCGAACGAAACAAAGGCGGCCAAAAGGTCTTGGCTCCAAAGCTCGTTGTATTTTCGCTTGCATTCCTCCGCCGCTTCAAAATTCGCGGCGGCCGTTTTGGCGGCGTCGGAATCTTTTTTGACGCGGACGCATTCTTTCTTTCCCAATTCAATCAAGTTGTCAAGCCATTTGTTGTACTTTTTCTTTATGTCCGCGTCCAACAACAATTCGCAAAGGGAGGCCGAAAAAACCAAGCCGACTTTTTCGCCAAGCTTTCTTTCCTTTAGGAGCGAAAGAAAATCCAGCGCCGGCAAAAGCAAGCGCGATATTTGGTGAAAGGCAAAGGCGCTTTCCGCCTCGTACGCCGAAAAATCGTTTTGCCCGACCTTTATGTAAGGGCAATGCAAATTAAGAATTATCGAAAGATTTTTAGAAGCCATTTTTTTTACCTTGATTGTTTTTTAATAAAAGGATTGTCTGTATTTATTGTAATGCTTTCTTAAAAGTTCGGCCGCGCCAGAAAGTTCCATCACCCGCGAAGCGTTCAAGCTTTCGCCGGGCTTTGCCGCCATAATCGCGCCGCCTTTTGGCAAAACGATTTTTTGCGTGTGGGCAAGAATGTCGCTTTGGTCAAACGCTTGCGAAAGCAAGTCAACGCGCGCGATTTTTTTGGGGCTTGGAATGATGACGTATTTTTCGCGGTCTTCCAACGAAATCTGTATGTCAAACGTGTCGCAAGGCTTTTCGCTTTCCAGCGAGTCAAAAAAATAAACGGCCAAGCGCAAGTCGGCGCGGTCGGCATGAATTTTTTTCAGCGTCCATTCGCTCAAATCCCACCAAACAAAAAGCGAAACGGGATTTTGCAAGACCGCGTTTATTTTTGTTTCGTTGTAGCTTTCAGGAAGAACGTTTATGTTTATCGCCTCTTGCTCGCCTTCTGAAAGGACAATCGGCTCTTTTTCCTTTTTGCGCTCTTTGTCTTCCATCTCGTCGGCAAGCGCGAGCAAGTCTCCGATGATGAACTGTCGGTTCAAGTCGTCAGGCGCGTCAATGCCGTACTCGTCGGCTATGTCAAGCAACTCTTCTGATGAATATGTTTCCAGTTTTGCCCGCGTCAAACGGCTGTCTTTTTTCATAATGGTATTACTATCTATTAAAATCGCGGATTTGTCAATATGAAAACGAGCGCGCGTTTTTCTCCGCGCGGCTTTCATCTTGCAAATGACGGCGAATGCGTTGTATAATAGCCGCATGGTCACTTACTTGGCAAAATTGGGCGAGCTTACGCTTAAGGGCGCGAACATCAAGCGCTTTGAAAAGCAGCTTTTGCAAAACGCCCGCCTTTACTTTGAAAAAACGGACGACGTGAAAATCGTCTTGCGCGCGGGCAGAATGTACCTTACGGCGGATGAGCCGCTTTCTGAAAAAATAGAATTCTGCCTTGAGCATTTGGTCGGCATAACCGGCTGGGCAAAAACGATGGTCGTTGAAAAAACGATTGACGCCATAAAGGACGCCGCCTACGAGCTTTGCGTTCAAGCCGCAAAGAACGGCGCCAAGACCTTTAAGTGCGACAGCCGCCGCGCCGACAAAACATTCCCGCTTGACTCCTACACAATAAGCAAGCAAGCCGCCGCCCGCGTCTACGACGAAAAAATTTTGGCGGTCGACGTGCATAGGCCCGACGTAACCGTCTTTATAGAAGTCCGCGAAAAAGTTTTTGTCTACACCGACAGCAAAAAAGGAATTCGCGGCCTTCCCGTTGGCGTTAGCGGAAGCGGTCTTTTGCTTTTGAGCGGCGGCATAGACAGCCCGGTTGCCGGCTGGCGAATGATGCGGCGCGGCATGAAAGTGGACGCGGTTTACTTTCACTCTTACCCCTACACCAGCGAAGAGGCGCAAAAAAAAGTCGAGGACTTGGCAGCCCGCGTTTCCCGCTACGGAATCAGCGTTCACCTTCACATAGTGAATTTCACCCAGGCGCAAATGCAAATAAAAAAGTCGTCGCCCGAAGCGTGGAGCACCCTGCTTTTAAGAATGTGCATGATGACGGTTGCCAACAAAATCGCCGCGCGGATCGGCGCCCAAGCCCTGATAACCGGCGAGTCGCTTGGACAAGTGGCTAGCCAAACGGTGGAAAACATGGCCGTCACCGAAATGATGGCAGCCTATCCCCTATTGCGCCCGCTTGTCGGCATGGACAAGGAAGAAATAATCGCCGACGCGCTCCGCATAGGAACATACGAAACTTCGATCCTGCCCTACGAAGACTGCTGCGTTTTGTTCAGTCCCAAGCATCCGGTTCTGACCGCGGACAAAGACGAGGCAAAAAAGATTTACGACGCGATGGAAATAGAGCCGCTATTGCAAGAGGCCTTCGAAACGCGCGCGATAAAGCGCTTTTGGTCCGGAAAAGAAGCGAACCAAGCGGCAGAATGACAGCGCTCGCGAGAGGCAGAATGACAGGCCGCGCAAGACTAGTGGACGGGCTTTTCCAAAAGCAGCTTCGCTATTTTGCTTGAGTCGGTGTCAAAAGTCAGGCGGTCAAAGTTTTCCGCCATGCGGGCGTCAAAATTTTCGTCCTCCAAAAGCTCTTCGATTTTGTCGTAAATCTTTGACGGCTTTTGAATGAACCAGCCTACCTTGTTTTGAACGGCAAAGCGCATGTTGCCCAATTCTTGGTTGTGAATGTAGCGGGAAATGATTATCGGCTTTCTGCAAGAAAGGACTTCAATCAAGGTGGCCGGCCCCGCTTTCATGACCACGCAGTCCGAAAGTTTTATCAATTCGTCCAAGTAATTGACAAATCCGTAAACGTGAAGGTCCAGCTTTGGGTAAAGGCGCGCAAGGCTTTCCAAGTAGGCGTATTTTCCCATGTCTTTTCCGCAAACGACGGCCACCGCGAATTTGGCCTTGCGCAAGACGCACTTGTTCACAATGTCCACCGCGCCGGGAAGTCCGTCGCCGCCGCCGACCAAAAGGACGGTCTTTTTGTTGGGGTCAAAGCCCCTCTTTTTTCGCAAGGCCAAAATTTCATCTTTTCCAAATGGCTGCAAAAATTTTGGGTTCATCACAAAAGGAACGACTTTTATTTGGCTTTCGGGAACCTTTTGCGCGATTCCAGTTTGACGCGCCTCTTCCGAGTAGACAAAGTAATCCAAGCTTCTGTCCCAAAACCAAACGTGGGGCACGGTAAAGGGGTCCGTGACCATCACGGTGATGTTGATTTTTTTGTGAAGCCGAATCACGGCGCTCTTCGCAAAAGTAGAAAGCGCGTAGTGAAATGAAACGATGTCGGTGGGCTGCTCGCGCTTGATGACTTTTTTTAGGTAGTGGACCGTGTGGAAGCGCATCATTTTTGAAACCAAAGTCACAAAGGGCCTGTGCTGGCTTACGTCGTAAATCAAAGGAAAAAGTCCGTGGAAAAAATTTGTGGCCCAAAAGTAAAGCAGCTCAAAGCCGACTTTGCCCAAAATGTTTCCCCGGTCAAAGCCGTTGGCCATGACAACTTCCGCGTCAGGATTCTGTCTTAGGATTTCTTCTTTTAAAACGCGGGCGGTCGAAATGTGCCCGGCGCCAGTCGTCAAGTACAAAAACAAAAATTTTCGCTTTGCCATAGCCTCTCCAAAATCAGTAGCTGTATTTTGCCGAAATCGAAATATAATTGTTCGCCTCGTCAAAAAGCTTGTCCTTCCAGCTTGTCCAAGCGGAATTTACAAGCGCGTATTTTTGATTGATGTCGGAAGCGGCGTTTATGGACTCCGCGACCGAGTAAGTGTAAATGGCGGAGTCAACGCCCTTGTTGTGAACCCATTCAAAGGTGTAGCCCAGCTTGAATTCCAAAACGCCCCACTTTTTGCGGAAAGCTTCCCACGAGCCTTCCAAGCCGCAGCGGACGACATACATTTTGTGCTCCTGCTTCATGAACACTTGCCGCTCCTGCACGCTCTTTGGGTAAGGGTCGGTCGCCGCGCTTCCAGTGTTGTCGCCGTACGCGAATTTTTTGCAGTGCTCGATCGCTTCGTCGGCCGTCCAGCTTTCCGTTTGGTTTCCGTGTCGGATAAAGTCCGTGGCAAAATTCAAGTTAAGGCGCTTGATCGGCGCAAAGGCAATCTCAAAGTGAATTCTGTCGGAGTTTGGCGGAAGGTTCGAGCCGATTGAAACGCCGTGGTTGGTGTAGTCTTGGTAGTTGAAAGCGTCGCGCGCCACTGGAAGGCCGCTTGACGGCGAATTTATCCAGTGGGAATACATGTACGGCAAGACCAGCGAGTAGTCCAGCGAAACCTTCTTGCAAAAACGGGACGCGGGCGTGTAAATAACGCCGGCCTGCAAGGCGGCTTTGAATTTAGAGTTAAAGTTGCCCTTTCCCCAATCGTCAACGCTTATGTCGTCAACCGCAAAAGAGACGGCCGCCTCAAGCCTGTCAATCGGACGCACCTCAAAGGCAAGGCCGTAAATGTCGTTGTCGCCCGCGTCGAACATTCCCTGCAAAAGAATGTAGGGCGCCGGAATCAAGTAGCTGGGATCAAAGCGGTCACCGAACACGCCCGACTCAAAGTAAGTGATGGCCAGCTGCTTTATGGGCGTAAAGCGCACGGAGTGGAAGGCCAAAAATTTGTTGGCTGAATGTTCGCCGATAAAGTTTGTCGCCGCGATTTGCGACAAAGATTGCGAATACTGGAATTTCTCGGAAGCGTAGTTCACAAGAAAATTGTTCATGTGGCAAGAATGGGGATTCAAAATTATGCTGTCGTGGCCAAAATAGTTGGCAAAGCCCAGTCGGTTTGCGCCCAAAAGGCCGTTAATCATAGGCGTTCCGGCGTAAAGGCCGGCGGCCATGTCCCAGTTTCCGTCAAGCGAGCCAAAAGTGGCAGCGTCGCCCCAAGTGTTCAGCGTTTCGTTTTGAAAAAGCTTTAGAATTTCGGAAGACTGAACGCTGTTGTTGTGAATGTTCAAGCCCAAGTCGTAGCCAAGCGCGATCCAGTCCTTAAAGACGATGTCGCCAAAAATTGAAGGCTCGGCGTAAAAGAATTTTGTGAATTTGTTGTCGGCGTTGTTTGAGACTTTCAGCTTGGCGCCAAGCTCAAGGCCGACATGCCATTTTTTTCCAAAGTATTTTTCGTAGTACCACTCTGCCTCTTCCGCATCGGAAGGGCTGCCCTTTTCGATGACAGCGTTCAAAATTTCTTTTATTACGCTGGCCGGGTACGGGCTGACTTGCGGCAAAAATCCCACGTAGCCCTTGACTTGCCACTGGCGGGCGCTTTCGTAAAAGTCAAGCGTGGGTTCTATTAGAACTTGCGAAAAGGCAGGAAGCGCAAAAACAAAAAGCGCGAGCGCCAGCGCGATTTTATTTTTCAACGATTTCAGTGTCGCCATGTTTTTCCTCCGCGGCTTCAACCGCTTTATTGTTTTTGTTCTCTTTCTTCAACTTTGTGAATTTGACTTGCGCGCCCAAGACGCACTCAAACGAAATGTCGTTGTTTCCTTCCACGTGGCCGGAATTTGACACGAACGCAAGCGAGGCTTGGCCGGCAAGCTTAAGCCAGCGCGCGGGCCAGAACGAGCCGTACACGGCGATTGCGTTGACCCATTCGGGAATGCCGGTGGGCGCGGCGAAATGCCTTCCGTTTTTGTAGCGGCCGCTAAAGCGCGTCGATCCGTCCGAGGCGGTGATGTACGGATAAACCCAGCCGGACAAGGCTTCGTCCGACAAATCAAAGATTCTTGAACCCCAGCCGATTTTTGTGAATATGCCGCTGTCAGAAAATTCGCCGCGCGCAAGGAACAAATACTTAAAGCCCGCCGACCATTTTTCGGGAACCTCGTATTCGGCGCGGAACGAAGCGGCCGCCGTGTCCGGTCCGTACTTGGTTCCAAGCCATTCGTAAAAGTCCGACGAGCCGGAATTGCTTTCGCCAGAAGTTTTTACCATAGACCAGTTGGGACTTGAGTTTATGTAAAGGTAGGGATTGGCGTAATAGCCGTCAATGTCAAGGTGCAGGTGGCCGCGCTTTATCGGTATGTAAGACTCCAAGCCGCCCTGCAGTCCCATCGCGTTGGGAACGTAGTTGTCCGGGTCGGTGTTGTCGTCGCCCAATTCCGTCGGCAGCTGGAACTGGGTCATCGACCAAAGCGCGAAGAACCTGAGACACTTCATCGGCGCGGCGTTCAGCTTAATTCCCAAATAGCTTCCGACGTCGCTTCCGTCAGGCGTGTAGTCAAGCCAAGAAGTGTAATTGTGCAAGAACATCATTGGGTTGAAAAAGCGCAAGTCCAAGTTGCCGTAAGGAAGCGCCGCCTCCATAAATGAAATCTGGACTTTTTTGGCGATGCGCGCGTCAACCTTGTGCGCGTAAAGGTATCGCTTTGTGTTCAACTGGGTCAAAGAGCCGGTGTACTGCGCTATCGGAGAATAAATCGAAATCGCGGCGCTGGTCGCGTCCATTATCCGTCCGCTTTGCAAAATGGAGCCGGTGTCGGCGCGGCCAAAGGCTTCAGGAATGTTGGAGACGCGGATGTTAAAGCCAACGGTGTCGGTTATCGCGTAGCCAAAGGAGCCGTAGGCGTTGTGCGGAAGGTTCACGTCAAAAGTCGGCTCGCTGTGGGGAATGTTGAAGAACGTGTCCGGATCTTCCTTTGCGGTCTTGTTAATCGAAACCGAAATGTCGGCGAAAAGCGTGACCCAGTCGCCCGCGCCCAGCGTTACCGGCAAATACAAAAAGGGCCTTTTTTCGTAGCGGTCGTACATCCAGGGGACGTTTTTGTTTGTCTTGACGTAGAACTCAAGGTTGGCCTCAGGCTCAATCCGCGCCTGAAAGACGGACGCGCAAGCCTCGAAATTCGTTTCGGTAAAATAATCCAAAATTCGGTTGTACTGAATTTTTCCCGCCTCGCTAAGTTTTTCCTCGTCGATTTCCAAAAGCATGGCGCGGACTTGGTTCAGCGTTATCGGCGCTTGGTCGGAAAACTGGACAATCGCGCATTCTTCTTCCAAAATTTGGAGCGCGTCGTAAATCCAATGGCGCGGCTCAAAAAGCGTTTGTCCGCCGCGGGGCAGCTTTTGCCCCTTTGCAAAAAAAGGCGCGGCCAAAGCGCAAGCCAGCAGAGCCGCGAAAAAAATCCGTTTCATTCATCCCCTCCGTCAGAAGCGCTCTCGGCAGCCTCCGCCTCTTTGGCCTCTTTTTCTTTGTCGTACTTGTCCTTTAGCAAGAACGAAAAGTTCGCGGGCTTCTTCAAGATTCTGCAAAAGTCAAAGCGGCACGACAAGGCCATTTCAAAGCCGTGCTGGAAATTTCCGTCCTCGTGGTTGTGGTTGAACGAAAGAATGTAGGCCGGCTGCGCGACCAGCGTGAGCCATTTTGTCGGGCAGAAAGTTCCCGTAAGGTAAATTATGTTGTCGTATTCTGGAATTCCGTGCGGACTTGCGTATTCGCGGCCATACTGGTAATCGGAATTGTCGACGTAAATCCACTGCGTCTCGTAGCGGCGCTCGGTCGTGCGGCCGTTGACCCAGCCGTAGTCGGTAAAGATGTCGCTTGAGGCGTGCTCACCGCGCGCGGCGAAAATGTAGTTGGCTTGAATCGACCACTTGCCGGGCTTTTCGTAGGCGACCGAAAATTTTCCCGCCAGCGAGTCCGGGCCGACGGGGCTTCCAATCCATTCGTATTCGGGCGCGTCGTCGTCGCCCTTTGCGGAAACCAAAGACCAGTTGGGGCTTTGCTTTATCCACAAGTAGGGCGAGGCGTAGTAGCCTTCCGCGTTAAAGCGCAAAAAGCCGCCCGCCACCGGGAACTGCAAGTCAAAGCCGCCCTGCAAGCCCCGCCCTTCTGGCAGCGCGCCCGGCCCGGACGTTTGCTCGGTGAACATTTGGTGCTCGGTCTTGGAAATCAAGAAATAGAGGCGCAAGAATTTGACCGGAACGTAATTGAATTTCACTCCCATGTAAGAAATCCAGTCAAACTGGTTGTTCAGCTCGTAGGCGTGGAAAATGCCAAAGGGGTTCAGGAAGCGCGCGTCAAAAACGTCGTAGGCCGCGCCGCCTTCCACAAAGCCAAAAGTGAAGCGCCTGAAAAGGCGGAAGTCAATCTCGTGGGTGTACATTATTTCCTTTTGGTTCAGCTGCTGAATGTTGAACGCGTATGTGAACCAAGGCGAATAAAGGCGCAAGGTTCCGTAAGGAAGGTCTGTCAGCCAGTCGCTTTGAATGACGCTTCCCAAAGAGGCGCGGCCGTAGTTGTGGCTTCCGATTCCGAAATTCAAATTCACGCCCACGCCGTTCTTCCACCTGTAGCCTGTCGAAAGGTAGGTCGAATGGGTTATGTTGGGGTCAAAGGCCGCTTCCTGGAAAACATGGTTCACGAAATTCCAATGCCGGGTCATGTAAGAGCGGCGCTGGCCGACGCCAAGGCCCATGTTTACGGTAAGCCAGTCGCCAACCGTGACGCGGACAGGCGCTTCGGCAAGGCGCTGGCGGGAATGGTAGTTGTAAAGCCAGTCCAAGTTTGAATTGCTTTTTGCATAGCCTTCCACGTTAACCTTTGGCTCTATTCCTATGGAAAAAATTCCCGCGTCAAGCGAAAAGTCAAATTGGTCAAAGTATTCTTGGATTCTAAAATACTGCGCCCTTCCCGCCTCCGAAAGCCGCTCGATCGGAATCTCCTCCAGCATGCCGCGCAATTCCATTACGGTCAAAGGCGTGTGGTCCATGAAATTCCATCTGCCAAAGTCAATCTCTATGGAAGCCAAAGCGTCGTAAAGCCAATGGCCGCTTGGAACCAAGTCGCTTCCCCTGCGGGGAGCGGACAGCGCCGCGAACGAGCAGGCGGAGAAAACAATAAATGCCGCGAAAAACTTCTTACAATTCATCTTTAAAAACAAAAACCTTTAAAAAATGGCTTATAGTATAGCAAATTTGCCAAGAATTATCAATCAGCAAGCCAAAATTGTCCGCCGCGCCCAAAAGCGCCGTATTGCAAGCGGCGCGAAATTTCTATATAATATTTTCGCTATGAAAAATGAGCGAAAACGCTTTCTGACAAAATGCGCCCTGGTCTTTTTGGCCGCGGCGGCTTACTTTTTTTTGAGCTGGCTTCCTTTGGAAACCGAAATGCGCCTCACGCCTGAATGGACGATAGACATAAACAAAAGCCCTGAAAAGACGGCGAACGAAACGCCCCTGCCCTTTAGGCTTGGAAAAAAGGCCGGCTACTTTACCCATTCGGGAAAAATCACGGCCTTCCGCTCAATTCCATACAAGGCCGTTTTCACAAGAAACTACTGCGCGCTTTATTCCCGCGACGCGGAAAACATTCCGCTGATGTCGCCGGACGGCCAAGAGCGCTGCGTCATAAAGGGCGCGGGCTTTCCTTTCATTCAGCAGGACAGGGTCTTTTTGTTCCCGCCGGGAGGAAGCGCGGTTTGCTTTGTGAATCCCGTTGACGGAAACACGGTTTCCAGCTGGGAAAACACAGCGCCGATAACGGCGTTCAATTCTTCCAAAAACGGAAGCGCTGTCGGCTACGCCGACGGCCAGCTTATAATCTTTGACAAGAACGGCCGAAAGACAATCGAGCTGTTTCCGGGCGGAAGCGACAACCCGATAATTTTGGGCGCCGACATAAGCGCTTCGGGAAAAATGTTCGCCTGCGTTTCGGGCGTGGATCCCCAGCGCTTTGTCCTTTACAGCGACGAAGGCGTTTACGAAAAAATCGTTTTTCACGAATTCCTCAAAAAGAATTTGACGCGGCAGACTTACGTTCATTTTAGCGACAACGACAAGTTTGTGTACTACGACTGCGCCGACTCGCTTGGAATCGTGGACACGGCAAGCTTTAAGAAAAAGCGGATTCCCCTTTTGGGAACCGTCTTGGACATACAAGAGTCCCCGGTGGCCGAAAGCGCCTTTGTTCTAAGCAGAATCGGAAGCAACAAGTACGCCGTGACCATTCTTGAAAATTGGACGCACAAGACAGGCGAGTTTTCGTTTGAGGCCGACGCGGCCTTCATCTTGACGGACGGAAACACGCTTTACGTGGGACGGGACGAAAAAATTTCCCGGCTTACGATTTCTAAAAGCTGAGGTTAAGGAAGAGCAAAATGAAACGCCCTATTTTTGGAGCGGCGCTTTTCGCCGCGATTTTTGGCTTGACGGCTTCTTTTGCCGGCGACGCGCATTCGTTCAGCTGGCCTGCGAAGGAATGGGACAAGGCCAAGTCAATATTCACTTTTTCGCAAAACCGCAAGGACCGCTTTTGCCAGTCCCTTGTCTTGCGCGGCGTTCAAACCGCGTCGGCGACCGACAAGGGAAAGATAATCGCCGTCATCACGGAAAAGCAGGGCGACGGAGACTGGTTTGAGTCGCCGCTTGGAAACGCGCTTATAATAAGCCATGACGATTCGCTGATTTCTGTCTACGGAAACCTTACGCCCCAAAGCGCCGCGGCCCTGTCGCTAAAGACATGCTTGGAAGACGAAGAGGCGCTTGGCCAAACGGGAATGTCCTCCTGGAGCGAAAGCGAAGAAGGCGGCGAGTTGGAATTTCAAATCGCGGACGCAGGCTCAAAAACTTTCATCAACCCCATCATTTTGATGCCGCGAAACTTAAAGCCGCCTAAAATAGAGTTGGACGGAATTTCAATCGAAAACCAATTCGGCCGCGCCTACAATTTGGCCGCCCTTCGCTCCGCGCCGGCGGGCGTTTACAAGATCTACAAAAAGCGGCAGGCCGACGTGAACGTTTACAAGTCAGAGTTGTATGTAAACGGCGCGGAGATTGAAAAGATTTCAAAAGAAACGCTAAAATGCCAGGACGGCCGCCTTGCGCTTGCCGGCAAAGAGCTTTACACAAGCCAAGAATTTTATCCCGCCGGCGACCGGGAATTTTTGGGCCACATTCTTTTGCCGCACGGAAGCGACACCGTGACCCTTGTCGCCTCGGACATTTTTGACAGCGCCTCGACCTTGAATTTCACTGTGTCAGGCTACTAGGAAACTTTTATGTCAATCGAACACAATATGATTTTGTCAGCCTCTGGCTGGAGAAAGGTTTTCGCCGAGAGCGGAAACGAACGCGACGAAACCGCAAAAATCGGAAAGACAAACAAGGCGCTTTGCTTTTTGGCCGCCGAATCCTTTTTGGAATGGCTGGAAGCGCGCCAAACAAAAGGCGCTTGCAAGGCCAAGAACGCCGCGACAGAAATTGCTTCCAAGCCCAAGAAGCGCGCGGCCTTCCGCCCCTCAATCGTTGTGGCGACCGACACGCGGCCCACAGGCAAGAAAGCCGCCGCCTTTGTCCTAAAGGCGCTCGAAAGCTCCAAGGCTCGCGTCGTTTGGCTTGGCGTGGCCGCCGCTCCTGAAATCATGGCCTTTGCCCGCGAGCATGACGCTTTTGTCTACATTTCCGCGAGCCACAATCCGATTGGCCACAACGGAATAAAGTTCGGCCTTAACGACGGCGGCGTATTGAATGCCGCGCAAAACCTTGAAGTCCGCGCGATTTTTGAGCGCAAATTGAAAGAAGCGCTGGGCGCGGAAGAAGTTTTGGCGCGCGCGAAAGCGGCGAACGAAAGCAAGCCCAAAACTGCGGCGGCCGCCAAAGCCGCCAACAAAAAAGCCGCGCTCGCCTCCTACGAAAAATTTTCCCGCCGCGTCATAAGCGGAACTGATTCCGCCGCCGCGCAAAAAAAGTTTTTCGAAAAAGCCAAGGCCGCGCTTAAAAAGACAAAAATCCAAGTTTGCGCCGACTTTAACGGAAGCGCGCGCTGCCTTTGCATAGACAAAAAGTTTTTCTCGCAATGCGGCGTGAAATTCAACGCGATGAACGCGCGCGCAGGCCAAATCGTCCACGAAATAATCCCGGAGCCGGAAAACCTTGTCCACGTGGCGCGCTTTGTGGAAAGCGTCGCGGCGGAGACTGTTTGCAAGCCTAAGACTTGCGCTGCGCGGACTGAAAACTGTCGCAAGCCAAAGAACGCGGCGGCGGCTTCCAAGGCTTGCAAGCCGCAGACAACCATCGGCTATATGCCCGACTGCGACGGCGACCGGGGAAACATCGTTTACTACAGCCAAAAGGAAGGCAAGGCCAAAATCCTTAAGGCGCAGGAAGTTTTTTCGCTAAGCGTTTTGGCGGAACTTGCATGCGCGGCTCTCAGGCAAAAAGACGCGAAAAAAACACCGCGCGCCTCCAACAAAAAAGCGCCGCTTGCCGTCGCTGTCAACTGTCCCACTTCGATGCGGGTAGAAGAAATAGCGGCGGCCTTTGGCGCCAAAGTTTTTAGGGCGGAAGTCGGCGAGGCCAACGTGGTCAACCTCGCGCGCGAAAAGCGGGAAGCGGGCTTTGAAGTTCCGATTTTGGGCGAAGGATCCAACGGCGGAACAATCACCCATCCGGCCTGCGTCCGCGACCCGCTCAACACGGTTTGGGCGATAATAAAAATTTTGACGATAAAGGACGCTTTTAGGCTTTGGACAAGCGCGCGAGGAATCCCCTTCAAGGAAGACTACACGCTGGACGACGTTTTGGACTCGCTTCCAAAGTATGCGACGACGGGCGTTAGCGAAGCGCGGGCGATCCTTAAAGTAAAGACGGACGACCACGCGCTCCTTAAAAAAAATTTCCAAAAGGTCTTTGAGGATTCCTTCAAAAAAGATTCCGAAGGCCTATGCAAAAAATACGGCCTCGCCTCTTGGAAATGCGCTCTCACCAACGGAACGAAAGAAAAGCTGGGCGCGACGGACTTCTCAAAAAGCGGAAAAGGCGGCCTGAAAATTTTGTTCTACGAAAAAAATTCCCGCTCGCCTTCTTCCTTCATCTGGATGAGGGGAAGCGGAACGGAGCCCGTCTTTAGAATCATGTGCGACGTCAAGGGATGCGACGCGAAAAAAGAAAAAGAACTTTTGGCTTGGGAAACAAAACTGCTTGCCCAAGCCGACAAAATGCGGTAAACTTGAATTTGTCATTGCAAACAGATTGTCGGGTCGCGCCCGACAATGACATAAACGCGGAGGTTATTTATGGAACAACAGGAAATATTGAAAAGAGCCAAGGCTTACATCGCCGAAGAAAAGGACGAGCGCTTCAGAAAGGAAGTGGAAGACCTCGTCGCAAAGGAAGACTGGAAAGAGCTTGAAGACCGCTTTTACCAGACGCTTGAGTTCGGCACCGGCGGCCTTCGCGGAATCATGGGCGGCGGCACAAACCGCATGAACACGCTTGAAATCAACATGGCCACGCAAGGCTTGGCCAACTACGTAATCAAGGCCTTCCCCGAAAAGGCCAAGGCCGGAACTTTGAGCGCGGTCGTCGCATACGACAGCCGCCTCAACTCGGACGTCTTTGCCGAAGCGACGGCGCTTATCTTTGCCGCCAACGGAATCAAGGCCTACCTCTTTAGCGGAGTGCGCCCCACTCCCGAATTGTCTTACGCGATTCGCGAGCTTAAGGCCGACACAGGCGTTGTCGTCACGGCCAGTCACAACCCAAGAATGTACAACGGCTACAAGGCCTATTGGAACGACGGCGCTCAGGTAATCGAGCCGCACGACAAGGGAATCATCGCAGAAGTCAACGCCGTTAAGGAAGTAAAGACAATTTCAAAAGAAGAGGCGCTCAAAAACGGCAGCCTTAAAATCATCGACAAAGAAATCGACGAAAAGTTCTGGGCCATGTGCAAGGCGCAGCTTTTCCGCCCGGCCTTGATAAAGGAAAAGGCTTCAAGCGTAAAAATCGTTTACACTCCGCTCCACGGAACCGGAGCCATGCACGTTGAAAAAGTTTTGGGAGACCTCGGCCTTAAGGTAATCACAGTTCCCGAACAGCAAAAGCCCGACGGAAACTTCCCGACGGTGGAAAAACCCAATCCGGAAGAGGCGCCCGCGCTCAAAATGGCGCTTGCCCTTGGCGAAAAGGAAAAGGCCGACTGCGTTATGGCCACCGACCCGGACGCGGACCGCTTTGGAACCGCCTTCCCTGGAAAGGACGGAAAATTTGTTTTGGTAAGCGGAAACCAAATGGGCGCGCTTTTGATGGACTACGTTTTGCTCAGCCGCAAGGAATTAGGAAAGCTTCCCGCCAACGCCGCCGTCGTGCGCTCAATCGTAACGTCTCCCTTTGGCGACGCGGTTTGCAAAAAGTTCGGCGTAAAGATGGTTGAATGTTTGACCGGCTTCAAGTGGATCGCGGCGGCGCAAGCCCAAATGGAAAAGGACGGCTCAGCCGAATACGTCTTTGGCTTGGAAGAAAGCTACGGATACAAAGTAGAAAAAGAAGTTATGGACAAGGACGGCGTGAGCGCCGCCGCCATGTGCGCCGAAATGACCTTGTACTGGGCCAGCCAAGGGAAGAGCGTCTTGGAGCGCTTGGACGACATGTGGGCCGAATACGGCTACTTTGAGGACCGCGCTATCAGCCAATACTTTGAAGGACCGCAAGGACCTTCAATCATGGGCGGAATCATGACAAAGCTCCGCACAGAAGGCCTTGCCTCTTTGGGCGGAAAGAAAGTTCTCCAGATCAAGGACATCCAGCAGAGCGTTTCATTTGACCCTGCCAATCCAGCCGCAAGGACTCCGATCAATCTTCCCAAGAGCAACGTCTTGCAGTTCATTCTTGACGGCGGAACGATTGTCAGCGCGCGCCCCAGCGGAACCGAGCCTAAAATCAAGTTCTACATCAACAGCGCGCTTCCGCCTGCCGGAAAGGACGGCTTGGCTCAAAGCAAAAAGGACGCCGCGGCGCTTTGCGACGCGATAAGCGCCGACATCAAAGCCATTCTCGATGCCGCCGCAAAATAACGCGGCCTTTAGCCCCGTCAAATTGCTAAAAGACTACAAAAGGCTTCGCCGTTTGATTAACGAAAACGGCGCGGCCTTTTGCGCCTTTGACGTGGAGACGACCGGTCTTAGCTACAAAAAAGACCGAATAATAGAATTGGGCGCCGTCCGCTTTGACAAGAGCGGCGTCCTGGCTACTTACGATTCTTTTGTTCACATTGACTTTTCCCTTCCGCCAATCATAACAAGCATAACGCATATAACGGACGCGATGCTGGCCGGCGCTCCCGACATTCAAAAGGTGATGAAAGACTTTGAGGAATTTTCCAAAGGCTGCGTGCTTGTGGCGCACAACGCCCAGTTTGACTGGAACTTTGTCAACGCCGAACGGACGGCGCTTGGAATGAAGGAGCTAAAAAACAAGGCCATCGACACCCTTGACTTGGCGCGATGGGCCTACCCTGTGAACAAAAAATACAGCCTGCAGTATTTGGCAAGCGGAATGAAAATTCAAGTGGAAGCCGCGCACCGCGCCAATGACGACGCGCGCGTTTGCATGGAAGTCTTTCTCCGCGCCGTCCGCGACACCGACTCAATACAGAAGTAGGAACGGTCAAGGCACGCTGCGCTCAAGGCCTTGACTCGTTCCTTTTGAGGCGCGATTAAAATTATCGCGCCTCAATCACCCGCGCGGAGCGGTGGCCGGGTCTATGGGGCTTCCGTTGCGGAAGACCATAAGGGTAAGGCGGCTTTCCTTGCTGATTGAGTCAACGCCGGCCGTTCCGATTGTGTCGCCGTAAACAAGGTAGTCGCCCTTCTTGACGCTAATCTCAGACATTCCCGTGTAAGCGTAAATCAAGCCGGTCTTGGACTGAACAAAGACAACTTCGCCAAAGCCGCGATACTGGCCGCAATACATGACGGTTCCGGCCATGATGTTCTTGACCTTTTCCTTTTTGGCGGCGGAAAGCTGCACGCCCGACACTTTTCCGTTCACGTAAGTGATGCGCGGGTTTTGGACCGGCCACACAAGGCCGCCTGAATTTTTGGCGGCGGAATACTTTCTGGGATCCGCGTCCCTTAAGGCAAGCGAAGACGTTTGGGCGGTGTCGGACGCGGACGAGGCGGCGGCCTTGGCGGGCACCTTGAGTTTTTGTCCGGCCTTGAGCGAGGCGCCGCTGCCCAAATTGTTGAGGGCGAAGAGCTCGGCCACTTTTATTCCGCGCTCGCGGGCTATTCCATAATAGGTGTCGCCTTTTTGCGCGACGTAAGTTTCAAGATTTTCAGAGGAATATGAAGAGCCTTGCGAAGATGAATTCAGCGCCGCCGCGTTTTCGATGTCGGGCGTAGGAACGTTCAACTTTTGGCCAAACTTAAGAACGTCGCTTTCGGACAAACCGTTGGCCGCGCGCAATTCGCTTACGGTGATTTGGTACTTTCGGCTTATTGAATAAAGGGTTTCGCCTTTTTCAACCAAGTGAACAGTGTCGGCGAAAAGCCCGGAAGCGAACAAAGCTGTTCCTGCCAAAGCAAAAAAAGCGGAGACAATAATTTTTAAATTTCTTTTGCAGACTTTCATACCCTTACATTATCGGCAGAAAGACCTAAAAAGTTGAAGAAAAAAAACGCCGGAACTTTTTGAGTTCCGACGTTTTTTGCAAAAGCTCTTCTGCGCTAGTCCGCTTTTTTTGCGGGAGCTTTCTTAGCGCTCTTTTTTGCCGGCGCTTTTTTGGCGGCGGCCTTTTTCTTTGGCTCCGAACTTGGAATTTTTCCTTCCTTTTCGGCGGCCTTAAGAATCTTGTCGCGCTTGGCTATTTCCTTGTTAAGCGCGGCGATTTCTCCAATCAAGGCGGCGGTGTCCGGATCGTCGGCCTTCAAAGAAACCGCGCCCTTTGCGGAAAGGCGTTCAAACGCAATCAAGCCCAAAACCTCATAGGCCTTCTTGCGCTTGGACTCAAACTGCTTTTTTTCAATTTGGACGATGCCCAAGTCGCTGTAGCTTTGAATGGCGTTTCCAGCCTTTGACAAGCCTTTTTTTGTCGCGGCAAAGCCAGTCTTTAGACCGGCCTTAACGTCGTTCCACAACTTAGTGGCCTTAGCCTTTGTCTCTTCCTTCATATATTCACATCCTCCTAGCGGCAACAAACGGACGAATTGTTCCCGCCCATTAATCTACTCTTTTAGTATAACCCACTTTTTAAAATCCGTCAAATAATTTTTGCGGCCACAAGCGTAAGGTCGTCAAGCTGCTCGTCTTCGCGCAAGGCGGCGTAATGCAAGTAAGCGCCGTCGCCGTCGTCTTCAGCCTTTGTTCCGCAATAGTAGTCATAGCGGTTGAAGCGCTTTTTCAGGAACTCGTCAATGCGCCTGTCCACGCGCACGGTGTCCTTTTCGCCCGCGTCCTCCGGCTTGTAAAAACGGAAAACTTTTTCGACGGCGCACAAGGCCAAAATCACTTCTTCGGTCGTTCCGGAGCAATCGCTAAAGTCAAACTCAAGCCGCTCGTCCGCGATTGGGTTGTGCCATTTTTGAAGAACATATTTCTTCTTGTTCAAAACGGCCTCGATGATTTCTTGGATGCGGTCGTTTTCCATTTGCTCGCTTTCGCTTCCAACTTTGTGGTTGGCGTGAACGCCGTCCTTCACTCCGACAGTTTCATCGCATTTTATCACGTTGAAGTCTTTGTCGCGGAATTTTCTGGTGGACTCTTCGATTCCGTCAGTGTAGAGGAAAAGAACGTCGCCCTTGTTGAGCCGCGTCTTTTCGATTTTAAAGCCGCCCTTCATTTGAACCATAAAGGTCGGAAGCGGGCCGGCGGCGGGCGTTTCTTGCAAAGTGAGCGTCCGCTGCTTTTTAGCCGCGCTGTCGTAAATGTGAACGATGTTGTCGCCCGCGTTGCAAAGGCTTACGTCGCCCGTGGCGGTATTGACAAGCGCCAAAATCAACGTGGCGAATTTGCCCTTGATGCCGAGCGATTCTATGAAGTCGTTAATCTGCGTCACAAGGTCGTCCAATCCGCCGCCGGCTTTTTTGGGAGACCAGCTTTCGTAGAATTTTCGGAACAAGGTGGCCACGACCGTCATGATGAGGGCGGCGGGGACTCCGTGGCCCGAAGCGTCGCACTTAATTATGACGTAATGGTTTTCGTCCAATTTTTTGTAGTCAAAGTAGTCGCCCGAAACTTCGCTCGCGCCTTCGTAGTAGCCGAAGCACTGGAAATTCTTGTCGTTCAATATGGCCACCGTTTGCTTGGCGCCTGTATTGTCAGGCGTAAGGGGAAGGAAGGCGCGCTGGACGACTTTTCCGTCCATCGCCAAATGCTCGTCTTGCGCGGCCTTGACCAAATCGCGGGTCATTTCGTTCACGCTGTCGCCCAGCTGGCCAATTTCGTCGCGGCTTTTGATTACGATTTCCTTTCCGGCAAGCTTTTCCTTGTTGACGGTGTTGCCGATCATCACGACATGGCTAGCGAGCCGCTTTATCGGACTTACGATTACGCTGGCCAAAATCCACGAGCCAATCATTCCGATCAAAATTGAGAACAAAGAAACCGCGAGCGCCGTGTAGACAATCGTCCTGCGCGCGCCGTCAATCGTTTGTATCAAGCTCGCCGTCGAAACCGAAACAAAGACAATCGCGCGGACGTAAGTTTGGCTTGTTCCCTGCCTGTAAAGGACCGGCCTGTAAAAAACGTATTCGGTGTTCTCGCGGTCAAGCAAGGCCGAATTGTATTGCGGAACGCTTCCCGTGGCGGCCTCGGAAAGCTCGTTGAGCGTTCTGGAAAGGCGCGTAGCAAGCTCTGTGGTTATGACAGAAATTTCCTCGCGGCGGCGGACAGAAAGCGAGTCGCTCTTTAGCGCAATCGACGCGCCTTCCGCGTTCAAGGCGGCGATGTTCTTGGCTATTTCGCCGGCGCTTTGGGCCGCCTCCTTGTTCAAGTCTTGGCATGCGTCCGCCGCGCCCAAAAGCGTTTGGTCAACGATTTTTGAAAGGCCGGGATTCAAAGAGTCGCCGTCGATTTTTTGGGAAAGATCCGAGTCGTTTGAGGCCCAAACGTATTCCAAGCCGACGCCGGCTCCTTCTCCGTTCATCGAAAGGCCTGCGATTGTGACAAAGTTCGCCTCGCTCATCGCGGAAGACTGTTCCGGCAGCGCGGACAATTCCAAAACGTTTTGGGTCGGCATATAGGCTCTTGTTCCGCTTGCGAGGCTTGAAAGCAAAACGTTGGTTCGCTCTTCCAAGCCGGCTGAAAGCGTGCGCTCTTGCGCGCGAATCATCACCCAGCCCAATGGCAGCGAAACCAAAAGAATCGCCATCAAGACGATGATTGCGGTGAACGACATGAGCTTTAACTTTAGGCTCGCGCCCCTTTGGTTCAAGGCCAGAGCCTTTTTCTTTTTTTCTAGCGGCATAACGCCTCCTGAAACAAGCGCGTCGATTTCTTTTCTTAGCAGCGAGGCTTCTTTGGCGGAATTCGCCAGCCCCCGCGCCGCAAAAAGGAGAGCGCAAATGGCGATTATGATTACGGCGGCAAAAAGAAGGTCTCCCGTCCGCGCGTAGAATTTTCCAGTTTCGCTAACCCGCTTCCAGCCGGGCTTCCAAGCGTAGTCGGCCGCGATTTTCACGGTTCCGTTTTCTTCAATAGTAAAAGCCCGGCCCATCTCGTAGCGGCCGCGGTCGGAATGGTAAAGGGTTATCGAATACGTTCCCTGGGGAACGGCGCTGTCAAGCCGAACGCCTGAAATTTTTTCATCGCTGGGAACGGAGTAATCTCCGTCGCGCAAATTCAAGACGACCGAATATGGCTCCCCGGCCCCAGACGTTTTCTTTATCGCGATTTTGTAAATCGTTCCGTCGTACCTAAAGCCCGCGCCTCGTATCTCAAGCTGCGACGAGCCAAAAACGTCCGTGCGCTTTCGAACGGAATCGACGCGGGTAAAGGGCTCGTACTTGTTGGCGTAAACAACGACGAACGCAGGCTCGCCGGCGTTTCCGGCCGTGTCTATCGCGCGGACGCTGAAAATCCAAGCGCCGTTCTTTACGTTTGGAAAAGCGGCGGAGCTTTTCTTAGTCTGCGCGCGGGCGGCGGGCGGCTTGGGCTTGAAAGAGCTTTCGGGATTCTTTTCCTTCCATTCATAAAGCGCGGAGGCCAGCTCGCTTTGGCTCAGCGCCGAAGGATGCCTTTTTGAAGAATAAACTTTTTTGGGAAGAGCCGCCGCCTCGTCAAAACGGAAAGACCAGCCGGCGATTTCTTCGTCTTCGGATTCGTCTTCCCAAGCGAAAATCGCGCCGCTGTCCTGCAAAAAGCCCGCCGCGTCGATTTTAAGCGGAATGATCCGCGGAGGAGCCGGCGGCGTCAAGTCCCGGTAATACAAAACGGACGCGCTGTCAGACCAGTTTCCCGCGTAGTCAACCGCGCGGGCCTTGAACCACCAGCGCTTTTCCGCCGTGGCCTTTACGGAAACGTCCCGCTCTTTGGGAAGGCTTGTCAAAGTTTTTGGCGGCTCCGCGTTTGGGTCTTGCGTCCAAATCCAAGAATAGCCCCGAATGCCCGAAGAGTCGCTTGGCATTGTCACCCTAAAGCGAACGTTCTCGTCACGGCTTCTATGACCAAGCGCGTAAGAAAGCGGGGCGATTTCCGGCGGCAAGACCGTATGGTCGCTTTCCAAGCGGCAAACGTAGCTGGAAGCGCCGCTCTTTCCCTGCCAAACAAACGAAAGGCTCTTTCCTCCAGCCGTCACCATCGGAAAGGCGAAAACCGACGACGAGCCCGCTTCGGAAAGGACGGCCTCGTCTCCCCACAAATTTCCCAAGCGCTGCGCGAAATACACGCGTTCAACGCCGCTTCTAGTGTCAAACCAAACAAGGTCCAGCGCGGCGCCGTACGAAAACAAAATGGGCCGGCTTGCGTTTCCTGAATTTGAAATTCGCTCTGGCCGGCCGATTATGTTGCCGCCCGAATCCAGTTCTGAAAAATACACGCTGGAATTTTCAGAGTTGTAAGGAGTCCGCTCCCAGGCGATGAAATTTTTTCCGCCAAAATTCAGCAAGGCAGGCCGCTGGTCGCTGGCCAAATCTCCTTCGCTTCCGGTCGCAAGCATCACGGGGTTTGACCAAGACGAGCCGCCGTTTGAGGAAACGGTCGAAAACAGGCGGTATACGATTCTGTTTTGAGTTCGGAACTGCGCCTGAAATACAATCAACTCGTTTTTTTCTACAGAAAGCAAAACCGGCAAAAAGGGATTCAGGCTTTTTTGCGCGGGAGCGAATTCAGAAAAGTCGCCCCACACGAATCCGTCGCGGCTTTTGGCGCAAAGCATCGAAAAGCTTTCGTCGCGGCCAAGCGAAGTGAAAAGAACAAAGTCTCCGCCGGCCTTTGCGTATATGCGGGGCGCCACAAGCGGAAGGCTTTGCCGCGTGAATTTTTTTTCGGAAAACGACGCACCTTCGTCCGCGCTCGTGTAAACGGAAATCGTGTTCGCGTCCGAAAGAACGCCTACAGCCAAAAGGCCTTGCGCGTTCATCGCGGCGCTGTAAAGGTCAGGCGCTTTTCCCGAATACGGAAAGGGGCCGGCAAAACGCCGCGGCGGCATCCAAGAGCCGCCCTTGCAATATTGGATTGTTAAATATATAGAAGAATTCTTTGCGTCAACTTCTTGCCAAAAGGCCGCCGCGTTCTGACCGTTGGAAACCGCGCGGGGAAAGCAGGCGCCGCTTTGGGAAACGCGAACCGGGTTTTCCCAATAATAGCTTTCGGCCCAAAGGCGCGGCGCGAACAAAAGCGCAAGAGAAACAATCAACTGTGTAAAAAATCGCCTTACGCGCATTTTTTCCATTATATCAACTTTCCCGCCTACATTCTAGCCTGAACTTGTTTTTGCAAGTCCAAAATCTTTGACGAGCGCCTGTTGGCGGGATTCTGCAAAAGCCGCTCCACAATCGTATAGGCGCCGACAACGTTGTTGTTTCTAAGTTCTTGAATGGCGCGGTTGTAGCTGGCCTCGTCCGCGCTTGAAAGGACGACAGCCGCCTTGCCGCCGACCGCGATTTGGATTCTGTCCTTAAGCGTTATCGCCGCCTCGTTGTTGGGGTTCAACGCAATCGCTTGGTCAAGGCGGGCCAAGGCTTGCCGCAAGACTTCCTCGTTGCCGCGCGCCTTTTCGTAAAGTCCCCTAGCCTCTTTGGCAAGGCTTTCGGAGCGGCGGAGCGCGGCTTGGTCAACCGGCTTTTGACGAACGCCGATTTCTATCTCAACGTCGTAAAGCAACTTCTTTAAGCCCGGATAGTCAGGGCGAATTTCGGCCAAGTCAAGCAAGTCGCTGTAAGCCTGCCGCTGCGTCGCCGCAACCTTTACGTTTTGGCGCGCGGCCTGAACGCGCCGGGCGAAGCTTTCGTTAAAGCGCTCCGGGTCAACCAGCTCGTCAATTCTTAGGCTCAAAAGCGAAGCCTCTTTGTTCAGCGGATAAACCAGCTGCAATTCCTGAATCTTTTTCTTGGCTTCTTCCAAAATCGGAAGGGCCTCTTCGCGCCTGCCGCTCTTTATAAGCGCTGAGCCTTTGTCAAAGTACTGGCGCGCGTTGCTCAAGATTTGCGACATTTCGGGGTACAACGGCGCGGTCGGCTTTATTTCGCGGCCGGTCTTCATGCTCAGCGCGTTCTGCACCAAAAGCTTGAGGTTCTTTATTTCTTCGTCTTCCTCAACGTTTGTCACGGCCCAGCGGCTTTCGGCGCGGTTCAAGAGGCTTTCGGCGCTCTCAAAGTTTCCGGCGTAGTATTCGTTCTTGGCGCGCGTCTTTAGGGCGCGGACTTCGGTAACGATGATTTTGTTCTCCGCGTCGTTTATGCGCTGGCCCAAGTCCGCCAAGTTTCTGTCGCTGCGGGCGCGGACTGCATCCGACTCTTGGTGGCCAAGCGACTCGTTGTACAATTCGCGCGCGCGCTGCAAGTTGTTTCGCGCGGCCGTAAAGTTTTCAGCCTGGAAGCTAGACTGCGCGCGGCGGAACACTTCGTCAGCCTGGGTAAGCGCGCTTTGGGCAAGCAAGATTTCCTGCCGCGCCTTTTGAGCGATTTCCACGCCGGCGGCGCGCAAGCCGTCAAGCGTCGCCAAAGCGGCGTTGATTTTTTCAACCGAGCCTTGCGCCTTTTCGCCCCTTTTCAAAAGGTTTGAGCGCGCCTTTTCAAGCATGGCCTTGTCGGCGGAAAGATTCTTCTGCGCGCCCTCGGCTTTTTCCAGCGCCTTGTCGGGATAATGGCGGGCGGCCAAATCTTCCGCCTCGGAATAAACGCTTCCGTAACTTTCCGACACAAGGCCGGCCAGCGCCTCGCCCCGGTCGCAAAGCTTTTTCCAAGCGTCGTCGCCCGCCTTTTCCATCGCGCGCAAAATCAAATCGTTAAGGGCTTGATAATAGCCCATAATGTTTCCAAAGTCCAAAACTTTTTGCTCGCGGCTTTCGGCGGCCTCGCCCATTTTTTTGCCGGAATCCTTTTTGCCGCTTTGCTCGTCGTAGGAATTTTTATACTCGGCGTACCAAGGCTCCGCGAGCGCCGCTTCCGCATTCTTTCTTGTATCTTCAAGCGCCTTCACGATGTCAAGCAAGCTTTCTGAATAAGCGTCGCCGCTACGCGCGCTTTCCAAGCCGCCAGCGGGAAGAGGCAAAGCGGAAAGACGGGCGCTCGCCGCCTTTCCCCGCTCCAAGTTTTCAACCGAAGCATTTGTTCCCAAAACAAAATTCTTTGCCGCGCGCATCGAAAGCGCCGCCGCGCTTCTCTTTTCCAAAGCGCCGTCGCTTCCCTTGCCCCGTTTTAGGCTTTCCAAAGCGCAAACGTCAAGAGCCAAAGCCGCAAGCCTGTCCGCCTCGGACAAGCGGGCCGCGTCCGGCGCGAACGAAGGCTCAAGCGCCTTTTGCGTTTGAGCGGTCTTTATGTAGTCGTCAAACTTTTGCCGAGCGGCTTTGTGCAAGGCGGCGACGCAAGAATCAAGATGCAAGCCCCATTCATAGTCCATCGTTCCCAAAACGCCGGAATCCTGAATGCTCGCGATTCCAAGCGCGAAGCGGTTCATAAACGAAAGGTACGAAGCTTCGGTAAGCTCAGGATTGGCTTTCTTAAGCCGCTCGAAAATTCCTCCAAGCGCGCCGCCCGCGTCCGAAACCCGGTTCCTCACGAGCGCGAAATTTTTCATATGCGACTCAAAGTTTTCCCAAGAGCGGCTCGCGCCTTGAATGCCGCCGTCCGCCGCCTGAACAAAAGACTTTCGCGCGTCGTTGCAAGCGGACCTTAAGGCAAGGTAGTCGGCGCAAGCGGCCGTCAAGCCGCCAACGACTTTTGTAGCCTCGTCCGTTACGGCGGCGGGATTTTCGTCGTAGAATTCGTCGCGGTACATGTAAAAGCCGCTTTGAAGCAGCGCGATTGAGTCCGGGTACTTTTGCTCGTGAGCGTCTTTGGCCGCGCCTTCCATAATGCGGCGGAACTGGGCACGGTAGTAAGTGAATTCGGCGGCGTTCTTAGCTTGGTTGATAAAGGCCAAATGCTCTTGCGAAGGCTTTTTTTCAAGCGACTCAAGCTCTTTTATAATCGCAAGTTTTTTCTCCGCGTTCTCAGGCTCGTTTTCCATAACGTCAAGCAGCTCGTTCGCAAGGCGCGTGTAATAAGAGCGAGCCCTCATTATCGAGTCAACCCTGCGCTGCGCCTGGTCCAAGCGTTCGGGATTGTTTTTGATGAATTCAGAAAGGGCTCCAAGCGCTTGGTCGTAGTCAGTTTGCTTTATCAGCGCGTCGATTTCCTGCAAAGACAAAGCGCCCGCAGTCTCTCCGGCCTGGCCAAAAAACGGCGCGGAAAAAATCGAGAAAGCTAAAACTAAAAAAAACGCTAGTCTTTTAATACAACCACCCAGAGGCCGCGCGGCGCGCGAAAATCGCCCCTTTTCTTCTTATATATTTTTCGGTAAAATTGCTTAACAATTAAGAGAAAAAAACCGAATAATAAAGAAAGATGACGCTCAAAAAAAGATCGCTTCTCACATTCATAATTCTTCTCGCCGCCTCCGCCGCATCCGCCTTGGATTTGACCGACATTTACCATTCGCTCGGCAGCGCCTTTTCAAGCTTCATCGACCCCAACGAAGGAATGACTGGCTTTCGCTCGCTGGAAGTTCCGTGCGGCGGCAGGGAAGAAAGCCTAGGAAGCGCCTTTACGGGCTTGGCGGACGACATTTGCTTTTTTGACTCAAACCCCGCAGGCTCTTGCCTCTTGCAAAAAGGGGAAGTCGCGCTCTTCCACAACTCTTGGATTGCCGATTCCAACATGGAAACGCTAGCGTGGGCCGACCGTTTTGGCGACCTGGGGCTTGGCGCCAAGCTAAAATGCTTTTACGTCCCCTTCACCGAATACAATTATTTTGGCGACCGCGTCGCGGGAAACTACTACAGCGAGACGGCGGCTTGCCTCAACGCAAGCTACAATTTTTTTCACGGCTACTACTTCAAGGGGCTTGCTGTCGGGGGGAACCTAAAGGCGGCCTGGCGAAGCGTTCCCGACTACACAAACAACGAGACGAACGCGATTATAAGCGGGTCTGGCCTTGAGCAAAGCGCCCTTGCGGTCATGGCCGACGTTGGAGCCTTGGTTTCTTTTGACGTGTTCAAGAACTTCGCTTCGCGCGAACCCAATTTTAGAATCGGAGCCAGTTTCATGAATTTAGGCGCGGCCTTTTGCGGCTTTGGCTCCGACAAGGGATTGCAGTTTGACGACCCCCTGCCCGCCGCCGCCTGCGCGGGCGTTTCCTACCGCCCGTTCAAAAAGCTAAAAATCGCGCTGGACTTTAGGCAGCCCCTCAACTTTAAGGACTTTTCAAAAAGCGGCTTGTGGTCGGCGGGCGCCGGCGTTGAAGTCCTTGTCACAGACTTTTTGGAATTTATGGCGGGCTTTAGGCTAAAGGGCGGAAACCCGCGCATTTCGCTGGGAACGGAATTCAAAATCAAGAAATTCATCTTTGACTTAAACTACACGTTTGACTTAACGTCGTCGATAAATCCGATCAACCACTTTAGCCTTAGCGCGCGGGTGGCTTTGGGCGACCACGGCCGCAAAATCCGCCGCGACCGCTGCGACGCGCTTTACACGCAAGGCCTTGACGAATACACAAGGGGAAACTACGACGCGGCCGTTGAATGTTGGAAAGCCGCGCTAAAGGAAGACAAAAGCTTCACGCCCGCCAAAAAGTGGATAGAAACGGTGCAAGGATCGCAGCGCCTCTACAACCGCGTCCTAGAAATCCAAAGCTTAGACTAGCATTTCTTGTATTTTCCGCTCAACCGCATCTATCACAAAGTCGGGAGAGGACGCGCCGGCCGCGATGCCCACGACTTTCGCGCCGCCAAAATCGGCGGGCAAATCGGCCGCGCTTTCGGCAAAGAAGGAGCGCGGGCAAAGGCTTTTTGCAAGCTCGTAAAGGCGCAGGCTGTTGGCCGACTTTTTTCCGCCCACGACCACAAGCGCGTCCGCCTTTTTGGCGAGCGCCGCAAGAGCCTTTTGCCTTTGCCCGGTGGCGGGGCAAATCGTGTCAAACACTTTTAGGCCGCTTATTTTTTTTGAAAGAATCTCGGAAATTTTCTTGAACTCGTCGGGAGCGAAAGTCGTTTGGCTTAAAAGAACGGCGTTTTCGTTCATTTGCGGAAGAACTTCAAGCGCGGCGGCCTCGTCCGCGTTTTGGACAAGAACAAAGGAGCCTCTAGCGTTTTGACTGTTTTTAGAGCTCTCCGCGGGAAAAAGCGCGCTGCCCTCCACCGCCTTGACCTCCGCGTGGCCCTTGTCGCCCGCCAAAATCACGAACATCCCCTTTGCGGAAAATTCCGCCGCCCTTCTTTGGCTCAAGGCCACGCGGGGGCAAGTCGCGTCAATGACTTGGGCGCCGCGCGCCTTAATGCGCTCGGTGACCAAAGGTGAAACGCCGTGGGCGCGCACAATGACCGCGCAATTTTCGTCAAGGATTTCTATTTGGTTTTCGTCAAGGATTAAAAGGCCCTTTTTTTGCAAGTCGTCGAGCGCGGCCTTGTTGTGAATCAAGGGGCCAAGGGAATAAATTTTTTTAGGCTTTTGAGCGGCCGCGCCGGCGGCCAAAGCGTCCAAGGCGCTCTGAACCGCGCGGCGAACCCCGCTGCAAAAGCCTAAAAGTTCCGAACGAATTGTTTTCATTCGCGCCGCTTAGAGCGCCGGAGCCGCCGCGGCCTTCTTGGGCATCGCGTGGTGGATGCCGTATTCCGGCTTCCAAGAGCGGCGGGTCAAATAAATGAAGCCCGAAGAAATGAACATTGAAGAATAGCAGCCGCTAAGCAAGCCCACGGTCATCGCGAGCGCGAAGTCCTTGATGCTTCCAGTGGTGAAGAAGTACAAGGCCAGAACCGCGAACAAAGTAGTCACCGTAGTGATGATTGAGCGCGAAAGCGTGTCGCTCAAAGACTGGTCAAGCAAATCCTTGAAAGTTTTGACTTCCATAAGCGGAAGGTTAAAGCGCACGCGGTCAAGGATAACGACCGTCGCGTTGATTGAGTAACCGACGATTGTCAAAACGGCGGCAAGCGTCGTCGTGCTGAATTCAATCTGGCTCCAAGAAAGGAACGTGAACATAATGCAAATGTCGTGAACCAAGGCCACAATCGCGCCCAAGGCAAAGTCCCAGTGAAAGCGGATTGTCGCGTAAAGCCAAATCAAAAGCATCGTGCCAAAAAGCAGGAAGATTGACTGGCGCGCCAAAGAGCTTGACATGCTTGAGCCGATAAAGTCCGTCTTAAGAACGTCAACGTTGGCCTCGCCGTACTTGTTGACAAGCGCCTGCGTGATTTTTCCGCCCTCGCTTTCCTCAACTCCGGCGCGAATCTGGTATTCGTCGCCGCCAGCGTTTCCGATTTTCTTTACGCTAACGCCGCCGATGGCCGACAAGGCCGCGCGAACGTCTTCGATTCCGGCGGCTCCCTTGATTGAAACTTCCTCAATCGCGCCGGGCTTAAAGTCAATGCCCAAGTTGATGCTGCGGGTGGCCAAAGAAAAAATTCCCGAAGCGATAACTACGCAAGAAAATATGGCGCAAGGCAAAAAGCCTTTGCTGAAATTAAGTCTTTTTTTCATTATTTTACCCTCCAACTGATGCTGGTAGTCTTTTTCTTAAAGGCTTCCGTTCCAACGTCGAACATCAAGCGGCTTACGAACAAGGCCGTAAAGACTGACGAAGCGACGCCGATTGCCAAGCTCACAGCGAAGCCCTGGATGGAACCGGTTCCCAACTGGCTCAAGAACATCGCCGCGATGAAAGTCGTGATGTTGGAGTCCATAATCGCCCAGAAGGCGCCGTCAAAGCCCGCGTCAATCGCGGCTCCGCGGCTCTTGCCCATTCTAAGCTCTTCCTTGATGCGCTCAAAGATGATTACGTTCGCGTCAACCGCCATACCGACTGTAAGAATCATACCGGCGATTGAAGGCAGGGTTAAAGTCAAGTTGAAGGCCGACAAAACCGCGAAGAGCATGTAAAGGTTCAAAACCTGGGCCACAATCGCGTTGATGCCCGCGCCCTTGTAATAGAGAAGCATAAAGACAAAAATCGCAATCAAGCCGATGGCGAGCGCCATAAGGCCCGCGCGGATTGTCTGCTCTCCAAGCTCGGCGCCGATTACCTGCTGGCTTTCAACGCTAAGCGGAACTTCAAGCCAAGCGGTCTGCAAAACCTTTTGCAAGTTCTGCGCCTCTTCCAAGCCAAAGCCGTCGATGCGGACTTGGCCGCCCGCAATCTTTGTCTTAATAGTGGCCGCGCTCTTGATTTTGTTGTCGCTGATTACGCAAAGGCGCTCGCCAACGTGGGCGCCGGTAAAGTCGGCGAAAATCTCGGCTCCCTCGGAATCCAAGGTAAAGTCAACGCCGGTCTTTCCCATTTGGTCGCGGCTTACGTCGGCGCTCTTAACGTAGCGGCCGTCAAGCGCGATTTCCTTCTTTACAGCCATATACTGCAAGAACTCGTCCAAGCCGTAAGAGTCTTTTGTGTAGTAGCCCAAAATCTCAACGTCTTCGGGAACGATGGCCGGGTCAAGAAGCTTTCCGTTCTCGTCAAAGGTCGCTTCGGGATTTGAATAGTAGAACTGCTGGAACTTGTTTGTGGCTTCCTCGTCAACCAAGCGGAAGTTCAGGATGCCCTTTCCCATAATGATTGTGTTGATCGCGTCGCTCTGCTCGGCGCCGGGGATTTCGATGTAAACGCGGTCTTCGCCCTGCTGGCGGATAACCGGCTCTGTCAAGCCAAAGCGGTCGATGCGGCTCTTGAGCGTTTCAATCGCCTGCTCCATCGCGCGAGCCTTGAACGCGGCCTCTCCGCCGCTTGCGTCAACGGACTGCTTGTTGTTCTTGACCGCCGCGTCCAAGTCGGCGCGGACGATGATGTTCATTCCGCCCGAAAGGTCAAGGCCAAGCTTTACAGAGTTGGTGTAATTCTTTTTGTCGGCAAGAACCTTTTCGCGGTAATATTCCTGACGGACTTCCAAAAGCTTTTGGTGGATTGAAGAAGCGACGTCCTTTTTTTCGTCGTCGGTCTTGGCAACGCGGCCAAGGCTGAACGACGCCATCGCGGCGCCCAAAGTGAGCGGCTCCGGAACGGATTTTTTGTATTCTTTAAAATTATTTTTGGCGGGCTTTAAAAGCCAAGCGTACTTTTCGCCAAGCTCGGAGCCGGGGTTGGCGGCAACGTCGGCCTCAAGCGCCTTAACGTCCTTGGCCGCCTGCTGGACTGAATATTCCTTGATTTTTTCAAGGGAAAGCAAGGCCAATTTTTGGTCGGCCTCGGCTGTTCTAAAATACCAATTAATTGTGGGGCGCAAGAACGCCAGACAAATTCCCAATACCACAAGAAGAATGACAAAGCGCCATCTTTTGCTCGACTTTTCCATTTTATCGCTCCAATCTATTTGTTTTCTTTTTTATCTTCTTTTTTTTCGTCTTTGGCCTCGGCCTTAGCGTCAGCCTTCTTTTCGGCTTCGGGCTTGTCCACAGAGGCGATGGCGGAACGGTTGAATTCAAGCTTTACGTTGTCGTCAACCTTGAGAATTACGGTCTTTTCTTTTGTTGAAGAAACGACTCCGTGAATGCCGCCGATTGTGACAACCTTGTCGCCCTTTTTGAGCGCGGCGAGCATTTTTTCCATTTCCTTCTGCTTTTTGTTTTGCGGCCTGATGAGGAAAAAGTAAAAGATTCCGATCATCAAGACTACAGTGACAATCAAAGAGCTAAAGCTGCCAGTCGTAGAAACGTTGCTGGTCGCGGCCTGCAAAAGGGGTAAGTATGACATGTTTTCCTTCCTAAAACTTTAAAATGTATAGTAGAACTATTATATAGGAAGCGCGCTCTTATGTCAATAACCGCGCAACCGTTACGGAAGAAGGTCAAAACGCCCGCCGACTGGGAGCGTTTTGGCCTTAATTCAGGCTGTTGATGTAGGCCACCAAGTCAGCCCTCTGGTTGCTGTAATAGAAGTCGGGGTCTTCTATCGAATGGTCGGGCCGCGCGCCTTGGTCGATGTCGTAGTAAGAGCCGTTTTTCATGTAGCAAAGGCACTGGGGGCCCGAAATGCGGAAGTTGGTTCCCCACGCCGAAGAAAGAAACTGGACAACGCAGGCGCCGCCGCCGGAAGTCTTTCCAAGAAGCGTGACTTTTTCAGACTCCCTGAACAAGCTGGGAACGAGGTTTCCGCAAGAAAAGCTGCACGGAGAGACAAGGCAGAAAAGCCTTTTGCCTTTAAGCGTGTCGTCCTCGTCAAACTTGTGGTCGCGGTTTGCGTCGCAGCGGTAGCTTGTGGAACAAAGAGCGCCTGTGCTGGTATGCTTCATCGAAATGGTCACCTCGCCCAAGAACCAAGCCGCAACGAAAACGGCCGTGTCCGCCGCTCCGCCAAGGTTGGCGCTAAGGTCGATGACAACGTTTTTAATGGAGCTGTCATTGACAATCGCGTCGTGGGCCTTCATTATAAGGGCGATCGTATCGTCGTCGGAAAGAGCGGAGGCCGCGCCCTCATAGTACTTGTCGAGATCCGCATAAGTTGCGGTGGTATTAAATTGGTCAAATGTCACAAAGGCCGTGTTGCCCTCCACTTTGTAGCCAAGGGCCGTGGACTTTCCGGTGGCGGGGTCGATGGGATAGACGGCGTCGCGGGCGGCCTTGTAAATTTTTTCGTAGTCATACAGACGCTCGCGGGCGGCGCCGTTTGGCTGGTAGGCGTCGTTCTCGCCGACAAGGTAGGAAAAATTCAACCACTTGGCGTGGTTGTCGTCCAAAAAGTCGCCGATCAAATGGTATATGGCCAAATCCGCGTCCAAAGCGGTGGATTCGGTAATATAACGCTTAAGGCTGTAGCTTGGCGCGACGGATTTTGAGACGCTCATCGAAACGGCGCCCTGGCTTTGCATAAGCTGGTCAAAGCTTGTTATGCCGTGCTGCTCCTTTAGGCCGTAAAGCAAGTCCAGCGCCATGCAAAGCTCGTTGTAGCCAAACTTTGCCAGAGCGGCGCTGCGCTCGCCCCTTTCTCCTTGATAATAAAGGTTCCTTACGGCCTCGTTTAAGGGCGGATTTTGCTTTGAAAAATCATCCGCGCAAATAACAGACTTCCCGTTAAAGTAAAGGCAGCTCAAATAAGCGGGCGCGATAAAAATGTCGGAAAAGGTCTGGAGCGGAAGCAAGTATTTTCCGTCGCGAATCACAAGGTCTATGCCGTACTTGGCAAGGTTTATTTCTAGCGGATCCCCGTAGCGCGGAAGGTATTTTGGCGCCAGTTTTTGTATAAGCCGAGGCTTGCCTTCCCCGTCAAAAAAGTCTAGGCTTGTCACGTCAAGTATCGTGGAGGCGCCGTCTTTCATCATAAAGAGGTTGTAGTCCTCAAAGCGGATTGTGTCCAAGTCAAAGTCAATGACTAACGTTGTGTCAACATCGTAAACAGCGTTGTGTCTTACGCAAGTCACAACGGCGCCCTTCTTTGAAACAGCAGCCGGCGAAGTGTTGACAAGAGCCAGCATAGCGTCGACTTCGATGTACGGAAGGTCGTTCACTCCGTCCAAAAAATGGAGCGTCACATTGCCGTCCTGCCGGCCTTGATTGTCGTAAGAGGGAAATTCTTTTTCCACTCTCTGGCTCTGTCCTTGGCTCTGAGCGACAATGTTGTAAAGCGCGATTTTACGCTCGACGGCGTCGAAAAAACTGTCTTCGCCGTTTGAGCAAGCGGCAAGGCTTAAGACAAGGAACAAGACTGTCGCCAACAAAACAATTTTCTTCATGTCAAAACTCCTATTTTACGGAAAACCTTTTTAAGAACAGTTTTGTCCGCTCTTCCTTGGGGCTGCCGAATATTTGGGCGGGCTCGCCTTCTTCCACAATCACGCCGCCGTCCATAAAAATCACGCGGTCGCTTATGTCGCGGGCAAAGGCCATCTCGTGGGTCACCACAATCATTGTCATTTTTTGGGCGGCGAGTCCTTTGATTACGCTTAGGATTTCGCCGGTCAATTCCGGGTCAAGCGCGCTGGTGGGCTCGTCAAAGACAAGGACTTGGGGATTCAGCGCCAGCGCGCGGGCTATGGCCACCCGTTGCTGCTGACCGCCCGAAAGCTGCTGGGGATAGCGGTCCGCGCGGTCGGCAAGGTTCATTCTGGAAAGCCATTCGCGCGCGTTTTCTTCCGCCTGGGCGCGCGGGGTTTTCTTCACCCTAACCTGCGGCTCGGCGATGTTCTGCAAAACCGAATAGTGCGGAAAAAGGTTGAAGCTTTGGAAAACCATTCCGACCTTAAGGCCGATTTTCCTAAGCGCGGCTTTGGAAGAATAAATGCCGTCCTGGACCAAGGGCTCGCCGTCAACAAGAATCGTTCCGCCAGAAACGCTTTCCAATTGGCAAAGGCAGCGCAAAATCGTGGACTTTCCGCTTCCGCTTGGCCCTATGATGGAAAGCGCCTCGCCCTTTTTCAAGTCAAAGGAAATGTCCTTTAAAATATCGCCCTGGCCAAAATTCTTTTTGAGGCTCTTGACGCTGACGACGACTTCTTCTTCCATAAAAAAAACGCTCCGCTAAATCACTTGTAATACGACAATTTTTTTTCAATCATCGCAAAGGCCCAGGTGACGATTCCGTTCATAATAAAGTAAAAGGCGCCCGCCACAAAAAGCGGAACCGTGGAAAAGACGCGGTTGGACGCGGACTTGGCCACGTGCAAAAGCTCCACCACCCCGATGACGGTGACAAGCGCGGTGTCCTTTACAAGCGTAATCACTTCGTTTCCCATCGCGGGCATTATTCTTTTTATGACTTGCGGAACCACGATGTGGAAAAAGCTTTGCGCCTTGGAATAGCCAAGAACTTTCGCCGCCTCCCTCTGCCCCTGCGGAACGCTTTCAAAGCCGCCGCGGTAAATCTCGGCGAAGTAAGCCGCGTAGTTGACCGCAAGCGCGATGATGGCCGCCGCAAAGCGGTCAAGGGACCTGCCCCACAAAATGCCGGGAATGAAGTATACGCAAATCAACTGCAGCATTAGCGGCGTTCCGCGAATCAAGAGCAAAAAAAATTGCGCGGCTTTTTTTAGCGGGAAGAACTTTGACATTCTTGCCCCGCAAAAGAAAACCGCAAGCGGAATTGAGAAAATCAAAGTCAGGAAAAACATCTCGACGGAAACCCAAGTTCCGCCGAGCATGGATTGAATCAAAGTCATTTTCCGATAACTGTGATGTCGCTGCCGAACCAAGCCGCGCTGATGCGGGCAACGGTTCCGTCGGCGGCCATCTCTTCCAAAGTTTTTTGGACGGCTTCAGTCAACTGAACGTCGCCCTTTCTAAAGGCCACGCCGTATTCTTCGGCGGCCAAAGACTCTTCAAGCAAGACAAGCGGAAGGCTTGACTGCTTTATCGCGTACTCGGCAACGATGCTGTCCATCACAACGCCGTCAACGCCGCCGATCACAAGGTCGTTCAAGGCCATCAAGTTTTGGTCAAGCTGAACGATTTCCTTTACGCTGGCCTTAAAGTCCGGCGAGTCGTTGACCGCGTCCTCGGCGCTAGAGCCGCTCTGCAAGGCGATTTTCTTTCCCTTAAGGTCGGCCAACTTCTTGAAGCCTGAATTGGCGCGGACAACGACGACCTGCTTGTTGGCAAGGTAAGGCTTTGTGAACGAAAGCGCCTTCTTGCGGTCTTCGGTAATCGTAAGGCCGTTCCAAATGCAGTCGATTTTGCCGGTGTTCAGCTCCTGCTCCTTGGAATCCCAGTTAATCGGCTGGGCCTTGAACTGAACGCCCAAGCGCTTGGAAACTTCCTTGGCCAAGTCGATGTCAAAGCCGACGATTTCGTTCTTTTCGTCGCGGAAGCCCATCGGCGGGAACGAGTCGTCCAAGCCAAGGACAAAGGCGCCGCGCTGCTTTAGGCCGGCCAAAGAGTTGTCGCCATTGGCGCCCTTTTTGGCGCAGCCCGCGAATGTCGCCGCGACAAGCGCCGCCGCGAATGCTGTTACGATAAGTTTTTTCATTTTTTAAACCTCCTAATATATATTGCGGCGCGATAATTCTATTCGCGCCACAAAAGGAACGAGTCAAGGCTTTAAGCGAAGCGCGCCTTGACCGTTCCTATTTCTTTTTTCTTTTTAAGACGATTTTTTTAAGCGCGGCGGCTTGCTCCTTTACGCGCTGGGGAGCGGTTCCGCCAATCGTTTTGCGGGCGGCGGCGCAAGCGGCGGGCGAAAGAAGCTCGTATACGTCTTCGCCAATCAGCTTGGAGCAGCGCTGGAATTCTTCCAGGCACAAGTCCTCCAAGCGAACGCCCGCCTCTATCGCCATTCGGACGGCGCGGGCGCTTATTCCGTGCGCCTCCCTAAAGGGAACGCCCTTCCTGACAAGGTAGTCGGCCAAGTCGGTGGCGTTCAAAAAGCCGTCTTCGCAAGAGGCCGCCATCCGCTCCTTGTTAAAGGCGGCGCTGGCGATCATTTTTTCAAAAACGTCAAGGTTTGCCGAAACCGTGTCCAGCGCGTCAAAAAGCGGCGCCTTGTCTTCCTGCAAGTCGCGGTCGTAGGAAAGCGGAAGGCCTTTCATCATCGTGAGCAAGTTGAACAAGTCTCCGTAAACCTTTCCCGTGCGGCCGCGAATAAGCTCGGCAAAGTCCGGGTTTTTCTTTTGCGGCATAATCGAAGAGCCGGTGGACCATTTTTCGCTAAGGTTTATGAAGTTGAATTCGCTTGTGGCCCACAAGACGATTTCTTCGCAAAAGCGGCTCAAATGCATTTGCAAGAGGCTTGCCGCGCCAGTGAATTCTATGCAATAGTCGCGGTCGCTGACGCTGTCGATTGAGTTGGGCGTGGGGCCGGAAAATTGCAAAAGCTTTGCCGTCAGCTTTCTGTCAAGCGGGAGGCCGCTTCCAGCCAGGGCGCCGCTTCCAAGCGGGCACAAGTCGATTCGCTCCAAAGCGTCCTCAAAGCGGCTCCAGTCGCGCTCAAGGCTCCACGCCCAGGCGCAAAGGTGCTGGCCAAGCGTCACCGGCTGGGCATGCTGCATATGGGTGTAGCCGGGCATAAGGGCGGCCGCGTTCTTTTGGGCGAGCCCCGCAAGCGTTCCAATCAATGAAAGGATTTTGTTTTGCAGCTGGGGAACGACGCGGCGCAAGTGAATTCGCTCGTCAAGCGCTATTTGGTCGTTGCGGCTTCGGCCGGTGTGAAGCTTTTTTCCCGCCGCGCCGATTCTATCGGTCAGCGTCGCTTCTATAAAAGAGTGAATGTCCTCGGCGCTGTAGTCCACTTTTAGCTTGCCAGACTCCAAGTCCTTTTTTATGGAAAGAAGGCCGGCCTTTATCTTGGAAAATTCCTGCCTTGAAATCAGGCCCGCTTCCGAAAGCATTTGCGCGTGGGCAAGGGAGCCTTGAATGTCGTCAAAGGCCATTCGCTCGTCAACATAAATCGAAGTTTCAAAATCAACGGCCGCCGCGTCGGGGCCTTCCTTAAACCGTCCGCTCCAAAGAGCCGCGTGATTGTCCTTTGTAATCGTTCCGTGCCGCATATTTTGGAATAATAGCAAAAAACGCTTTTTTTTTCAACACCAACTTGATTTTTAAACGTTCTTGTTGTATAATGGCTTGATATGAAGAAAACAACCCTTGCGGCGATTGCCGCGGCCCTTTTGGCCATAACGCTAGTCGCTTGCGAATCGACAAAACAAGAAGCCCCCAAGCCCGCGCAAGCCGCCACAGAAAACGACTTGGAATACCAGCGCTCAATCAACAAGATTGAGGGAACCGCCGTTTCCATCGAAACCTTCAACGCGGACAAAGCCGCCATCATGAAAAAGATTGCGGAATTGAACGTAATCATGACAAAAAAAGACTACGACTCTTGGCTCAAATACATTTCCAGCGACTCAAAGAAGTATTGGTCCGACTCCTACACCCTTTCAAAAGCCTCGGAAAAGCTTCCCAAGGAGCTGAAGGGCGTAAAGCTTAGGAATTTGAGCGACTACTTCAACTACGTCTTCATTCCGTCGCGCAAGGGCCGTCAAATAGACGAAATTCGCTACAATTCGGCGGAATCCGTCAAGGCCGTCCAAGTGACAAAAACCGAGGACGACAAGACAAAAATCACGGTTTACTATAACTTTGTAAAGGAAAACGGCGACTGGAAAGTGGAGATGCCGCCCCTGTTGTAACCAATTATTTGTTGATTTTTTTATATTTTTGCCGATAATATAGAAACATAGAGGAGTTTATATGAAGCTTAAGAAACTTGCAGCCCTTTTTTCAGCCGCGCTTGTTTTATCCTTCGCCGCTTTCGCGCAGGACGAGGAAGAGTCAACCGTTGAGGGCGAATACATGAGCTCCATGGACGACATCGTCGTTCAAGAGCTTTCAAATTCAGACGAGCTTGAAAACAAGTTGATGGCCCTCCAGTTCTTGGAAGAAGCCGCCAACAACGGAAAAGTTTCTCCCGACATGATGGCCTCGCTTGACCACTTGGCCGGAGAGGGAACAAACACTCAAAGCCGCACAAAGGGCCGCGTAAGCAACAACTTCCCCGAAGTGCGCCGCGAGGCCTGCCGCATTCTTGGCAAGGTCGGCACCCCGGAAGCCGCCAAAAGCCTTAACAAAATCGTAAAGGCCGACAACGAGCCCATGGTTCTTTCAGCCGCCATCAACTCTCTCGGCGAAATCGGCTTCAACGAAAACGACGAGACCACAAACACAATCGCCTTTTACTCGGACCGCTTTGAGACTTTGAACCCGACCAGCTCCTTGGCGCTTGAAATCGTCAACGCCTACGAAAAGCTGGCTCCCAAGACAAAGGACAGAAAGCCCATGCTCCAGTCGCTGCAGAGAATCGCGGTCGACTACCGCTTGGCCAAGCCCGTCCGCAACCGCGCCAAGGAAGTTTTGAACGCCCTCCGCAGCTCGGACGAAGGCGAAAAGAAGAAGAACTAGCGCTTTTTGGCGCAAAAAAAACCGCCCGAGTCAATCGGGCGTTTTTTTTTTGAGAGATGCGGGCCTTTACCGGACGCATAGTGAGAGATGCGGGATTTGAACCCGCAGCCTTCGGCTCCGGAGGCCGACGCTCTATCCAGTTGCGCTAATCTCTCAATCGGAATGGAATTATAGAAAAATCGAGCCGTTTGGTCAAGGAAAAAAAATGGAAAACATAATTTTGGCTTCTTCCTCGCCGCGCAGGCAGGAAATCCTTAAGTCGATGGGCATCCCCTTTCAAGTCGTATTGCCCAACGTGGACGAGTCCGCGTTCCAAGTCAAGAACGCTTCCGAGCTGCCGGAAGTTTTGGCAAAGGCCAAAGTCCAGGCGGTGGCGCGCTCCATGCCGCCCAAGCAAGTGATTCCCTGGATTTTAGGCGCCGACACCGTCGTCGTCATGGGCGGAAAGGTTTTCGGAAAGCCGCGCGACCACCAGGAGGCCTTTGAATTCCTTTCGGCGCTGCAGGACAAAAGCCACCATGTGATCACTTCCCTAGCCCTTTACAACGGCCGCGCCCACAACATGAGCGTGCGCTCGGCTTCCACAAAGGTGACGTTCGCGCCGATGTCAAAAGAAGAAATCGAATGGTACATCGACACAGGCGACTGGCACGGAGCGGCCGGCGGCTACAGAATCCAGGGCATGGCCAGCTGCTTCATTTCAAAAATAGAAGGAACGAATTCTTGCGTGGTGGGCTTGCCTATTTTTGAGCTTTATGATATGCTGAAAGAGCAAGGATACTCAATCATCGATTAGATGGTCGCGAGGCGGACAAGCGCCGCCCCAAAATCCAAGCCGGAAAGCGAAAAGGCCGTCGGCCCGAACGTTTCCCGAAATTTTTCCGAAGGCTTCGCATGGCGACCGCCTTCGAGTAACAGAGTTGGCAGGAAAAGCGGCGGCAAAGGGCCGCCAGAAGTCTTTTCCGGTGAAGGAGAAAATCATGGCAGTAGTTACCATGAAGAGTTTGCTTGAGTCTGGCGTTCATTTTGGCCACCAAGTAAAGCGTTGGGATCCCCGCATGGCCAAGTACATTTTTGGCTCTCGCAACGGAATCCACATCATCGACTTGCAGAAGACAATCGCTGCAATCAAAGACAGCTACGAAGCGGTTCGCAAAATCGCCGCCTCTGGCAAATCAGTTCTTTTTGTTGGAACAAAAAAGCAGGCCCAGCAGGCCATCCAAAAGGAAGCCGAGCGCTGCGGACAGTTCTACGTAAACAACCGCTGGCTTGGCGGCATGCTTACAAACTTCAGCACAATCAAGAAATCGCTCCAGCGCCTCAAGAAAATTGAGAAGATGGAAGTCGACGGAACTTTCGAAAACCTCACAAAGAAGGAAGTCGCCGGACTCCAGAAGGAAAAGTCTAAGCTCGAAAAGAACCTCGGCGGAATCAAGGAAATGAAGGAATTGCCGGGCGCGATTTTCGTAATCGACACACACAAGGAAGCCATCGCCGTGGCCGAAGCCCGCCGCATGGGAATCCCCGTTGTCGCCGTCGTGGACACGAACTCCAATCCCGAAGGCATCGACTACCCCATTCCGGGCAACGACGACGCCATCCGCGCCATCACATTGTTCACTTCTATCATCGCCAACGCGGTTATGGAAGCCAACAACGAAGAAGGCCTCAAGATCATCGAAAACCTTGGCGACGAGGACGACGTTCAGACTGACGCCGCCGTAAAGCGCGAGGACGTTGAGATCGACGACTACTCCAACTACCAGCCCACAGAGAGCAAGGACGAGGACAAGGCCGACGACGAAGATTCCGCCAGCCAGATGGTTGACGAGGACAAACTCTACAAATAATTAAAAGGAAAACACAGAAATGGAAATCAAAGCATCTGACGTAAAGGCTTTGCGCGAAGCCACAGGCGCGGGCCTTATGGACTGCAAGAAGGCCTTGACTGAAGCCAACGGCGACGCCAAAGAGGCCGAAAAGATTCTTAAGGAAAAGGGCTTGGCCGCCGTAGCCAAGCGCGCCGAACGAGCCACTTCAGAGGGCCGCGTTTTTGTCCGCACTCAGGACAAGAAGATCGTCCTCATCGAAGTCACTTGCGAAACAGACTTCGTGGCCAACAACTCTGACTTCATCGCCGCCGGCGAAAAGCTTTTGGACATCACGTTCGCCAACGGCTACACGCAGGTTGAGCAGGCCCACAAGGACGTTCTCCTTGAGCTTGCCACAAAGACCCGCGAGAACATGACAGTCGCCAAGGTAAACGTAATCAACGTTCCCGACAACGCCGTCGCCGAAACATACGTTCACTCAAACTTCAAGACAGCCAGCGCCGTCGTCGTAAAGGGCTCGACAGCCGACGTCGTCAAGCAGTTCGCGCACGACTGCTGCTTGCACTTGGCCGCCTTCACTCCGGCCTACATCTACCAGAAGGACGTTCCGCAGTCTTACATCGACGAGCAGACCGAAATCTTCAAGGGACAGATGGACCAGGACGAAAAGATGGCCTCAAAGCCCCAGAACATCAAGGACAACATTCTTAAGAGCAAGGTCGCCAAGCACGTGGCCGAAATCTGCTTTGTTGACCAGATGTTCGTAAAGGACGACAAGGTCACTGTGGCCAAAAAGCTTGAGGAAACAGCCAAGGCCGCCGGAGCCTCTTTGGAATTCGGCGACATCGTCTTGGACGTTCTCGGAAAGTAATTTAAAAAACGCGGCGCTTGCCGCGTTTTTTAAATGTCGAGTTTCGCCATGCGAAACTCGCGGCATGATATTAGATTCAATCGAAAGGGGATAATATGGCAGATAATGAAAGAATGGAAAAAACAATCGCGGCTCTCAAAGAGTCTTTTAACGGAATCAGGACAGGCCGCGCGTCAGCCTCTATTTTTGACAGAGTGCGCGTAGACTATTACGGACAAAAATCGCCCTTGAACCAAGTGGCCACCGTTTCAATTCCCGAAGCGCGCTCGGTGATAATCAACCCCTTTGACAAATCTTTGATTACCGAAATCGAAAAGGCGATTTTGACGGCTGACTTGGGCCTCAACCCGTCCAACGACGGAAAGGTCATCCGCATCGCGATTCCGCCGCTAACGGCAGACCGCCGCAAGGAATTGATCAAGCAGGCCAAGGCCACCGCTGAAAATTCCCGCACTTCAATCCGCAACATCCGCCGCGACGGAAACGAAGACCTTAAGAAAAAGCAAAAGGCCGGCGAAATCACAGAGGACGACCTCAAGAAGATGACCGACGAATTGCAAAAGACGACGGACAAATTCATCGCCGAGATTGACTCAATCTACGCGGCAAAAGAAAAGGAAATAATGGAATAAATGGATTCCCAAGCAAGCCTTCCCAAACACGTCGCTCTCATCATGGACGGAAACGGCCGCTGGGCCCAGAGCCGCGGCTTGCCCAGAACGGCGGGACACAAGGAAGGCTTGGAGGCGGCGAAGCGGATTGTCCGCGCGGCCGCCGATTTGGGAATAAAATACATAACGCTCTACACTTTCAGCACGGAAAACTGGAAGCGGACGCAAGACGAGGTTGGCTACCTTATGGGCTTGATAAAGCTCCACTTGCGGGCGGAATTTGAATTCTACAAAGAAAACCAAATTCGCGTTGAGCACATAGGAGACCTTGCCGGCCTTCCAAAAGAAGTTCAGACTGAAATCATTAACGCAAAAGCGGACACAAAGAATTTCACAGGAACCACTTGCGTCCTTGCGATAAACTACGGAAGCCGCGACGAAATCGTCCGCGCCGCCAACAAGGCCATCGCCGCGGGAAAAAGCCGCCTTGAAGAAAGCGACGTCAGCGCGAACTTTGACCTTGCGGAACTTCCCGACATAGACTTGCTGATAAGAACTGGCGGCGAAAAGCGCTTGTCGAACTTTTTGCTTTGGCAGGCGGCTTACGCGGAATTCATATTCAGCGACACCTTGTGGCCGGACTATTCGGCCGAAGAATTTAAAAAAGACGTTTTGGAATTTGAAGGACGGAACCGCCGTTTTGGGGGCTTGGAAAATAAAAAGGGGGCGGCAAAATGAAAGCGCCTGAAGTGAAAAAACTGATTGAACGCCTTATAATATTTTTTGTGGGAATACCCGTCGTGCTAGCACTTGTGTGGCTTCCCTACATCCGCCACTTGCCGCTGAACATAGCGATTTTCGGCGTGTCGGCCTTTGCCGCCTACGAGCTTTCGCTGATGTTCGGAACCAACGGCCAAACGCTGCCGCGCCCTCTTTTGATGGCGCTGACTCCCCTTGTGCCGCTGGCGGAATACTTGAACGTCATTTTTGGCTTGGACTATTTGTCCACAATCGCGCTTGTCCTTGCATCCTTTGTGATTTTTGCCGTTGAAATTTTCACCGCAAAAGAATTCGCTATGTCCAACGCAAGAATCGCGCGCTCCCTGTGCGTCGTTTTGTACGCGGGCTTTTTGCCTTCGTTCATAACAAGAATCAGCGGAATGGAAGATTCGTTCCCAAAGCTGGCGACATTCTTGGTTCTAGTATTCATCAGCGACAGCGCGGCCTGGCTTTTCGGAATGATCTTCGGCAAGAGCAACCGCGGCGTTGTCTTGGCAAGCCCCAACAAAAGCGTCGCGGGATTCTTCGGCGCCTTTTTGGGCAGCTTTGTCTTTGCCGTCATAATGACCCGCCTTGTCTTTGCAAAAGAATTCGCTTCTTTAACAATCGCAAAAACCGCCGTCCTTTCCGTTTGCGTGTGCGCGGCCGCCATTATTGGCGACTTGGCCGAAAGCGTCTTTAAGCGCAGCGCCGAAGTCAAGGACTCTGGAAACGTGGTTCTAGGACGCGGCGGCGTTTTGGACAGCGTCGACTCGGTCTTTATGGCCGCGCCCTTCTACTATTTCTTGATTTTCCTTTTGTTCAAATGAAAAAGATTCTTGTCTTGGGAAGCACAGGCTCGATTGGAACGAGCGCCCTTGACTTGGCAAGGCGCCACAAGGACCGCTTTGCCGTAGCCGGCTTGCAGGCAAATTCTTCAAAGGAAGAATTGCGCTCGCTCGCCGCCGAATTCAACTGCCCTTCCACCCTTACAAGCCAAGACGGCGTTGACGGAATCGCCCGACTTTTGGACGCGGCCAAACCCGACATCGTAGTGAACGGAATCGCGGGCGCGGCGGGCCTTCTTCCGTCAAAAATGGCCGTCGAGCGGGGAATCGACTTGGCGCTGGCCAACAAGGAAACGGTCGTAATGGCCTGGCCCTTGATAAAAGCCGAGGCGAAAAAAAGCGGCGCGCAAATAATTCCCGTGGACTCGGAGCATTCCGCAATCTTCAACTTAATTCACTTTTGCGGCGCGAAAAACATTTCCGAAATCGTAATCACAGCCAGCGGCGGGCCTTTCAGAAGCCTGCCCAGGGAGCGTTTGGAATCCGTAACGATAGACGACGCTCTAAAGCATCCCACTTGGAAAATGGGAAAAAAAATCACGGTCGATTCGGCAACGCTAGCCAACAAGGGCCTTGAGGTAATCGAGGCCCGCCGCTTGTTCGAAGAAAGCGGCGCGGAAATCAGCGTGGTCGTCCATCCGGAAAGCTTGATACATTCGCTTGTCAGGACAAGCGACGGAATTTTGTACGCGCAGATTTCCGAGCCGGACATGAGGCATCCGATTATGGGCGCCCTTTGCTGGCCTGAATACGTTGAAAGCGGCTTGGAAAAATTTTCTTTGGCCGGCCGCAGCATGAGCTTTTTCGAGCCGCGCCGCGACGACTTTCCCTTGCTTGCGATTGCCGAAGACGCGGCTAAAAAGCGCGGCGCGGAAACGATTGCCTTTAACGCCGCCGACGAAGTTGCCGCCCACGCCTTTATCGACAAAAAAATAAAATTCCTGGACATCGCCCGCGCCGTTCAAAAGACGCTGGCCGCCGACTGGAGCCAAGCGCCGCGCGACTTTGACGACGTTTTTGAGGCGGACAAAAAGGCGCGCTCGATTGCGGAGGCCGCGCTGTGACAATCGTTTTGGGCCTTATAATCTTAAGCTTTTTGGTTTTCTTTCACGAGCTGGGACATTTTTTCGCGGCCAAATTGTGCGGCGTTAAAGTTGAGGCCTTTTCGATTTTCATGGGGCCGGTTCTGCTCCACAAAAAAATCGGCGGCGTGGACTGGCGCCTTTCGCTTTTGCCGATTGGCGGCTACTGCAAGATGAAGGGCGAGCAGGATTTTGGAAAGGCCGTCGAAGAAGGCATGGCCTACATTCCCGGCGAAAAAGACTCCCTTTACGGAACGCATCCATTGAAGCGAGCCTTGATCGGCTTTGCCGGCCCCTTCTTCAACTTGATTTTTGTTTACGCCGCCTGCGTGGCGATAGCGATGCTGGGCTGCGTCTACTACACTAGAAGCGCCACGATAAAAATTCCTGACGATCCAAGCTTCGCCTCCCCCGCCCGCGAGGCCGGCATCAAAAGCGGCGACACGATAACAAAAATCGCGGGCGTCCGGATCAACGATTTTAGCGACATATTCGAGCAAGTGGCGCTTCGGGGCGACGAAGACCTTGAGGTTGAAGTTTTGCGCCCAACGGAAGGCGGCGGCCAAGAGACCTTGGTTTTTACCGTACACACTCTGCTGAACAAAAAAGAAGGGAACGGCATTTTGGGCGTGATGGCTGCGGGCGAAGTTATAGAAAAGGAAGAAAAGCCTCTTTGGCTTTTGCCCGCGTTGGTCCGGGGAGCGGCGGAAACAAAAAAAATTCTTTTCCAAACGCTAAAGAGCATCGGCGTTCTTTTTAAAGGCGTTGACGTCACCAACGCAGTCTCCGGCCCCGCCCGCATTTCAAGCATGCTGGGCGAAAGCGCCAAGGAAGGATTTGCCGCCGGCCTAAAGACAGGCGCCGTCGTTCTTTTGCAATTCATGTCGCTAATCAGCGTGTCGCTTTTTATAATGAACCTTTTGCCGATTCCGATTTTGGACGGCGGCTTGATTTTGTTCGCGCTTATAGAAGCGGCGGCCAAAAGGCAGATTCCTCCGAAGATTCAATATAAAGTCCAAATCGCGGGCTTTGGCGTGATAATGGCGCTGTTTTTGCTCGGATTGGGCGGCGACGTAAAATATTTTTTAAGCAAGGCGGGCGTTTTAAAATGAAAAAGAATTTTGCGATGCTTGCGGCCGGCGTTTTGGCCGCCCTTTTTGGAGTCCAGGCGCTTTTCGCGCAGCCGCGCTTTTCAAGCCAAGGCCACAAGGGAAAGGTCGTTGCGGCCTTTCCCGACGCGGCGGCAAAAACAGGCGCCTTTTACACGGCCGGCGAGGACGGCTTTTTGATTCGCTGGGAAAACGGAATCGGCGAGCGCTTTCAAGTTTCAGACAAAAAGCTGATGGCGGCCTGCCCCTCGCCCAACGGAAAGGAAATCGCCTTTTACGAAAGCGACGGCGCGGCCTACCACAGCGTAAAGGTTTGGGACGCGGCGGCAAAAAAGGCCAAGCGCTCGTTTTTATACAAGGCGGAAGTAACGTCGCTTTCCTACAGCGCGGCTGGAACTTATTTAATCGCCACGACCAACGAACGCAACGGCGTTTGGCTTTACACGGCCTCTAACGGAAAGCCCTTCGCAAAAATCAAGGACTTTGGCATGACCGCCTCTTGGGCCAAGACCAGCGAAAGCGAAAAGAACCTTTTGCTCTATTCCGAATCCGAAGGGGCAATCGCCTACTTTAGCCTAAAAAACGGAAAGCCGCTCAAAAAAGCCGCGACAGAGGCTGGCCTAAAAACGCCCGCCCTTTTCGCGCAAAACAATTTTTTGGCCGGAACAAAAAACGGCTCGATTTTCATTCTGCACGCGGAAAGCGGCGCAAAAGTCAAAAGCGTTCCGGCAAAGCGCCCCGTCCTGTTTGAAGAAGCGGAAAAAAGCTCTTCAAGTTTGTCTTACATAGACGGCTCCGGCAGCCTTTATTCGATTTACAAAATAAGCGTAAGCGAAAACGGAATGAAGGGGCCGCTCATCGCAAAGAACATTCAAACGGAAAGCCGCCCGGCATTTTCGGCGGCCTTTTGCGCCTCCGCCGGAACGCAAAAAATAATCCTAGGCTCGGAAGACGGAAACGTCTACGAGGCCGACACCGCGGAAAACGGCTTGCCCGCCGCGCTCGCGCTGCTTTCAAACCAAGTCTACCAAAAAATCTTGTCGGCCTGCTCGGACGGACAAAGCCTTTATGCCTTGACAGACTCTTCGATAATAAAGGCCGACTACGACAGCAAGCAAACAACGGCCTTTCCCAACTCGCGCGGCTGGACAAAAATCGATTGGGCCCACGGCAACTTGATTCTGCGAAGCGAAAACCGCATTGCCGGCGTTCGCGCGCTGAATCCAAGCACCGGCACGGAAAAGCTATTGTTCGACACGCAAAGCCGCGTCAAAAAAATTCGCCAGGCGGTAATTCGCGGCAAAAAGGGATTTTTGGAAATCGAAAATTCCAAGGTGAATTTTTACTCGTTCGATTCCGGCGCGCTCGAAGAATTGTATTTGGGAAGCGGAATCCAAGACGCGGCGCTTATTGACCAAAACACGCTGGCCGTCGCCAAGACCGCGTCGTCCAACCCGCCGTCGCCGCTTGTTTTGGTCAACATAAAAACGCGCGAAACAGTTCCGGTAAAAATGGACGGCGACATAACAGTCCACTTGGAAGAAAGCGGCGGATATTTATTCGGATCGCGCTTGACGGCGGCCGGCGGCGGCTACACGACCAGCGCCTTTTGCATGGGAACAAAGTCCTTGGCTTGCAAAGAGCTTGCCGAAAGCGCAAAGGAAGAGGCCGACGCGTTTATCCGCGCCGACTTTCCGCTTGCGTTCACAAGGGTCGGTTCAAAAGACATAAGCGTGATTGACGTAAAGACGCTCAAAAAGCGGACGCTAAAAAGCGGCTCTTCGTTCGCGCTTGACATCTTTGTTTGCGCGGGCAGGCTCGCCTCCATAACCGAAGATTCAAGCGTGACTTGGCACAACGTCGAGCAAGCCATTCCCATTGCGGAATGGTACATCGACGGCAAAAACCAAATCGTGGAATTTTAGCGGCTTTTGTCACCCCGAACTTGATTCGGGGGCTGTTTTTTTCGCCGCTACTACTTTCTTGCGAGCGCTTCCTTGTAAACGTCAAGATACTGCTTGGCGGAATCTTCCCAGCTAAAGACGCTCTTCATGCCGCGCTCCTGCATTTTCTTGATGTGGTCCTTTTTGTTGTAGTAAGCGTAAACCGCCCAGCCGATTGTGTTGTAAACGGCGCTGGGGCTGATAGCGTCAAACATAAAGCCGGTGCCCTCGCCTGTCTGCTCGTTGTAGTTCTGGACCGTGTCCGCCAAGCCGCCCGTGTTGCGAACGATTGGGAGCGTTCCGTAAATAAGCGAATAAATCTGGTTAAGGCCGCAAGGCTCGTAGTGGCTGGGCATGACAAAGAAGTCGCTTCCCGCCTCGATAAGATGGCTCAAGCCGTCGTTGTAGCCGATGTAGGCGCGGAAATTGGGCAGTTTTGACTGCAAAACGTTGATTTCGTTTTCGCACCAAGACTCGCCGCTTCCCAATACCACAAATTGAATGTCCATGTTGGCGCAAAGGCTGTAGACGCAGCCGTAAGTGGGCGCGAAAAGCTCGGCGATTCCCTTTTGGTCAACCAAGCGGGTGACCACGCCAAAAATCGGAACGTCGTCGCGGACGGGAAGCCCAAACTGTCTTTGCAATTCCGCCTTGCAGACGGCCTTTCCCTTCATGCTCTTTACCGAATATGTCGCGGGAATTTTTTTGTCAACGGCGGGATTCCAAGCCTTTAAGTCGCAGCCGTTCAAGATGCCGCGAACGACGTCGCTTCGAACGCGCAAAAGGCCGTCCATTCCAAAGCCGCCTTCGGGCGTTTGGATTTCCCGCGCGTACGTGGGCGAAACGGTTGTTATCATGTCGGCGCAAGAAATGCCGGCCTGCAAAAAGTTTATCGCGCCGTTGCGCTCAAAGCCCGCGCCGTAGTAAAGTCCCCAGTCGATTCCCAGCGCGGGAAAGCTGTCCTTTGAATACTGGCCTTGGTAGCCAAGGTTATGGATTGAAAGAACGCCGGCGGTGTTGCCAAAATCCTGCCAGCGGTAGACGTGCTTTAAAAGGGCCAAGGCCAGGGCGGCCGACCAGTCGTGCGCGTGGATAATGTCGGGCATCCAGTTTATCTTTCGGCAAAGCTGGAAGGCGCCGTGGCACAGGATTGAAAAGCGGTAGGGGTTGTCGTGAAAGTCCGTTTCGCCGGGAACGCCGTAAATGCCGTCGCGGCCAAAGCTTTGCTCATGGTCGATGAAGAAAACCTCGCACTTGGGGCAGCCGGGCATTTTGGTCTTGTACACTTCGGTCCAAGCCTCGCCGCCGCCAACGCCTACGCCCATAGCGCCTGCAAGCGGCGTGAGCGTCTTTCTGTCTATCTTATAGTAGCGGGGAATCACGACCTTCACTTCGTGCCCCATATTGGTCAGAACAATGGCCAAAGCGCTCACCGCGTCGGCCAAGCCGCCGGTCTTTGCGAAAGGAACCGCTTCCGAACTTACCATCAAAATTTTCATGTCACACTCCTGCGCTATTTAATTTCCGCTATGGGCGGCCTTGAAGAAAGCCTCCCTTGAATTCACTATCGTTTTTTCCGGAACGCAATAGGCGATTCTAAAATAGCCCTTCATTCCAAAGCCGCTTCCCGGCGCGCACAAAATCAAGTTCTTTTCAAGAACCTCTACAAAGGCCGCGTCGTCGTCTCCAAAGGCGGCGGGAACTTTGGCGAAAATGTAAAAAGCTCCCTGCGGCTTTTCGTACTCGATTCCCGCGTTGTCCAAAACGTCCATCAACAAGTCGCGGCGCTTTAGGTATGAAGAATAGTCAACCTTGGCGTTCCAGCTTTTGGCGATCACTTTTTGGAAAAAAGCCGGAGCGTTGACGCAGCCGGAAATCCTAAAGGCCATCGTGGCCGCCGCGACGAATTCCGACTTTTCGGGATTGGCGGGGTTCACGCAAATGTATCCGATTCGCTCGCCGGGAACGCTAAGGTTTTTGGCAAAGCTTGTCACAATCACCGTGTATTCGTATTCCGGGAACACGGGCGGAACCTCGGCGCCGTCGTAAACAATCGCGCGGTAGGGCTCGTCGCAAATCAAGTAAGGATAGCGGCCGCCCTCTTTCCCAAATTCCTTTAGCGCGGAACACAACGCGCGAATCTCGGCGGCGGAATAAATTTTTCCCGTAGGATTGTTGGGCGAATTTATTATCACCGCGACAGTCTTTTTGTTGAGCGCCGCCTTAATCGCCTCTATGTCAAGCGAAAAGTCTTTTTTTGTCGGGACGGGGCGAAGAACGCCGCCGTGGTTATGGGCGTAATGAGTGTACTCGGCAAAGAAGGGCGCCGGAACGACGACTTCCTCGCCGGGCATAATCAAGGCCTTGATCGCAGAGCTAATCGCGCTGGCCGCGCCTACGGTCATCACCACGCACGAAGCGTCAACCGGGACTCCCTGCTCTTGGCTTTCCTTTTGGGCCATCGCGGCGCGGCATTCGTCGTAGCCCGCGTTTGACATATAGGCGTGCGCGCCCTTGCTTGTGTCGGCGGCGACTTCCTTTATCGCGTCAAGAACTTCTTTCGGCGGCTCAAGGTCGGGGTTTCCCAAGCTAAAGTCGTAAACCTTGTCCTCGCCGTATTTGGCCTTAAGAATTTTTCCTTCCTCGAACATTTTTCGTATCGCGGAAGCGTTTTTGTCAGTCATCAAGTTTTTAAAATATTCTGAAATCATGTCCAATATTATAGCGCAAATTTGAATTTTACGCTATAATTTTTATATGGAAAAAAAAGAGAAGTCTAAGAGCGGCGGAATAAAGTCCGCCCTTGCTGCGGTCGCAATATCGGCGGCCTTCTGGACCATTTTGTCTTGCGCCGGCCTTTTGCAAAAATTCGAGCTTCGCGTTTACGACATCCTTCTTGCCGCGCGGCCCATAACGGAAAAAACGCCCGACTTGGCGCTGGTAGAAGTTGACGACGCCTCGCTGGACAAACTGGGCCCCTGGCCTTGGAGCCGCGACATAATCGCTGACGTTCTTTTGCGCCTGCGCGAAGTCGGAGCCAAGACCGCCGTCTTCGATATCGAATACATTTCCCTGTCAAAAGTGGCCGTCAATCCTGACGACGCTGAGCTATTAAAGGAAAAAGCTGGAACGGCTGAAGGCGCCCAAATCGCGGCGGAAGTTTTTCGCGACAACGACGAATTCTTTTCAAAGGCCGTCCAGTTTTTCGGCAACACTTGGCTCACGATTAACAAAGAGCAAATCGTTTCCGTAAGCGAAGAGGACGACGAATACGCCCGCCGCCGCTTTTTGATAAACGGCATCGACGACAAAAACGACTTGATAAAAAAAGGAAACGACGCGGAAAACAAAATCAACGGAATCACGCAAGGCTTTTCGCCCGCCCATCACCGCTTTGTCAAAATGGCCGCCGGCGCGGGCTTCACCAACATCATCGTCGACAAGGACGGAACCCGCCGACGCGTGGAACTTTTGAACAAGCAAAAAGGCGGCTACTTGGGCCAGCTTGTGCTCGCGCCGCTTTTAAAGGAACTCGACGTTCATTCCATCACAAGAAAAGGCAACGCAATGATTCTCCACAACGCGCTCAAAAAAGACGGAAAGCGCGGCGACATAAGAATTCCCCTTGACCAAAACGGCTGCATGCTCATTCACTGGGCGCCAGACGAATACGCGGACACCTTCAAGCACGAAAGCGTAATGATTATAAACCAGCTTTGGGAATGCGAAGAAGCCCTGCTCAACAACTTGCAGGAATTCACCCGCGTCGCCCTTACCGACACGGAAGGAACGCCGCTTTCATACAGTTCCGAAATAGAAAAGATTTTCGAGGACGCGCAGTACATCAAAAATTTCCGCTCTTACATTTTTGACAACTTGAACGGATACGACATCGACGGAAATCCAATCGCAAGCGAAAACGGCATGGGCGAAAGCGTCCAAGAATTGCAGGCTTCCTACTTTGAGGCTAGAAAAGAATTCTTCAAGCGCGTCCAGAACTTTTATTCAGGCCCCTACAAGGACGAAATTAAGGTCGCCATTGAAGGCCTTGCCGGAACCGGCGCCATTGACGCCGGGGACGAGGCAATGCTGAACGAATTCTTCGCCTCCGCTTTTGACGGCGTTCAGTCTTTGACGGAATTGTATTTGGACACCTTTGAATCGATACATAAAAAGCTTGACGGCGCCTTTTGCATTGTCGGAAACATGGCTTCCGGCTCCACCGATTTGGGAAGCACGCCGTTCAAGAACTTTTTCCCCAACGTCGGAACCCACGCCAACGTTTACAACACAATCTTGACGGGCCAATTCATAACGCCGCTTCCCGCTTGGTGGGCGCTTTTGGCGGCCTTTGCCTTGTTCGCGGCCTTCGCGCTAATCACGGCAAAAGCCCCGCCCGCGATTCAAAACATTACAGGCGGCGCGCTCATAGCGGCTTCCATCGCAGTCGCGGTTTTGCTTATGGCGCTTTTTGGCCTTTACCTTCCGATTGTGGCCGCGGTTATGGCGGAATTTTCCGCGTACCTTGCGCTTATGATTTTGCGATTCGCGTCCAACGAGCGCGAGCGCGCCTTGATTAAGTCCAAGTTCGGCGCCTACGTCGCGCCGGAAGTCGTAGAGCAAATCATTCAAAACCCAAAGTACGCGCAAGTCGGCGGCGACAACAAGGAGTTGACCGCGCTCTTTAGCGACGTGCGGAAATTCTCCAAGTTCACCGAAATCGTCAACAACATCAACGGCGAAGAAAAAGGCGCCGAACAGCTTGTCGCGGCGCTCAACAATTATTTGGGCGCCCTAAGCGACGCGATTCAAAGCGAGCGCGGAACGATCGACAAATACGTCGGCGACGAAATCGTTTCGTTCTTCGGCGCTCCGATTGACGACCCGGAGCACGCCTTCCATTCCTGCGCGGCCGCGATAAAAATGCGCGAGGCCGAAGAAAAAATCAACAGCGAATTCTTCAAGGAATTTAAATACGCAAAATGCGCCGAGCGGCCGTGGAAGGAAGTCGCCGCCGAAGAAAATTGGGACGACGCGCAGACCAAAAAGTATTTGGCTTACGTCGCGGAATACAACTCCAACGGCTGGATTCCGATGCTGCTTCAGTCGCGCATAGGCTTGAATAGCGGCCGCATGGTTGTGGGCAACATGGGAACCGACAAAAAGCTCAACTACACAATTATGGGAAACAACGTCAACCTAGCCTCGCGCCTTGAGGGAACCAACAAGGTTTACGGCTCTTGGATTGTCTGCTCGCAAAGCACTTGGGACTTGATCAAACAGACAGGCCGCGAAGAAGAGCTGGCAGTCCGAGCCTTTGACGCGGTTCGCGTAATCAACGTTGAAAAGCCTGTCCGCCTTTACAACATTCTTGGCTTTAGGAACAAAATGGGCGACGCGCGCCTAAAGGCTTGCGCGATTTTCAACAAGGGAATGGACTACTACATGAAGGGAACGACCGCGCCCGGCTATCTAAAGCCCCTGTCGGAATTGGAAGAGGCAAAAAAATACTTTGACATGGCCGCGCAGCTTTACCCCGAAGACCAATCCAGCGCGGTCTTCTCACAGCGCTGCGCAGACTTTATCAAAAACGGCGCGCCGCAAGTTTGGGACGGCGTTTACACAATGCAAAGCAAATAGCGGGAAGCGGAATGTCAAAGAAACAAGATTCGTCAGGAAAGCGCAAAAGCGCGGCCATCATCGCTGCAAGCGCCTTCGTCCTTTTGGCGCTCTTATACAGCGCCGCCCGCTGTCTTTACGCGCGAAAGCCGATGGAATTTACTTTTGACGCGGCCTATTATTGGACAAAAGAAAAAACGCCGGGCGCCAAGTGGGACTTTGAAAAGCTTTCCACCGGCCATTGCTATTACCTTTACCTTCCGCCCCAATGGAAGAACGACCGCGACAACGAGAGCGCCAAGATTCCTTTAATCGTAGTTTTTCATGGAAGCGACGAAAAGGGAATGAGCCTTTACAAGTACGGCCCACAGTTTGTGACCGAAGAATTCCAAAGGCGAATCCACCCCAACGGCGCGGCGGTCTTGGTGATTTTGTCGCGCATAAATTATTTTACCGACCCCCACAGCGAAAGCCTTTTGATTCAAAACATCGTTTTAAAGAACAAATGCATTGACCCAACCAACATCATCGGCTACGGATTTTCGCAAGGCGCCAAGTACGTCGTTGAGCTGGCCTGCAGTGAGCCGCGCCTTTTTAGGGCGGTCATTTCGGGGAGCGGCTTTTACCACATCAGCGCGCGGGAACTGCTTTCCGTCCTGCCGGTTTGCTTTTATTCCGCCGTGTCCGAAGACGACATGGGAATTTTTGAGCAAGGCCGCGTCGTGGGAAAGCTGTGCGCGCGTTGGTGCAAAAATTCCCGCTACGTCCAGCACAAAACCCGCCATCATTTTTGGGTGGAACTAAACGACCCCACCGGCCGCCCTGGCGAAACAGTGATGGACTGGCTGACAGAAATCGCAAAATAAAATCGCAGGCAAAAAAAAGCCCGGCAGCCTCCGAAAGCGGGCAAGTGGATAAACTTCCTACTTTTTCGACAACCCTCCTCGGATTTTGTTGCAGTATATACTGCAACAAAGGCTTGACAGAGCCTTTGTTCGCGGGCGAGGCTAGCGCCGCCCGCGAACAAAAAAGCCACAAGGAGAAAAAAAATGGCCAAGACAACAGTATTGCCCGGAAATTCACACTACAGCGAAGGCGGAAGAATGCCTTCAACCACAGGAAACCAAAGCGGCGGAAACCGAGGCAACAACCCGCCCGCATCGCATGGCAGCAACAACGGAGGCAAAAAATGAAAAAATTTTTATTGCCCACAGCCATGGTGGCAGTTCTGCTTTCAATGCCGCTCGTTGTAAGTTGCTCCAACAGTTCAGACCCTGTTTCTGACTACCTTCAAATTTCTACATACACGTCCTATAATACTAAGTATCCTACGCCATCAGCTCCTACCATCACAGTTGAGAAGTCTGAATGGACAAACGGCATCAAGGTAAAGGTGTCACCTGGAGACAATTGGAGCAAATGCTATTTTGCTAATGCTGGTGATTTTCTTATTTATACAGACAATTACGTTTGCGATGGATGGATTTATAAAAAAGCAGACTATGAAACGGTAATTTTCAAAGGCAAGAGCGGAGTGTTAAAGTTTGAGGTGAGGGTGAAGTATAAATTATCAGAACGAGGGACAACTATTGAGACAAGTTATTACAGCGATCCATACAACTTTACCTACACGCCGCTCACAGCGCCAACAGGGGTTACTGCAACAAAAGTTGATTCGAGCAAAGCGCAAATATCATGGAATTCCACAAAAGCTCAAAGCTATAAGATTTATGGAGGATCCGACTCAAATTTTGAATCCGCCACATTGTTAGCAACTGTTGAAAAAGATAAGACCACCTGCGAAGTTAGCAATTCTTTCAGTTATTATTGGGTTCAAGCGTATCAGAGAGCAAATACTTTGAGCAAATCAGGCACAGAAATGACCTATATCTACGATAGCGCAACCAGCGATCCAGTTCACTACACCGAAAGCTGAGCCGCCAAGCGCCATCCTGCGCTAAAGCCAAGTCTTTTTAGACAATTCGCCGTCCGCTCCTGGACGGCGTTTTTTTTCGCTCCCCGCATTAACTTCAAGGCCCCAGCCCCAAGAAAAGACTCACATAAAAAAAAGCCCGGCAGCCTGCCCAAAATGGAGGGGGCGTAAGAAAAATTGCGCCAGCAATTTTTAGGCTCATCGATGCCACCGGGCTCGCCGCTTGCCGGCAAGCGGCGCCGCAGGTGGCTGCCGGGCCGGAAACTCAATCTTGACCAAAACACTTTTCCAGCCATACAGTTCCGAACCAGGCGGCGCGAACGGCAATGCCGTCGCTCCCTGCCTACTTCGCGGCAACGGATGGCAGGACAAAAATTATTTAGCTAAAGGCATAAAACTGC
>CADCCO010000004.1 GCA_902799965.1 uncultured Spirochaetaceae bacterium
GAACGCGTCTTCGTCGATTTTTTCCGAAAGGACGATCAGCGTGATGTCCGTGTTGCGGTGGCCGTAGTAGGGCGTTATTCTGGAAAGGCCCCGCTCCCACGCGGCGTTTGCGATTTGGGTGATGTCGTCTTGTGTTTGCGGCGGAACCTTGTGGTTTGAATAGAAGAAAACGAATTCGTTGGAATCGATGTCCGCGACCTTTGCGGCCTTGACCAAAAAATACTGCTCGCTATGGGACTTGAACGCGGCTTCGGCGGCAAACGGAGGCTCTATCCCTTTAGTTGTGACGTTGTAGTAGCGCTCAAAAGATTTGAGAATTTTGTCCAAGGCTCCATTGCCGCTCATAGAATGCTATTTTATGCCTAATGGGCGTTTCGGTCAATAGAAGCGCGAAACTCCGAGGCTTTGCAAGCCTAAGACGGGGGCGGAACGGTGGCGCGGCCAAAAGTTGACTAACTTCAAATTATAGCGCTTGTTTTGAACCTAAAGAACTCCGCCTTTGGAAAGCGCGCCGTGGTCATCGTGAGCATTTTAGAATTTGCCGTCGCGGTTGCAAATGTGCTTTCTCCTATTGACTCCGTTATCAGAGACTTCCAGCTGGTTGACATCGCGCTTAATTACCAATCCTTGTTCATCCGCCCAATTATGTTTTTTGCAATCGAGCTTGCCTACCGCGCCTGGCTCGACCGGCATGTGGGGAAGAGAGTTGTTTGCCAGTTAAGGGGGTAAATTTTCATAAAAATGCGAAAGATACCCTGTTAACTGGGGGATTTGGGAATTGCTGGGGATGACATTGTTTTTTGTTCGAGGTTGTGATATAATGTGAATGGTGTGTGGCGGTTTTGCTGTATAAGATGTTGTTATGACGAAGGACTGTACTGCGGTGCTTCTGAGGTGGAGAAAAATGGCAGGTTACATTTCATATTTTAAACTTGATGAGTGGTTTACAGAAACATTTTCTTTAGATGAACAAAAATATATGGATGAAAAATATTCTGTTGGCGGAATGGGAGATACGCCATTATTTTTTGGAAAAAATGCGACCGCCTATAATGCTTCTGCTGCATATTTTTTAGCTGATTTAATTCAATGGTTCAATACAAAAGAATTGTATTCAATAGGTTTGCGACTTGCAAAAAAGGCAGAAGAACTTTTTGAAGAGAAAAAAGAATCCGTTTTAAATAAACATTTTTTTTATATGAATATGATAAAATTTTATTATAAAAATCGTGAAAACGAAGATAATTTACAAAAAGCTATTTCTTATTGTGAAAAACAAATATCAATTTCAAAACAAGCTGCTAAGGATTTCAAGAAAGATTCTTTAATGGGATCTTTTTGCCTGCCATTTCATACAGGATTTGAACAACTTGCAATTGTTGAAAAGAAAAATAAAAATTGGAATAGAGTTATTGAGTTGTCCGAAGAAGCAAAGGCTGACGGCTGGGCAGGGGATTGGGATAAGCGTGTGGCGGAAGTAAATTCAAAACTATAAGAATACTGAGGAGAATTAAAATGAAAAAGACCTTTTTTATAATTATAATTACGATTATATCTTTAAATATTTTTGCAGAAGGAAATGTTACATATAATAAAAATATAAAGAATCCAAAGAATTTTGTTATTGATAATCTTAATTCTTCATATAAAAAGAGTTTTGAAAATATTGACTATTTGAATTCAGTGGATGTGTACGACTATTATTTTTTTAACTGTTTTACAGAAATTGAGTATCTGGAAGGGACTCTCTTAATTATGTGGAAGTATGAAAAAGAATACGTGTCTTCTAATTTTGTTAAGAGTGTGAAAAAATTTATCAGTGAAGCGCGTCCTGCATTAAGATTGTACTTTAAGAATACAAATGAAACAAAATATACAAAAGCTGTTGATCAAAAATATTTTAAGGTTGGCGATAAAACAGAGAAAGCTAGTGTGTATTATTATAAAACCGAAGAATGCAATGTAGAAAATGAAGCACCTTTTATAAAATATATACAAACATATGAAATTGTGGAATTTTTAGGCAAAAAGAATTGTATAAATTTGCTATGTTACATTGTTCCATTTAAAACCTTAAAATATGAAAGTTGGGATAAAGCAACATCGTCGGATGAAATAATTGAATTGTTTGGAATGCCTGATAGTATAGAAAAGTATTCTTTTAGTTGGCCAGACCGTAAAAGTAAAAATGGAATCTATTATACGCCGGAAGTAAATAAACCTGTTTGGGGAGAGCATTGGAGATTTAAGAAATATCCAGATTTGGTAATTGATATTTCTGCTGGAAAAAAAGTTAATGATTTTGCGACCGATAGAAATATTAAGTTTTATCAGGCTTCTAAAGAGAAAAACGATTAAGCTATAATAATCTCCATAGGAGACGCTTTTATGTCTGATTTGCGTTTGAACAATTCGATTTTTCTCATGTATCTAGCGACAGAAGAATACAAGCGCGAGCATAATATCACTTCCTTGCAATTCCTTGACCTTGATAAAAAATACGGAATGACAAAGCCGGAGATGGCGAGTGAAATAGATGAATATATTGCCGCGAATCAGTGACACGCTCTATCATCTTCCAAAAATTTATAGATTTTCTAACAAAACTCTGCTAATATAGTTAAACGCATTCTTTTGGCACGGATTGCACAGTTTCATCAAAAAGCGCAAAAAGGAGAGTTGTGATGAGTAAAATAATAAAAGATACAATCCATGCAAAAGGAATTGAAATCGGAATCTATACAACCGATTTTGAAAATGAATTTATTTCGCTTACGGATATTGCCCGCTATAAAAGCGATGACCCTGCGGCTGTTATTCAAAACTGGATGCGAAATCGCGATGTCATTGAATTTCTTGGATTATGGGAAACCATGCATAATCCAGATTTTAAACCCCTCGAATTCGAGGGGTTTAAAAAGGCTGCAGGAGCGAATGCTTTTACAATGTCTCCACAAAAATGGATAAATGCTACAAACTCTATTGGGATTGTGTCAAAATCTGGCCGCTACGGCGGCGGAACTTTTGCCCATTCTGATATTGCGATGGAATTTGCATCGTGGATTTCCGCAGAGTTTAAATTATACGTCATAAAGGATTACCGCCGCCTTAAATCCGATGAAAATTCACGGCTTTCATTAAACTGGAACTTAAACCGCGAGCTTTCAAAACTTAATTACAAAATCCACACCGACGCGATAAAAGAAAATCTCATAATCCCGGAACTTACTCCTGCGCAAAAATCTTTTGTTTATGCAGACGAAGCGGATTTGTTGAATGTCGCGTTGTTCGGCATGACTGCAAAAGAATGGCGCAAAGCCAATCCCGGCAAAAAAGGAAATATCCGGGATTACGCAGATTTACATCATCTTTTGGTTCTTGCAAATCTTGAAAGTTATAACGCGATTCTTATCGAGCAAAACATTAAGCAGCCGAAACGTTTGGAAATGTTGCGAGAAACTGCCCTAAAACAACTTAGAACAATACAAGTGCTGGATTTTTCCTCTCAAAAAATACTGAAAATTTCAAATAAATCTGAGAAGTCTAAATGACTGCCAAAGATTTAAAAAAATTGCTTTTATATGAAGCCGTGTAAGGCAAGTTAGTTCCTCAGATTACAGGCGAAGGCAATGGAAATGATTTGTTGGAAGAGATTTGCAGGAAAAAAGCAAAATTTGTAAAGTAGGGGAGAATAGAAAAACCTCTGTCGGAATTTATTAGGAGAAAATATTCCTTTCTTTTTCTGAAATGTTAGGAGAATAATATGTCAATAATTGATATAACCTCAATCGCTATAGCGTTAATATCTCTTATCGTTTCTATTTATGTAGTTATTCGTGATAAAAAGAATTCCCAACTTGAATTACTTATGACAATGTATGACCGTCTGGAATCTGCAAATTCACAATTGCAAACTAATCAAGATGAAGAAATGTCAAAAAAATTAAAATGGGGAATTGAAAGGGAATTAGAAACGTCTTGTTATATGCTTTTCAAAAAGAAAATAGATAAAGAATTGTTTTATCATCTTTACAAACGATGGCTTTTATCTAGAAAAGTGTTTTGGATTGATAGAAATATTGATGTGATCGAACCATGCAATAATCTTTATACTGTATGGGCAATAAAAAATGGATTAGAAAATAGATATTTGAATAATACTAAAACAGAACAGGAATTCTTGAAAGAAATGTCTGATTATATAGTTGAAAGGAGAAATTCATTATGAGAAAACATGATATTAATTGGTTGCCATATTGTATTTTTATCATTTTGATAATATTTTCTTTTTTTGCACCATTCATATTTACTCGGCATAGTTTTTCCTCTGTTTTCGATTTTACAGAAACAGGAGCGGTTGGAGACACTATAAATGGACTTATGGGGCCTTTTATTGCTATAGCGGCAGCACTTTTAACTTTTTTTGCATTTAAAGAACAAATAAAGGCTAATGCTTTGCAAAAAGAAGCAACTGATGTTCAAATAAAAAAAGATGAAATATTGGCGTTTGAAAATAAATTATTTCAGTTAATTAACTTTCACAGAGAAAATGTTAATGATTTAAAATTAAAAAAATATGATAAAGCCGGGGCTTTAATAATTTCCGAAGGACAAGATGCCATTTCTGCATTAAGGTTTACACTTTCTGTTGTAACTTTTTTGTTAAGCAAAATTCCAAATGTCGAGAAAAAATTTACTAAAATGGAAATGCAGATTTTTTCTTATTTGATTTTTACGCATGGAGACTCTTTGGCAACAAATAATTGGTTCAAAAAAAGAATAGATTTTGCAAAATACGCAAACCAAATCGCAGATATTAATTATCTGATAAAAACAATAGACGAAATTAATGGCATAGAACTTAATGCGAGTGCTGGCAATTCCTATTATCTTCAGAAACTGATAAAGGAAAAAAAAGATGTTATACTGCTCCCAATACATAAAAATATTATGAACTATTTATCCAGATATTTTAGACAGATTTATCAGATTTATTTATACATAGATAAACAAGATTTTTTATCCGACAAACAGAAATATGAATATGCTAAAATATTTAGAACGAATTTAACTAATTCTGAACAAGAATTGATGTATAATAATATTATAAGTCCTTTTGGTGCAAAATGGCTAGAAAATGATTTTATAAGAAAATATAAGCCATTCAAAAATGTCTCTTCATACGGAATGTATGGTTATTCGCCAGTTGACTTTTTAAAGGACCAATATCATATTGAAGATGAACAATTGGCAAATTTTTTAGATGTTTTAACTTTTGAGTATGATAATATCCAGACTGAATAATTTATGGACATAAATATCAAAAACGCCTTATTAAAAATTGTTCTTTTAAATAAAATCGCCGAAGACGGGCTGGTGAAAAATGTCATCAGATTCTTGGTGAATATTTGGAGGGATTCACGATTCGCTCTATAAAAATGAAGATCAAATGATGGAACATTTTTGGATTAATTACATTGGTTCTTCATAAGTTGGTATGCTTCTATGTTTAATACAGTTTCTGTTGATGTCCGCTTCGAGGGGGCAGCCTGACTCACACATAGGCTCAGCTGGTGAAATTATACATTTCCAACAAGGCAAATGTAAAGCGAGTGCAAAAAGCATATTTTTGAGGAAGAAGAGCTTATCAAAGAGGCAACTATTCGGAATTTCCGAACAGTTCAAAACAAAGGAGAGTGCATGGTTGAACTCGAAGTTGAAGAAGATTCGGCTGTTCGGAATTTCCGAACAACTGCTGCCGACGGGAAATCGTATCAAACAAAAGGTAAAAATTGAATAAACAGAGTTTTTGACCGGCATAGAATGTGCCTTGCCTCGACAGAAGAAATCTCTTTAAAAAATCCAAAATTCATGCTATAATAATTTCCATAGGAGGCGCTTTTATGTCCGATTTGCGATTAAACAATTCGATTTTTCTCATGTATCTAGCGACAGAAGAATACAAGCGCGAGCATAATATCACTTCCTTGCAATTCCTTGACCTTGATAAAAAATACGGATAGATGAATATATTGCCGCGAATCAGTGACACGCTCTATCACGGAACGATAGACATTATTTCCTCGATTGACGTTTCAAAAGGAAGAAGCAACAAGGATTTTGGCAAGGGCTTTTATATGGCTGTGGAAAAATCACAGGCCATTGGCATGATGAACAAGAAATTCAACGAGGCTGTCCGCAGAACAAAATCAAAAGACCCCAGCCAGTTTTCAAAACATCTTTATGAAATAAAACTCAATAAAGAATTGTTTCCGTCGTTGAAAATAAAATACTTCCTTGACGCGGATATGGAATGGCTTGATTTCATTCTTCTTTGCAGGAGCAGCAAGGAGGTTCCGCATGATTATGATTTGGTTGTCGGCGCCACCGCGGACGACAATACGACTTTGTGCTTGAAGTATTATTTTGACGGCATCTATGGCAAGGTAGGTTCTGACGACGCAAAAGGAATGCTTATGAAGAATCTTGAAGTTGAAAACTTGGGCGTTCAATACTACATAGGAAAGCAAGCTGTCGCTGATAAACTTATATTAAGCGTAACGGAGTTGTAGCTTATGTCTGAAAGCAAAATCGAAACTACAAAAGGGAATTGCGCCATCGCTCTAACCCGCCACATAATGGACAAGTTTAATCTTTCTCAAGACAAGGCCTTTGCAAAGCTGTCTTCTACGGAATTTTTCGGCTTGTTGAATGACTCGGAAACTAATCTTTTTATGGAAACAAATGACTATCTTTGCGAAGCCTGTGATTATGAATTGAGCGGCAATACAGATCGAATGTATTCATTCATTGGAAATAACTAAAAGCAACCAAAAACGCCTTTGACATGCGGCTGTAGCCCCACTTGTTGCCCAAACCCCGCGTTTTCGTTACAATAGTTCCATTATGGAAAACACAAAACGCACTGTCACTTGCGGAGAATTGTCCGCTTCCGACGTAGGAAAAACTGTAATATTGAACGGCTGGGTTCACCGCTCGCGTGAGCTTGGCGGACTTACCTTTATTTTGTTGCGCGACCGCTACGGAATCACGCAGGTTGTCGTTGGCGACAAATCCAGCGACCAGGTTAAAAAAATCGCCGCTTCCCTAAAGAGCGAGTATTGCGTGGCCGTCAAGGGAACGCCACCGGCGCGATCGAGGTCGAAGCCGACGACATAGAAATTTTCACCACAAGCGAAGCGCTCCCCTTTGCTATTGACGAAGTGCGCCAAAAGGACGGAACGCTTGTCCTGCCCAACGAAGACTTACGCTTGCGCTACCGCTACTTGGACTTGCGCCGCGAGCCGATGAAGCAGAACATAATCTTGCGCTCAAACGTAACTTTCGCCACTCGCGAGTATTTGACCAAGCAGGGCTTTTTGGAAATCGAAACGCCCACCTTCATCAAGTCCACGCCCGAAGGCGCGCGCGACTACTTGGTTCCAAGCCGCGTTCATCCCGGAAAATTTTATTCGCTCCCGCAAAGCCCCCAGCTTTACAAGCAGCTTTTGATGGTGTCGGGCTTTGACAAGTATTTCCAAATCGCGCGCTGCTACCGCGACGAAGACGCCCGCGGCGACCGCCAGCCTGAGTTCACGCAAATCGATATGGAAATGTCGTTCACCAACCGCGAGGAAGTTCTTTCAACGACAGAAGGAATGATGGGCTACATTTTCAAAAAGACATTGAACTACGACTTGCCTGCAAAGTTTGACCGCATCTCTTGGGACGACGCTTTCAACCTGTACGGAAGCGACAAGCCCGACTTGCGCTTTGACCTTAAGATTCAGGACGCCGCTTTTATGGCGGGCCTTAGCGACTTTAATGCCTTTAAGGCTGGAGCCGCCAACGCCGGAATGGACATCGAGCGCCACAAGCGAAGCGGACTTAAGGCGCTTGTCGTCAAGAACGTGGCCGACAAGTATTCCCGCAAGATGGTGGAAGAGTTGGAAGCCGTCGCAAAGAAGTACAAGGCAAAGGGGCTTGCTTGGATGAAGGTCAACGCCGAAGGAACTTTTGAAGGCGGAGTTTCAAAATTCTTTGCCGGAAAGGAAGGCGAGATTTGCCCGAAGCTCGGCGCGGAAAAGAACGACCTCTTGCTTTTTGTCAGCGACGAAAAATGGCAAGTGGCTTGCGTCGCGCTTGGAGCGGTTAGAAAGCAGCTTGGAAAAGACCTTAACCTTTACAATCCCGCCGACGAATTCCACTTTGCCTGGATCATCGACTTTCCTTACTTTGCCTGGAACGAGGACGAGAATCATTGGGAAACGGAACACCACATGTTCACGCTTCCTCAAAAAAAATACTGGGACACTTTGGAATCGGATCCCGGCAGCGTAAAGGGCGACCTTTACGACTTGGTTCTTAACGGCTACGAGTTGGCCTCAGGCTCAATGCGTATCAACGACCCGGCCTTGCAACAGCGCATCTTTAAGATTGTCGGCTACTCGCAGGAACGCGCCGAAAAGGCCTTTGGCTTTTTAGTCCAAGCATTTAAGTTTGGAGCGCCGCCGCACGGAGGAATCGCTCCTGGCCTTGACCGCCTTGTAATGCTTATGCGCCACGAGGAAAGCATCCACGAAGTCATCGCCTTCCCCAAGAACAATCTTGCGGCAAGTCCTATGGACGAGTGTCCGTCGCCGGTAGACGAGCAGCAGCTTAAAGATTTGCACTTGCAGTGCACTGCAAAAGAAGAGTAAAAAGATGTTCGGGTCAAGCCCGAACATGACACGGTGACTGTCATTGCCGCGCCCCGACGCGGCAATCTTTTGGGAGATAAGTTATGCAAGACTACAAAAAAGAATTCATCGACTTTATGCTTGAGTGCCAAGTGCTCAAGTTTGGAAGCTTTACATTGAAGAGCGGCCGCCATTCGCCGTTCTTTATGAACGCCGGCGCTTACGTTACCGGAAGCCAGTTGCGCCGCTTGGGCCAATACTACGCCAAGGCGATCCACGAAAACTTTGGCGACGACTTTGACGTTTTGTTCGGTCCGGCCTACAAGGGCATTCCGCTAAGCGTCGTCTGCGCGATTGCCTACAGCGAATTGTATGGAAAAGAAGTCCGCTATTGTTCCAACCGCAAGGAAGTCAAGGACCACGGCGACGCGGGCATTTTGCTTGGAAGCAATTTGCGCGATGGCGACCGCGTTGTCATAATAGAAGACGTTACGACAAGCGGCGCTTCGATTGAGGAAACGTTCCCCATTATAAAGGCGCAAGGCGACATAAAAATCGTCGGCGAGATCGTTTCGCTTGACCGCATGGAAAAGGCCAAGGACTCCGACAAGCGCGCTCTTGAAATCATCAGCCAAAAGTACGGCTTTAAGACAGCCGCCATCGTCACGATGGATGACGTAATCGAATCCCTTTGGAAGGCTGATGGAAGCGGAGCCATTTCCGCTGAAGTCAAAAAGGAACTGGACGCGTATTATGCCGAATGGGGCGCCGCGCGCTAAGGCGGAACGCTTGCAAGGCCAAAAAGCGCGGGACGGTGACTGCTTGAAAGACAAAAAGGCGGCGGCTGGCGGAGACTGCATGCAAGACCAAAAAGCGGCGGCCCGCCTTGAGCGCTACCAAAAAATTCTTTGCCCCGCCTTTCCCGACTTTCTAAAAAAATACCTCGACCTAAAAATTTTGGAGCGTCTAAAGGGCATAGGCCTTTTGTGCGGAACGGATTGGACGCCGCTCTTCCACAACCGCTTTTATTATTCGCGCTACGACCATTCCTTAAACTGCGCTTTGATTGTGTGGAATTGGACGCGCGACAAAAAAAAGACTTTGGCCGCGCTCTTTCACGACGTTTCTACTCCGGCCTTTAGCCATGTAATCGACTTTAAAAACGGCGACGCCCTTACGCAAGAATCCACCGAAGACAAAAACGCCGCGATGATTTTGGCCGACAAGGACTTGGCCGCCGCTCTGGCCCAAGACGGCCTTGTCGCCAGCGACGTTTGCGACTACCACAAATTTTCGATTTGCGACAACGAGGTTCCCCAGCTAAGCGCCGACCGCCTTGAATACATGTTCCCAAGCGGCGCCGCCTTGGAAGGCTGGTTTAGCCTGCGCGCGATTAAGCGCTTCTACGGCGACTTGTTTGTGGCCAAGGACGAGCGCGGCCGCGACGAGTTTTCCTTTAAGACAAAAAAAATCGCGCTTGATTATTTTAGGCGCATTCTAAAAATCGGATATTTTTTGCAGCGCAACAAGGACAAGATTGCGATGGAACTTATGGCGCGCGTAGTGGACGCGGCCATAAAATGCGGCGCCCTGCTCGAAGAGGAACTGTGGCTCTTAAGCGAGCGCGAGATCATCGGCCGCTGGGACGCGCTTTTGCGCAAAGCGGAAGGCGAGAAAGAAAATCGCTTGCAAGCCCACAATTCCGCCGCGGCGCAATCGGTCGGCGAGCGCAAAACGAAAGGAGGCCTGCAATCGGACGAGGCCGCCGCCTTCTTGGTTAGCGGGCAATCTTTTGCAATGCAAAAAAATAATGGCCAGCTAAAAACGGACGAGGCGCGGTGCGACTTTTTGCGCCTTTACAAAACTTATCGCACGATGAAAAAGGTCCGCGGCTCTTCCGCGCCCCAGGACGGATACTTTTGCGTCCAGCTTGCCGTAAAGCGCCGCTGGATAAACCCGCTGGTCGCCGCGCCTTCTAGTCAAGAATCAGTCTCGGACGCAAGCCAAAAAACTTTCGGCCAGCCGAGCGCGGTCGTTTCGCGCCGCGTCTGCGACGTTTCATCGCGCGCGCAAAAAGAGCGCGACCGCTTTTTGGCCTACAATGATACGCCGTACGCTTGCGTTAAGCTGGCGTCGCTTTGACAAAGTTCCCCCCTTTGCACTAAAATACCCCTTATGCAACTTTACATCATTAGGCATGGGCAGACTGTTTGGAACGCGGCGGGAAAATTGCAGGGCCGCACTGACATAGAGTTAAATCAAAACGGAATCGACGCGGCCGTCGCCTTGGGCCGCCGCTTGCATGACGTTCACTTTGACAAAATATTTTCTTCGCCCTTAAAGCGCGCCGTCCACACGGCTCAGCTTATAAGGCAAGGCGTTTGCGAAGGGCAGGGCCTCGCGCCCGAAAGCCTTGAGATACAAACAGACGAGCGCTTGATAGAAATGTCATTTGGAATAGGCGAGGGCCGCTTGTGCGACGAATGGTTCGCTCCGCAAAGCCCCTACAGATTTTTCTTTACGGAGCCGGAAAAATTTCCCCGCCCGCCGCAGGGCGAAAGCTTTTTGGATGTCATGGCGCGCACAAAGGACTTTGTCCAAGACGCGATCGAGCCGCTTTGCGGAAAGGCGGAGCGGATTATGATTGTGGCGCACGGAGCGTTGAACAAGGGAATCATGTGCTATTTGCAAAAGCATGGCGTGGAAGAGTATTGGCTTAACGGCTTGCAGGAAAATTGCCAGGCCAGCGTCTTTGACTACGACGGCGCGTCCTGGAAAACGCTTATTGCTTGAGGCCCCGCGCATTTTTGGTTGTAGAAAACCGCAAAAAAAAACGCCGCCCCAAATGGAGCGGCGTTCGCGTTGTTGACGCGTCGCGCGTTGTTAGCGCTTCTTGGCGGCGGCCTTCTTTACAGGCTTCTTCGCCGTCTTTTTAGCGGCGGGCTTTTTGGCCGCGACTTTCTTTACGGGCTTTTTTGCCGTTGCCTTTTTGGCGGCGGGCTTCTTGGCCGCTGTTTTCTTTACAGGCTTTTTGGCGGCTTTTTTGGCCGCGGCTTTCTTTACGGGCTTTTTGGTCGTCTTCTTAGCGGCTGCTTTTTTTGCCGTTGTCTTCTTTACGGGCTTCTTGACAGCCTTCTTTGCGGTCGTCTTCTTTTCCGCCTTTTTAACTGTCTTCTTGGCCGCTGTTTTCTTTACGGGCTTTTTTGCCGTCGCTTTTTTGGCGGCAGGCTTTTTAGCCGTTTTTTTGGCCGCCGGCTTTTTGGCTGTCTTTTTGGCGGCGGTTTTTTTGGCCGCAGGCTTCTTTGCGGCGGGCTTCTTTTCCGCGAGAGTCTTGTCTTCGATTTCAGAATTTACGTTGTCCTGAACCGAAAGAACGCCGTACTTGCAGGCCTGAGGCGTTGAATAGCCTTCGCCCCAAATCAAGTTGTTGCCGTTCGGAGCCACCAAGCGGAAGCCGAATTCCTTCTTGCGGTTTTCGTAAACCTGCCATTTGGGGCTGGGATACTTGGTTCCTTCCTTTGTCGTCAAGTCTTCGATTGGCGACTTGGCCCATTTCTTTAGAGCCTCAATCGCGCTCTTGCAGCTGGGCTTTGTGGAATACGCTTGCGCCTGAGCGATTACCTGGCCGTTAGCCGCCTCAATGTTAAAGTAAAATCCCTTTTTGGATTTGTGGATTACATATTTTCCCATTGGAAACTCCTTTTGCCTTTTCGGCGTATATATTCTATTGTAAGGCCATTTTGAAAATAATGCAAACAAATTCGCAATTTTTTCTCTATATTTAAAACAAAATGGCATTTTTTAAAATGAAATTTCATTTTTATTGGAAATTGACATTCCGGTCTTTCTCCTTTACACTTAAAAGGGAGAATTGATTATGAGTTTAAAGCATTGGTTTTTGGCTCTGTGGGTGAGGAATAACTTTGGAAAGGGCGACAAAAAGCGCGACGCGGGCCAGACGACGCCGGACGACATCGAGCGCTACGACGACATTCTTTACGGCGGAAAAAAAATCAAAAAATGGCAGCTGCTTGACGTGTACAGGCCAAAGAACGCGACAAATGGCGATGCGGCGCTTTGCAAGCTGCCGGTAATTGTCATCGTTCACGGCGGCGCATGGGTTTACGGCGACAAAAGCGTTTACCAGTTTTACGGAATGCGCTTGGCCCAGCGCGGATTTGCGGTTGTAAACTATTCCTACCGCCTTGCGCCAGAGGCAAAGTTTCCCGCGTCGCTGCAAGACACGGAAACTGTTTTTCAATGGATTTGCGACAACGCCGACAAGTACGGCTTGGACGCGCAAAACGTTTTCGCTGTGGGCGACTCGGCGGGCGCGCACTTGCTTAGCCTTTACGCCGCCGCGCTTTCAAACGACAGTTACCGCAAGAACTTTCCCTTCATTCAAAAAAAGAATCTTTGCTTGCGCGGCCTCGCGTTGAATTGCGGCATATACGACATCGTCACTGCGGTTAATGACGGCGGCCACACAGATCTTTTTATTGGAGCCTTGCTTGCGCGCGGCGGAAAGAGCGACGAGTTAAAATTGATAAACGGCGTTGACTATGTGACAAAGGATTTTCCGCCAGCCTTTGTGATGAGCTGCAAGGGCGACTTTCTTTTGCCGCAAGCGTCGTTTATAAAAAAGGCTCTGGACGACGCGGGCGTTTTGCATGAATATAAAATTTACGGAACGGACGCGGCGCCGCTTTGGCATGTTTTTCATTGCGACCCGAAATTGCCGGAGGCCGTCGCTTGCAACGACGACGAATGCGAATTTTTCAGGCGGATGGTTTCGCGTTAAGCCCGCCGCGATTCTTTGGCTTGCGTTTGCTTTTGGTTCGCGCTAGTTTTTTTTAGCCTCGTCCCAAAAAGCGTCCATCTTGTCAAGATTTTCTTGAACCATTTCCACGCCGCGCTCGGCGCATTTTTGTTCGACATGCGAAAAACGCTTGTAGAATTTTTTGTTGGCCGCGTTCATCGCAAGCTCGGGGTCAACGCCCAGTTTGCGCGCGTAGTTTACGGCGGCAAAAAAGAGGTCGCCGACTTCTTCTTCCAAGTGGGCTCGGTTTTGCTCCGAGGCGTTTTGCTGGACTTGCGCGGCGGCCTCGTCAACCTCTTTCAGCTCTTCCAAAATTTTGGCGCGCGTCGGCTCAAGGCTGGGCCAGTCAAAGCCTTTTTTTGCCGCCTTCTTTTGCATTTTATACGCGCGCAAAAGGGGAGGAAAGCCTTTTGGAACTTCGTCAAGAATCGATTTTTGTTCGCGGCCTTCAACCTTTTCCTTTATCTTGTCCCACTGCGCCAAAACTTGCGCGCTTGTGTTCACGTCCTTGTCGGCAACGGCTTTTCCTTCGCTCTGTTCAAAGACATGGGGGTGGCGGCGAATCAATTTTTCCACCAACTCGTCAAGCGCTTGGTCGAGCGTCCAGCCGCTTTGTCCGCGTTCCGCCCTCTGCGAATACATGTAGGAAATCATCGTCGTGTTCAAAAAGACGTCGCCCAATTCTTCCTTTGCGTGCGGAGCGTCGTCGGAACTTATCGCGTCGACGGCCTCAAAGACCTCTTCAACCAAATCGCGCCGCATAGTCTGCGGTGTCTGCTCGCGGTCCCAAGGACAGCCGCCGGGCGCGCGCAAAATGCGAATCAATTCATACAAGCGGCAAAATGCAGCAGCCGCTTTGGCAGAATCTTCATCCGCCGCGTTCAGATTTGTTCCGCGACGCTCAAGGACAGAATTTTTGTCGAATGTTTTTTCCATAACGCAAAGTCTAGCGCAAAAGCGAATTTTATGATATACTAGAATTATGTACGAATCAGGCGAAGATTATTTGGAAGCGATTTTAATTCTCAAAAACAAAAACGACGGCGACGTCCTTTCGGTTGACATCGCGAACCATTTGGGTTTTTCAAAGCCAAGCGTCAGCCGCGCGATGGGAATTTTGGAGCGCGAAGGCTACATAGAATTTGGCATCCACAATAGAATCGAGCTTACAAAAAAAGGGCTTGAAAAAGCCAGCGACATTTACGGCCGCCACCAGCTTTTGACAAAGTTCCTTGTGATGATAACCGGCGTTCCCGAAGACCAGGCCGAAGAAAACGCCTGCCGCGTGGAGCACGACATCGACGCTGACGTTGTTGAAGGCATCCGCAAATGGGTGGAAAAAAATTCATAGTTGCTACTTGACACAATTTTTATTTTTTGCTATTATCTAAAAACTTACGGGGGCGTAGCGAAGCTGGTTATCGCGCTGGCCTGTCACGCCGGAGATCGAGGGTTCGAGCCCCTTCGCTCCCGCCTAACCCATTCTTCGGAATGGGTATTTTTTTCAATTCCGCTTTTGCGGAAACGGGCAATAGCGCAGCTGGTAGCGCGCTACGTTCGGGACGTAGAGGCCCCCGGTTCAAATCCGGGTTGCCCGATATCAACGCTTCTGTCATTGACGGAGGCGTTTTTTTTATTTGCAAAAGGCGGCCTTGCCAGCAAGTCCTACCGAAAAAAAACGCTCCACAAGAAAATCCAAATAAAGCACATTACGCAAATCGCTTTGAGGCCTGTTCCCAAAAGAAAACCCTTGAACGCGCCAATTGCGGCCTTTAGCGCTTTTTTTGCGTCGGAAGAATCGGTGGTCATTTCGCCGACAAAGGCTCCCAAAAAGGGGCCGACGATGATGAAAAGAGGGCCGAGAAAAAGCGACGCAAAAAGGCCTATATTGCAGCCCCAAGTGGCCGCCTCGCTTCCGCCAGATTTTTTTGTTATGAGCGACGGAAAAATATAGTCAATCGCCGTAACTATCGCGGTTGCGATTCCTGTGGCGGCCAAAATCCAAATGTCAAGATTGCAGTAGGCCGAAAAATGCGCGGCCACAAGCCCGGCCCACGCAATCGGCGGCCCCGGCAAAAAAGGAAGGAATGCTCCGACAAGGCCAATCAAAAGCAAAAGGCCCGCGAGAATCGCGAAAAAAATTGTTGGGTCAACATTCATTGCGGCGCGTCCTCCGTTTTCATTTCCCGGCTTTTTTCTATTTCCAATTTTTTCTTTTCGATAAGTTCCTCAAAACCGCGCAGCGCCGCAAAGGGCATAAAAATTTTCGCGCGGCTTGCGAGCGGCATTCGCGGGCGCTTTGGAGAACCGAGCCATTCATGGTCGATTATGTCGTTGTAATTTTTTGTCACGCCCTGTGCCCTCCGATTTGTTCGTTGCGTTCACGCAATGTGGCGCCTTCGCTGTAGTCGCTGGCCTTGAGCATCGCGTTCTTGCCAAAGCGGCTTTGAATTTTCAGCATTGTGTTTTGGAGGGACATTTCTTTTTTTTGCGCCTCGATGTCCGTGAACAGGTCGGTCTGCTCTTCTTTTTGGGGAATCACGTTGTCGGCGCTGATGTTGATTCTTCTGACAAAAAGGGAGCCGTCCGTTATCCGGTCGTAAAGCGAAAGAACGCCTTGGCTGATTTTTTTTAGCGACGCGGTTGGTAAGTCCATGCGGATGGAACCGTGGCTTGGCTTTGGCGCGGGCCGGCCGTAGTAGTCCAGTTCCACATCTCCTTGGTATTCCTCGGTTATGGAGGAACGGTCGTAGCAAATGTAAAGGCTGAAAAAATCCGAGGCCAGCTGCTTTTCCGTCAGCCGTTGCGCAAGGACTTCCGCCATTTCGCGGACAACGACGCGCGCCTTTTGCGCCGTGTAGGGACTTTGCAGAACTTGGCCTTCGCTTACGCTTTTTGACGAGGACTTGTAGTTTTTTATGTTTTCAATTGAACAAGGCTCAACGCCCCACGCGTGGTCGATTAAAATTTCCGCGTCGATTCCAAATGCCTTGTAGAGCGAGTCCTCGTCCTTTAGGGAACGGCGCGCGATGTCGCCCATCGTGTAAAGGCCCAGCTTTGAAAGGCGCGCTGCGGTTCCGTTCCCGACGCGCCAAAAATCCGTTAGGGGAGTGTGGTTCCAAAAATTTTCGCGGTAGCCTTTTACCGAAAGGACTGCGATGCGGACTCCGTCTTTGTCGGCCTTGACATGCTTTGCCATAATGTCCATCGCGATTTTGCACAAGTAGAGGTTGGGGCCTATTCCCGCCGTGGCCGTCACGCCTGTGGCAGCCAGAATGTCCTTTATGACTTTTTGCGCCAAGGAGCGCGCGTCGGTTTTGTAAAGCTTTAGGTAGGAAGTCGCGTCGATGAAAACTTCGTCTATGCTGTAAATGTGAATGTCGTCCGGGCTAAAATATTTTAGGTAGACTTCGTAAATGCGCGCGGAATATTCCATATATAAGGCCATTCTCGGCTTTGCGACTGTGTATTCCAAATCCTTCCCGGTTTTAAATTTCACTTCGCGCGCCTTTTGGACAACCTCAAAGAGGCGGCTGCGGCCCGAAAGACCGTAAGCCTTTAGCGCTTGCGTCACCGCGAGGCAAATCGTTTTTTCGGTGCGCGACTCGTCTGCCACAACCAATTTTGCGGTAAGCGGATCAAGGCCGCGCTCGACGCATTCGACAGAGGCGTAAAAAGTTTTTAAGTCTATGGCAAGATAAGTTTTTTCCACCGCGCTTCCCTTGAATTCCTTCAAGCGCATTTTAAATCAATTCCGCGCCTTTGTCAAATTGGCCGCCCCGGCAAGCGCGTGCCTTGACAAAAGGCGGCCGCTCTTTTATGCTTGCTTTTATTATGGAAAAAACATTTGACGAACAAAAAGAGCGCCGCTCCTTTTATAAATCCCTTTTTACGATAGTCGCGCCGATAGCGCTGCAAAACCTTTTGGGCGCGGCGGTCGGTTCGGCGGACGTAATAATGCTGGGCTACGTTGGCCAAACGGCAATCGCCGCCTCGTCGCTCGCCAACTACGTGCAAATGGTGATGTTTCTCTTTTACATAGGCCTTTCAAGCGGCGTTGTAATGCTCGCCGCGCAATACTGGGGAAAGGGCGACACCCATTCAATCGAAACGATTTTTGGAATCGGAACAAAGCTTTCGGCTTTGGTCGGCGCGGCTTTTGGGCTTGCGGCGATTTTCGCCCCGCGCGTTTTGATGAAAATTTTCACCAACGACGAAGCGCTCATTGATGCGGGCGCGCAATACCTTCACATTGTCGGCGTGTCGTATTTTTTGCTTTCATTCTCGCAAATAATCCAAGCCACGCTAAAAAGCGTGGAGCGGACCAAGGACGTTACAATCATAACGACCGCCGCGCTTTTGCTGAACATTTTCGGGAACGCGGTTTTCATCTTTGGCTTGTTCGGCGCTCCCAAAATGGGAATCCGCGGCGTGGCGCTTGCCACAACCCTCGCCCGCATCATAGAGCTGGCCCTGAGCGTCTTTGTAATATCGCGCGTCCGCGAATTGAAGATTAAGCCTGAATGCCTTTTTAGGAAAAACCTTGTTTTGCTTAGGGACTTTGTAAAGTATTCGCTTCCCGCGATTGGAAACGAAGTCGTTTGGGGCGCGGGCTTTGCCACTTACGCGGTGATTATGGGCCACCTTGGCGCGGACTTGGTCGCGGCAAATTCTTTGGTCAACGTTTTGCGAAATTTGGCGACAATCGTTTGCTTTGGAATGGCTTACGGCGGCGCGATTTTGGTGGGAAAGCAAATCGGCGCGGGCCAGTACGAGCAGGCCAGGCGCAGCGCGAGCCGTTTGGTAAAGAGCACCTTTTTTGCCGGCCTTGTCGGAGCCGCCGCGCTGGTCGTTTCGCAGCCCCTTTTGTTCAAGATGGCCACGCTTACGGAAGAAGCCACAAAAATGCTCACGCCGCTTTTGTACATCAACGCGTTCTCTGTAGTCGGCGCGGCGATAAACACGGTTTTTGTTTGCGGCGTTTTCCGTTCAGGCGGCGACGCGAAGTATGGCTTTATAATGGACACAATCGCAATGTGGGCGGTTTCCGTTCCGCTGGGAATGGTCGCCGCCTTTGTCCTAAAGCTGCCGCCCGTCCTCGTCTACTTGGTTCTATACTTGGACGAGTTTGAAAAAATGCCGGTGAACATTTTCCATTACAAGAGCGGCAAGTGGCTCAAGAACATCACGCGCGAGTTTGATTGAGAACCGCACCGCGCTTGCGCGAAAACAACTCGAAACGACAATTTCGGTTTTGCAAGCGACGGCACGAGTTGATTAGACACGGAACTGGTCGATTTCGTGGCCGATGTCCGCGATGGCGCCTGTCATTTGAGCGCTCAAAGTACTCAAAGTGTTCTTTGTGTCGTTGACCTGGCGCGCGCTTGCGTCCATATCCTGAACGCATTGATTAATCTTGGCTGAGTTTTCCTGCAAAACGGAAACTTCATTCAAAATCGTTTGGTTGCCGGCGGCCATTTCCTGCGAGGCGTTCTTCACTTCGCTTGTGCTGTCGCTCATTACGCGCAAGGCTTCAAGGATTTGCTTCGAGCCTTCCTGCTGCTCGTCCATCGCGCTCTTGATTTGGCGCACAAGCTCGTCCGTTGAGTGAATGCTCTCAGAAACCGCTTGGAAGGCTTGGCTCGAGTCCGTCGATGAACTTGAAACGTCCATAATTGAATCTTTGATTTTAGAAAGCTGCGCGCCGATTGTCTTTGACTGTTCGCTTGATGTTTCGCTAAGCTTTCTGATTTCGTCGGCGACAACGCTAAAGCCTTTACCCGCTTCGCCGGCGTGCGCGGCCTCGATGGCTGCATTCATGGCAAGCAAGTTTGTCTGCTCGGCAATCGCGGCGATGGCGATGTTGGCTTCTTGCAACATTTCCGACTCAAGTTCAATTTGCTCAATCTTTTCTGTGACAGTGTTTTGCTTGGCGATTCCCTCGCTGGCGCTGTCGCGCAAAGACACAAACGAGGTGGAAAGTTTTTCCACGCTTGTGTTTACGCTGGCTATGTTTCCAATCATTTCTTCTACGGCGGCGCTGGCTTCTGTCACTCCGCTTGACTGCTCTTGAATCATTTTTTCAAGAGACTCGATGTTGCTTGAAATTTGAGTCACGCCGCTTGATGTGGAGTGAACGCTGTCGTTTTGTTCGGCGACGCTTTTCTTTACAGCGTTGATGCTCTGTAGAATTTTTTCAACGCAATTTTCAGTGTCGCTGATTCCCGCTTCCATGTCGCTGTCAGAAGCCGAGAGGTTGTCTTTTGAAAGCTTTATCTTTGAAACTATGCCCTGCAGTTTTGCCACAAAGTCGTTGAAGCCGTTGACGACTTGGCCGATTTCATTGTTGCTTCGCGCGTCAAGGCGGCGGGTCAAGTCGGCGTTTCCGCTTGCGATTTCTTCAATGGCGATGACGACTCCGCGCAAGGGTTTTATCGCTCTGGCTATCATAAAGGCTGTTACAAGAAGTATGATGGCGGCCAAAATGATGTTGCCTACGATAAGGACAAACCTCAAGTGGTCGGCGGTGGCGTGCAATTGCTTTATGGGTACGGTAATCGCGATTGACCACGGCGTTCCGGGAACGTTTCCGTAACTTACCAAGGCTGTCGAATTGTCGCTAAGCTGAACCTCGCGGCTGCTTCTGTTTCCCGCCGTCATCTCGCGGGCCATTTCCTTTTCTCCCTCGCCAATGTTTTCGTCTGAAAGCAAGTTGGCGTTCATTATCATCTCTTGCTTGGGGTGCGCGATGACAACTCCGTTTCCGTCAAGCATAAAGCCGTAGCCGCTTTCGCCAAGCTTGATTCCGCCAATAAGCGTGGTAAGGTAGTCCATGCCGACAACGCCAACGAACATTCCCGACAAATTGCCGTTGCCGTCGCGGGCGGCCTTTACGAACATTACGCTGACTTTTCCCGTAGCCTTGGCGACTGTGGGATTGTTCACCACTTGCTCGGCGCCTTCGTTCGCGATTTTTTTGTAGTAGGCGCGGTCGCTGTGGTTTCCGCGCTTGCCCGAGTCGTACCAAGAATTTCCGTCCGCCGCTATGAAAAGAACGTAAGCAAAGCAGGTTGGCCTGCGCGAAGACGTTTGGGCAAGCCAGGCGCCGATTTCTTCCGCCGAGCCGCCAGATACGACTACGTCCGATTTTGTGTAAACGTCAAGCTCGTTCATCGTTCCTTCGACAAACAAGCCCGTCGACTCAATGTATGAATTGGCGACTTCGTTTATGTCGTTTATGTTTGACTCGACTGTTTGATTTCTAACGTCCCGTATGATGATTAAGTTTTGAACCACAAAGGCGGCCACAATTACAGACGCTATTACGCCCAAAAGTTTAGCGAGCATCGTTTTTCGCTTTCGGTTGATTTTCTTTTGCGCTTGGCTTGAATTTTCGTCTGACATATTGTCCTCCAAATGTTTTTGAATGAATTCAATTATACCACTTATCGGCAAAAAAGCAAATTTTTTTTGCCATAATCGGTAATTTTATGGAAACTTTTGTTTTTTTTATGTCGATAATGAATCGAGGTTTTTCGCATGAAGAATAAAATCGCTTTTTTTCTTTTTCTCTTGGCGGGCGGATTTTTTTTCGCGCAGGGATATTTGTTCGAGTTTAAATATAAAGAAGGCGACTCGTATAGGGTTCTTTCGACCGTGCAAGAAGACGTTTTTTTCAACGGCGCTTTCCATCATCACGCTGAAATTTTGAACCGCGTTTCCGTGCAAGTGACAGGCGTGGACCAAGAGGGCAGGGGCGCGCATAACGCCACATTTATGACAAGCGAGCGCTCTACAGGCGCGCGGGGCGGAGCCTTTAGTTACGGAGAGGATTACGCAAGCGTCTTTAAGCGCGACCCTACAGGAAGATACGAAATTTCCGACGAGTATTTTATGCCGGTCGTTCGCGACGTTCCGATTTTTCCGCAAGAGGAAATTGAGCCCGGCTTTATGTGGACGGCGCAAGGCCACGAGGCGCACGACTTGCGAAGAACCTTCAACATAAATACGCCATACAAAATTCCTTTTGACGCGAGCTATCAATTTTTGGGAATCGTTCAAGACGAAAACGGAAAAGAGTTTTGCAAATTTGACGTTCAGTATGAAATGGAATACGCGGTCGACAAGTCCCTTTACGCTTCTTTGCGCGGAGAAGTTCCGGTGGCCACGCAAGGCTATTCGCATCAAACCGTTTACTGGGACCAAGAGAAGGGCTGCATCGACCATTACCGCGAGGAATTTAAAATCGAAATTCTTACTAGCGCCAAAAACCTTTTGCGCTTTGAAGGAACGGCTCACGCCGAGGTCACGGACTTTACCCGCACCGCAGACCAAGCCAGCGTTGCGGCCGTAATCGAAAAAATCAACGACTTGGGAATTTCCGACGTGAGCGTTAGCGCGGGCGAAAAGGGCTTGACCCTGAGCATCGAAAACATTCAGTTTTTGCCCGACAGCGACATTCTTGTAAAAAAGGAGCGCGAAAAGCTTGACAAAATCGCGCAAATCTTGAACGCCTATCCTGACAACGACTTGTTGGTCACAGGGCACACGGCGCTTCGCGGAACAAAAGAAAGCCGCCAGCAATTGAGCGAGGAGCGCGCCCAAGCGGTGGCCGACTACTTGATAAAGAATAAAGTCCGCGACAAGTATCACGTCTTTACAAAGGGAATGGGCGGCGACGCGCCCATAGCCGACAACAAGACCGAAGCGGGCCGCGCCAAAAACCGCCGCGTGGAAATAACGATTATGGACAAATAGCCCCCGACGGACATCGGGGGCTGGAGGAGAACTTTATCAGGAACTAGGTTCCTTACAACTTACATAGTTAGCATACGCTAATTCGTAAAAAATGTCAAGCGCTTTTTGAAAAAAATCGTCAAAAAAAACAAAAAAATTTATATCTTATAGGCATGAAGATTTTTTTCAAGCTAAAATGTAGAACCGCCGCGCTTGCCCAAATTTTTTGCAAGACCAAAAAAGCCGCCGCTGCCAATCTTTCGCAAGGCCAAGACTGCGCCGCCCTTCCGGAAGAATTGCGCGGAAAAATTTTCGAAGCCGACGGAAGAGAGGCGGACGACGAAGTTTTGTCCGTTGCCAAAAACGTTTTTGGCGTAAAGCATTTGTTCCCATGGCAGCGGCTTGTCATCGGAAACATTTTGGACGCGGCTGCCGACAATTGCTTGCAAGGCCAAGGCTTTTCGCAAGACCAAGAAGCGCCGCGCCCCCAAGATTTTTCGCAAGCCCAAGAAGCCGCGCTTCCTGGCAATGGCGAAAATCTTTCGCAAGTCCAAGAAGCCGCCGCCGACGCGACCGACATTTTTTGCCTGGGCCGCCAAATCGTTCTGCTCCCCACCGGCGCGGGAAAGTCAATGTGCTTTTTGCTTCCCGCCGTCATGCTTCCAGGGCCTACCTTGATTTTCTATCCATTGCTCGCCTTGATGTCCGACCAAAAGCGGCGGCTTGAGCAAAACGGAATCGAATGCGTCGTCTTTAAGGGCGGCCAAAGCGACAATGAGCGCGAAGAAAATTTTCGCCGCTTGGCTGCGGGCGCAAAAGTGATTCTGGCCAACCCGGAAGTTCTTCAGAGCGCCGCGCTTTTGGAGCGCCTCAAGTCCGCGAAGATTTCGCACATAGCGATAGACGAGGCTCACTGCGTGGCGGAGTGGGGCGACAGCTTCCGCCCGGCCTATTTGACGCTTGGAAAAATCATCGCGGACTTGGGCGTTCCTCTTGTGACGGCTTTTACCGCCACCGCCTCGCCAAAAGTTTTGGAGCGCGTTAGCCAAGTTCTTTTTGGCGGCGCGGCCCATGTCGTTCGCGGTGAAAGCGACCGGTCCAACATCCGCTATTCCGTCCAATACGCTTGGTCCAAGAAAAAAGCCGTCTGCCGTTTGGCGGCGACCGAGCAAAAGCCGATGATTGTTTTTTGCGGAACGCGCGCCGCGTCGGAGGACATGGCGCGCGAGTTGGCCGAATGCGTCGGCTGCGACAATGTTAAATTCTATCACGCCGGTTTGAGCCGCGAGGAAAAGGCTGCCGTTGAAAAATGGTTTTTCCCAAAGGCCGACGCGGTTTTGTGCTGCACTTGCGCTTTTGGGATGGGCGTGGACAAGCCGGACGTTCGCACGGTCGTTCACCTTGCGGCAAGCCCAACGGCTGAAAGCTACATTCAAGAAGCGGGGCGCGGCGGGCGCGACAGAAAAGTTTCAAAGGCGATTTTATTGTGGAGCCGCGCGGACGATTTTGAGCGGCGAAAATTTCCTGCGGGAAGCCGCGAGCGCGTCTTGTTGGAATTTGCCCAAAGCAAGAGCTGCCGCCGCCAAGTTTTGCTTGACGCGCTTGGAGGAGAAAAAGCGCTTTGCGCGGGCTGCGACATTTGCGACGGCCGCAATTCCGCGCGGCAAAAGGGAATCGAATGGAAGCCGCCGACTGTCTTTGACGCGGAAGACGCGCGCCTTGTCCATAAGTTCATCCGCAAAAACCAAAACTACTACGGCAAAAATCGAATTGTGGAAAAGACAATGAAAAAACTGAACGCGCGCGACAGAGAAATTTTCGGCGTGAACATTTGGGATTCAAGCGACATCGACGGGATTTTGGAGCAATTGGAAAAAAGCGGCTCGGTTTACAACGCGGGCATTTTGTGGAACGGAGCGCTGGCCGCGCTCAAGGACATTTCTAGCCCTCCGCGCCGGCATCCCCTGTGCCTTCACCTTCGCCCTCTTTCTTCTCGCCTTCCTTCTTGGCGGGCGGCGGCGGCGCGGCGACTTTCTTCCGCTTGGGACGCGGCGGCCTTTTTACGTAACGCGCGACAAAAAAGACAAAATTCAAGTAAAGAATTATGACCGCCGCGCTTATGATTACGATTGGATTCTTCAACACGCCGAGGATAATCGGCAGCATCGCCGCTAGTTTCATATTCTTATTATCGGCATTTTGCCGCGCCAACCGCATAAAAAAATTCAAACAAAAAAACTTGGACGCCCCCAGCGGAAACCTGTCAAGCGGTTGTCAAGGCAAACGATTGGGGAATATTTAAAAACGCGGGGCGGAGTCGGGGCAAGCCTTCAAACTTATTTGTAAATTTTGCCGACTGGCATAGAGACCAAAAACGTTTTTTGCGTAGCGAAAAATGTTTTTGGTTACGGTAAAAATTTACATCATAAGTTTGCAAGGATTGAGCCCGGCGGGAGCCCCGCGTTTTTGTTTTACCATCAATTCCGTTTGCCTTGGGCAATCCGCGCTTGTTGAATAAATTTCATAATGTCGCTATAATGATTGGCGCGCAAGGGGAACGGCGGGGCCGGGCTTTTTGCGAAATTTATAGACTTTTGAGGCGTAAAATGAACGTTGTCGTAATGGGAGCCCAGTGGGGCGACGAAGGCAAGGGAAAGATTGTCGATTTTTTGGCGCAGGACGCGAAGTATGTCGTGCGCTTTGCGGGCGGAGCCAACGCCGGCCACACAATTGTGGTTGACGGAAAAAAATACGCGCTGCACCAAGTTCCGTCTGGAATCTTGTATCCCGGAAAGACGGTTTTCCTTGGCTCGGGAATGGTAGTTGACCCCGAAGCCCTTTTTGCCGAACTTAAAATGCTCAAAGACAACGGAATCGATTGGGAAGGCCGCGTTTTCATCTCCGACCGCGCCCACATCGTTTTGCCCGGCTACCGCGAAATGGACAAAAAGCGCGACGCCGCCCGCAAGCGCCCGATCGGAACGACAGGCCGCGGAATCGGAACAACCTATTCGCAAAAATCCGAGCGCGACGGAATCCGCTTGGCCGACCTTGACTGGGACGAAAAAATGAACGACCTTGACCAGGCCGACAAGGACTTCCTCAAGCCCTACATGGAAAAGCTTCTTTCAATGCGCGTGAACATCGCCGAAAAAATGTGGGAGTTCCGCAAAGAGAACATTTTGTTCGAAGGCGCGCAAGGCGCGATGCTCGACATCGACAGCGGAACATATCCCTACGTTTCAAGCGGCGCCTCTTGTTCCGCCGGAGCGTCAACGGGATCCGGAATCGGTCCCCGCTCATTGGACAGAATTTTCGGCGTTTTCAAAGCCTACGAGACTCGCGTCGGCAACGGCCCTATGCCCAGCGAATTCAACGCCGAAAGCGAAGGCGAGTTGTGCGACTACGTTCGCAATAAAGGAAACGAGTTTGGCGTGACAACAGGCCGTCCGCGCCGCTGCGGCTACCTTGACTTGGTCGCGCTCCGCTACGCCTGCCACGTTAACTCAATCGACTCGCTCGTTTTGACCCACCTTGACATTTACGACGACATGGACGAAATCGAGGCTTGCGTCGCCTACGACATCGACGGAAAAATCGTTACGGAATTCCCCACAAGCATTCCGGCGCTCAACAAGGCCAAGCCCGTTTTGCAAAAGTTTGACGGCTGGAAGAAAGACCTCAAAAAATGCGGCTCTTATTCCAAGATGCCCAAAAACGCCAAGGCTTACATTGAGTTCATCGAAGACTTCACTAACACGCCGGTGGGAATCGTTTCTGTCGGAAGCGACCGCAACGAAACTTACTTGCGCCTAAAGCCCTGGAAAAAATAATTGTCGCCCCTGCGGCAAAAAAAAACGCGCGGAAAAATCCGCGCGTTTTTTTTGCCAGGCTGCTGTCAAAACATTTTCTTGACGGCCGCCATAAATTTTTCGCCGCGGTCAAACTCGTTGGCGAACATTCCGAACGAAGTGCAGCCTGGCGAAAAAACGACCGTGTCGTTTTTTGCCGCCGCGGATTCAGGGTTTTCAAAATCATTCTTTAGCGCGGAAAGCAGTTCTTCAAGCGAATTGTATGGGCCGTTGTACGCGGCGCCGCGCTCTTTTAAGAGCGGCAAAAGCTTGTCCGTTCCGCTTCCTGCCAAAAGGTATAGGGCGGCCGGCGGCGTTGAAGAGCGCGATGACGGGTCGAGGGCGGCGGCCAAAGGCTCAAAGTCCAAGCCCTTGTCTGTTCCGCCCATTACGCAAACGACTGGCTTTCCAAAAGAGGCGCTTGCGGCCGCCGCCGCTTCGGGCACTGTGGCGCAAGAGTCGTTGTAAAAGCGAACAGTTTTCGCCGCTCCCCGCCACTGGTGGAAAAACTGCAAGCGGTGCGGAATGCCGTTCCATTCGCCAAGAATTTTTTGAATCTTTTGCGCGTCAACGCCCATAAGGTAAAGGACAAGCGCGGCATTCATAAGGTTCTGCCTCATGTGGCGGCCCGGAACGGAAACGCTTCCCAAAACTTTTTCTTCTTTTTCTTTTCCGGGAATTCGGGCGCAGGCGGCCAAGTTGTTGTTTTGGTCAAATGCCAGCCACACGCCGTATTGCGAGCCGTCCAAGCGGTCTTGCTTGTAGCGCAAAACTTTTGCCTTGCATTCGCGCGCGAACAAGTCTCCCCAAGAGCCGCCTGCTTCCGGGCCGGTTCCAAGCTCGTCTTTGTCCGCGTCGCAAATCATAAAGTCGCCGTCGCTTTGGTCGGCGTAAATCAAGCGCTTGTCCGCAATGTAGTCTTCCATGTTGCCGTACCAGTTTTGGTGGTCGGGAACGATTTTTGTAATCAAAGAAATTTTCGGCTTGAGCAATCCGCGTCCGCGCAAGTCGGCCAGCTGCCAGCTTGAGAGTTCCAGCACGACCGGCGTGTTCTCGTTCGTCTCTTCCAAAAAGGTGAGGGGGCTTACTGTTATGTTCCCGCCCAAAAAAGCGTCAAAGCCCGCCTGCTTCAAGCCGTAGTGAATCGCGCTTACGGTTGAAGACTTGCCCTTGCTTCCTGTCACCGCGATTATCGGCGCCTTGGTGAAGCGCAAGAACAAGCTGATGTCGCTTTCAATAGCCTGGGCGGCGCTCAAAAAATCGTTCCCCTGAATTTTAACGCCGGGATTCTTTATCACGCAGTCCGCGTTGCGAAAGTCTTCGATCCTGTGGCCGCCCAAAACGTATGTAAGCCGCTCTTTGTCAAGCGTGTCGTCGCAGGCGATTGAATTGAGCGTGGGCTTTAGCTGCTCCTCTGTTTTCATGTCGGTGACTAAAACATACGCGCCATGCTTTAGCAAAAAGCGGACGGCCGCCTCGCCGCCGCCGTTAAGGCCAAGCCCCATCACTGTCACATGCTTGTCTTTAATGTCGTCAATCGAATTGAAAAAACAGCCCTTGGGGTAAATATGCGCGTTCATTTTTAGTCTCCTTATTTGTTAGCGCGACGTCAAAAGCTTTTTGCGCGAATCGTAGCGCTCGACGGCTTCGTCAATCAAAAGGTTGATTAAGTCCTTGTAGCCCAAGCCCGCCGCTTCGCACATTTTTGGGAACATGCTGATTGAGGTAAAGCCTGGAATCGTGTTGATTTCGTTCAAGTAAATTTTGCCTGAATCTTTGTCGATGAAAAAGTCCACTCGGCTTAGGCCGGAGCAGTCCAAGACGCTGTAGGCTTTTTGCGCGATTGACTTTATTTTTTCCATCGTCGCTTCGTCAATGTCCGCAGGGATTTTCAAAGCCGCTCCGTTGGGATCGGTGTATTTCGCCTCGTAGTCGTAGAACTCGTGGGTTGGAAGAATTTCTCCCGGCGTGTAGGCTTTGACGGCGCTGTAGCTGTGTTCAGGATTTTGAATCACGGCGTTTCCCGTGACGCTGCATTCAATCTCGCGCGCGTTCACCGCTTTTTCCACCAAAACTTTGTCGTCCCACATAAAGGCTTCGGCAAGCGCCATGGAAAATTCGCGCGCGTTGCTCGCCTTGCCGGCGCCAACGGAAGAGCCGGCGTTGCAAGGCTTTACAAAAAGCGGAAAGCCAAATTCCTTTATCGTGTTTTCGACCAGCTCGTCGTAGCGTTTGTTGTCGTTGATGTCGGCGCGCTTAAAGCACTTGTAGGGAACAACCGGAAGTCCGTTGTTGTTCCAAATTTCTTTGGTCATCTCTTTGTCCATTGTAAGCGCGCTGGCCATGACGCCGCAGCCAACGTAAGGAACTTCCGCCGCCGCGAGCAAGCCCTGCATTACGCCGTCTTCGCAAAAAGTTCCGTGAACTACGCCAAAAACCGCGTCAACTTCAAGCGCTTTTCCGCCGGCTGAGAAGGCGGCTTTTTTTCCGCCCGGAATCACGCTGACCAAATTTGCGTCGTCTTCCGTGATTTTAAAAGCGGCGGCGGGATTGTTTTGGACTCGCTTTAATTCTTCGTCGCTTTGCAAAAACCATTTTCCGTTTTTTGAAATTCCAATCGGAATCAACTTGTACTTGGAACTGTCGATGTTGCGGGCTACAGAGGCCGCGCTTACAAGCGAGACTTCGTGCTCGCTGGATTTTCCGCCGAATAAAATTGCCAAATTCATTTTTACACTTCCTTGTTATATCCAATTTCCGCAAGCGCTTTTTTTGCCTCGGCGATTTCGTCGTAAGGCATCGCGCGGTCTTTGTATATTATCGAATTTTCATGCCCTTTTCCCAATAGCAAAACTATGTCGCCTTTTTTCGCCATGCCAAAGGCAAAGCGAATCGCTTTTGGCCGGTCAGGAACGATGAACAAGTTTGCGTTCATCGATTTGCCTTCTTTTAAAGCGCCGGCGGCGATTTGCTCCAAAAGCGCGCGGGGGTCTTCTCCGCGCGGGTCTTCGTCGCACAAAACGATTATGTCGCACCACTTGGCCGCGATTTGTCCTTGCAAGGGCCGCTTGGTCAAATCGCGCTCGCCGCCGCTTCCGAACAAGGCGAAAATTTTTCCCTTGCAGCGCGCCCTTATCGGCGGGAAAATTTCTTCAAAGCTTGAAGGCGTGTGCGCGTAGTCAACGATGACTTCAAAGTCTTGGCCGCGCGCGATTTTTGTCATGCGGCCCGTAATCGGAACAAGCTTGGCGGCGGCGCGGCAAAGGTCGCGCATTGAAACTCCGGCCATTTTGTTCACCGCAATCATCGCGGCCATAATGTTTTTTGCGTTAAAGGCGCCGACGCAATTTGTGCGAACGCTTATGTTTTGGTCAAGGCCGTCAAAAGCGGCGCCGTGCTGGATTTCAAATTCCAAATAGTTTTCTTGAGCGTCGATTTTTTTTGCTGAGACAAAATCCACGCCGTCGAGCGGCGCCGCGCTTTTTTGGCTTGCGCTTCCGTCTTGGTCTGCGGTAAAGCCGTAAACGCGAGCGCTTGTAGCCTCGCAAAAATATTTGGCTGACGGATCGTCCATGTTGACAACGCCGCAGGGAAGAACGTCAAGGTCAACGTTGTTCACGATTTTGCGGTGGTCGTGTTTGTCAAGCGCGCGGAAAAGGTTTGCCTTGTCGTCGCGGTATTTTTCAAAGGTCTTGTGGAATTCCAAATGCTCCAGCGTCACGTTCATGAAAACGCCGCAGTCAAAAAGAACCTTGTCCAAGCGGCCAAGGGATTCGCTTAGGCCGTGGCTGGAGCTTTCGACAACGGCGTACTCGCAGCCGTTCTGAACCATTTCGTAAAGCTCGCGCTGGATTATAGGCGCTTCCGGCGTGGTGGCGTGAACGGGGTTGGCTATCGCTTCTCCGCCCAAGGAATACTGAACTGTGGAAATGAAGCCCGCCTTTTTTCCCGACAGGCGCAAGAGCTGCCAAATGAAGGAAACGGTGGAAGACTTTCCTTCGGTTCCCGTAACGCCGATTACGATTAATTTTTTTGAAGGGTTTCCGTAGAACTCGGCGGAAATCGGCGCCATCGCTTTTCGCGAGTCAGGCGTTTTTAGCAAGACCGGCATCACCAAGTCGGAAAGCTTTTTTTTCTCGTCGCCGATGTTGCCGAGCGTTCGGCAAACGATGGACTTTGCAATTTGCGCGCTTTCTTCGCGGGTCAAGTCGCCTTGGTAAACGATGACGCTGGCGCCCGCGTCGATGGCCGCCGCGATGAATTGGTTTCCGTTGGCGTGGCTTCCAGGCAGCGCGAAAAAAAGATAGTTGTCCTTAACGTCGCGCGAATCAAAGGCAAGCCCCACGACCGTCGTGGCGCCAATCAAAGATTCGTCCAAAGCGCTGACGCCGTCGGCCGCGAGCGCCTTAAACTCAAATGAATCCAGCAAGGAAGACAACTTCTTTTCCATAGCGCAACATTTTACCGCAAAGCGCTATGAATTTCAAGATAAAGGCGCTACAATAAGCGTATGTTTGAAGTTCGGATAGAGGATGATTTTGCGGCGGCGCATTTTTTGCGCGACTATAACGGAAAGTGCGAAAATTTGCACGGCCACAACTACAAGGTTTTTGTAACCGTTCGCGGCGAGCGGCTTAACGAGGGCGGAATGCTGCTCGACTTTAGCCAGCTTAAGGCCGCGCTTAAAAAAGTTTTGGCAGGCCTTGACCACACCAACCTCAACGACAATCCCTTTTTTGACCAAAATCCCAGCGCCGAGCGAATCGCGCTTTACATTTGCAAGGGCGTTCAAGCCGAGCTGGACGCGCAAAAAAAAGACGTCCGCCTTTATTCGGTGGACGTCTTTGAAACGGATCGCAATCGAGCGACCTATTATCCTGACTAATACTTAGACTGTAAAGTTGTTGATTTCCTGGCCAATCTTGTAGATTGATTCCTTGAGGTTTCCGGCAACGTCGTTCAAGGCGGCGCCGGTCTCGTTGATCTTTTCCGCGCCTTGCGACATTTCTTCCATGCTGCCCTTCATGGCAAGCGTGGCGTCCTGCAAGCGGCGGACTTCTTCCAAAATCAACTTGTTGCCTTCAGTCATCTCTTCGCTGGCGTTGCGGACTTCGATAGAGCCGTCGTTCATGTTCTTAAGCGCTTCGCTGATCTGGCGGCTTCCTTCCGTCTGCTCTTCCATAGCGGTGCGGATTTGAAGAACCAACTGGTCGGTGTCGCGGATTTTGTCGGCCACGACGGTGAGCGCCTGGGCTGACTCGTCGCTGGCTGTAACCACGTTGCTGATTGATTCCTTAATCTTGGCCAACTGCTCGCCGATGGTCTTTGACTGGCCGGTTGAAGTTTCCGAAAGCTTTCGGATTTCGTCCGCGACAACGCTGAAGCCTTTTCCCGCGTCGCCGGCGTGGGCCGCCTCGATGGCCGCGTTCATGGCCAAGAGGTTTGTCTGCGCCGCGATGTTTGCGATGGCTTGGTTCGCGTCCTCAAGCATGGCGGACTGGGTTTCAATCTGCTGAATCTTTTCGTTAACGTCCTGCTGCTTCTTAAAGCCGATGTCGGCGTTCTGGTTGAGCGCTTCGAACGAGTTGGCCATTTTTTCGACGTTCTGGTTGACCGAAGAAATGTTTCCAATCATCTCTTCTACGGCGGCGGAAGCCTGGGTGATTCCGGCTGTCTGGCCTTCGATCATCTTGTTCAAAGAGTCGATGTTTGAAGAAATCTGGTTCACGGCGCCGGCGGTTTGGTTTACGCTGTTGCCCTGAGTTTCGATTTGAGTGTGGATGGAATCGATGTTGGCGATGATTTCGGTAATCGCGCTGGCCGTGTCCTGGCTGATGGCGCCCATGTTCTCGCCGCCGGACTCCAAGTCGGTATTCTGCTCTTTGATGATTTTTACGATTGACTGCAAGCGCTCCATAAAGGCGTTGAAGCCGCCGACTACTTCGCCGACCTCGTCCTTTGACTTGGAGTCGATGCGCTGGGTCAAGTCCGCGTCGCCGCTTGAAATTTTAATTAAGCTGTCGCGGACGGTCAAAACCGGCTTTACGACCGCGATGCGGACAACGATTGTCGTCAAGATTGAGATTATGATGAGCATCACAACCAAAGACGGAATTACAAGCTGCAGGGTTTGCTCGGTGGCGCTTGTGATTACATGCTGGTTCTTTGCCATGAAGAGCATTCCCACAACCTGGCCGTTGGGGTTTTTGTGGGGAATGTAGACTGAGCGGTAGTGCTTTCCGCCGATGACATTGCTGAGCCTTATCTTTTCGCCCTTTCCAAGAACTTCGCCCAAGACCTGCTTGTTGTCGATCCTGGTTCCTGTCATCGGGTTTCCCTTGCTGTCGCGCAGGGTTGTTGAAACGCGCAAGTCGCCTCGGAAAACGGTGCATTCCGTTCCGTGGGCTTCCTTTACCAAGTTGACGAAATCTTCCTTTACAAAGTCATAGGCCGAAAGAACCGCGCCCACAAACTCGCCTTGGTAGCGGACCGGAGCGACGTAGGCCAAGCCCCAAGACATCCATTCTTTTTCTATCCAAGAATAGCTGATCGATTCGCCGTCTTTTACGTTTTGGAAAGCCTCGATGTCGGACACGCTGCCGCCAACCCCGATTGTTCCCGCGACGACGTTTCCGTCACGGTCGGCGATGAGCAGGTAGTCGGCGTCCATGCTGCCAACCTGGCCCTGGACAACGCCTTCCAAAACCTCGATGTCGCCGTTGGCCAAGCCGTTTGTGGTGCGGTTTAGGCCGGCGATTGTCTTGGCTTCCGCTTTAAGCGTGTCTTCCCAGTTTCTAAGAAGAATCTCGCCGCCAGTTCCGGCCGTTTGGACGCTTCCGTCAATTTCTTCCGCAAAGTGGGCTTTATAGGTAAGAACTGAAATGGCGCAAATCGTGACTGATGACAAAATGACCATTGCGGCCACGATGAAAAAAATCTTGAGGGATAATTTAACCTTCATGCAAACTCCTTATATACAGTAATATTTATTGTAGCGCCAATCTGCAAAAAATGCAAGAAAATTTTTTCTATATGAAAATTATAAAAATTTGTTTTTTCGCTTGTTTTTTCAACAAACTGGCGCTAAAATGGAAATTCGTTCACATTCTACTTGCCAGGAGCAGCATATGAAAGCGTCTAAATTCTTCCAAAGCCTGCAGTTCAGGCTTATCGCGATTGTCCTTCTTGTATTCATCGTTTCCAACCTTGTAATCGTCACGGTGGCGATGAAGCTTTCCACAAAATCCACCAACGATTCGGTGGACGCGCTGTTGAACGCGGTTTCGGATTCCGCCGCGGCTAAAATCAAGGCCGAGGAAGAAAAGAACTTCCGCATGTTGAACGCAGTCGCGCTTGCGGACTTTTTAAGGGACGACGGCCTTCCCCTGCGGGAAAAATGCGCCCAATTGACTAGAATCGCCAAAGTGAGCGACGAGTACGAAAACATCGGCTACTACGACTTGGACGGAAACAGCTACACCGCCGCCGGCCAGGCGATTAACCTAAAGCGCGCCTACATCGACAACGCCGCGCAGGGAAAGACGACAATCACCGACCCGGCGATAAACCCCGTGACCAACGTTCTTTTCCAAATTTACGCAAGCCCGGTTTACGGCCCCGACGGAAAGCCCATCGGCTGCCTTAGCCTTAACGTGTTGGGCGACGTTCTTTCAAAAAGAATAGAACAGATTTCCTTTGGAAAGTCCGACACACACATTCAGGTCATAAGCCGCGCCACGGGCCGAACGATAGCCTCCAACAACTTTGAGCAAGTGACCAGCTTCCAAAGCGTGAATGACGGCGCGGACGAAAGCGTCCGGCCGATTTTGGCTCGCGTGATGAATGGCGAAACAGGCCATCAAGTTTTTGGAATTGGCGGCGGAAACAAAATGATAGCGGCCTTCCGCCCGATTCCTGGAACGGATTGGTCGGTCTTTGGCGCCTGCGAGTACAAGGACTTTTATGACGAAATCGAAACGATGAAGCGCGCGGTTTTGCTTATTTCCGCGATAATGCTGGTCGTGGCCTTTTGCGCGGTCGGCGCCGCCATGTCAATCAGCCTAAAGCCGCTCAAGACCGTAAAGAGCGCGATTGAGGACGTGGCTTCCGGCGAGGCCGATTTGACCAAGCGCATCAAAAAGCGCGGAAACGACGAGGTTTCCGACGTTGTCGTCGAATTCAACAAATTTATGGAAAAGCTGCAGGATATAATCGCGCAGATCAAAGGCTCCAACCAAAAGCTCGGCGGCGCGGGCGTGTCGATGCAAGACAGCGCGCAGGACACGGCCGCTTCGATTACGCAAATCATCGCCAACATAGAAAGCATGCACACGCAAATCGGAAACCAGTCCAAGAGCGTCGACCAAACCGCCGCCGCCGTCAACGAGATTGCTTCCAACATCGAGTCGCTTGAACGAATGATAGAAAGCCAGTCGTCGGGCGTGACCCAAGCGTCGGCCGCCGTCGAGCAAATGATCGGCAACATCGGCTCGGTGAACCAGTCGGTCGCCAAGATGGCCGCGTCGTTCAAAGAGCTTGAGGTAAACGCGCAGGGCGGCATCGCCAAGCAGCAGGCGGTTGACGAGCAAATCAGAAGCATCGAGAACCAGTCGGTTATGTTGCAAGAGGCAAACCAAGCGATTTCGGCCATCGCGGAGCAGACAAACCTTTTGGCTATGAACGCGGCCATCGAAGCAGCCCACGCCGGCGACGCTGGAAAGGGCTTTGCGGTCGTTGCCGATGAAATCCGAAAGCTTTCAGAAACTTCCGGCTCCCAGTCAAAGACTATCGGCGAGCAGCTGAACAAGATTCAGGAATCGATAGAAGCCGTCGTAAAAGCGTCGGCGGATTCAAACCAAGCCTTTTCTTCTGTTTCGGAACAAATCAACGACACCGACCAGCTTATCACGCAAATCAAGAGCGCGATGGAAGAGCAGCAGGAGGGTAGCCGCCAAATCACGGACGCGCTTCACAGCATGAACAACAGCGCGTCGGAAGTGAGCGCGGCCGCAAGCGAAATGAGCGAAGGCAACAAAATGATTTTGCGCGAGGTTTCGGCGCTGCAGGAATTCACGCGCGCGATGAACGGCAGCATGGAAGAGATGTCGATTGGCGCGACCAAAATCAACGAGACCGCTTCCGCGCTCACGACGATTTCGGGCGACGTCAAGGATTCTATCGACCTGATTGGCGGGCAGATAGATCAGTTCAAAGTGTAAAAAAACGGCTCCTTCGCGCCTTTTTCTTACTTCAAAGTTATATCCGTACAGGAACATGCAGTTCGGACAATTCTTTCTTTATGGAAGAAATTGTGTACTCTCCGCTGTGAACCATCGTGGCGATTAGGGCCGCGTCGGCGCAGCCTTCCGTTAGGATGCGCGCCAGGTGCTCGACTTTGCCGCCGCCGCCCGACGCGATTACGGGAACGGCGACGCTTTGCGCTATCATTTTTGTAAGGGTCAGCTCGTAGCCTTCCTTGGTGCCGTCTGCGTCCATTGAATTGAGGACGATTTCGCCGGCGCCCAACTGGACGGCGCGCTTGGCCCATTCCAGCGCGTCCAAGTCGGTCTTTACGCGGCCGCCGTTAAGGTAAACCCTGTAGCCGCTGGGCGCTTCAGGGTCTTTTTTTGCGTCCATGCCAAGAACGATGCACTGGCTTCCAAAGACGCTCGCGCCTTGGCTAATCAAGTCGGGGTTCTTTACCGCCTGCGAATTGAGCGAAACTTTTTCCGCGCCGGCCAAAATCGTGGAGCGGATGTCTTCCATAGAGCCGATTCCGCCGCCGACGCAAAAGGGGATGAAGACTTGGCTGGCGACCTTGCTTATCAAGTCCAAAATCGGCCGCTCGCCGCGCGCGCTTGCCATTATGTCGTAAAAGACCAGCTCGTCAACGCCCTGCTCGTAGTATTTTTTCGCCATCTCGACCGGGTCGCCGATGTCCAAGTTGTTTTGGAATTTCACGCCTTTGGTCGTGCGTCCGTCCTTTACGTCAAGGCAGACAATGATTCTCTTTTTTAGCATTACAGTTCCCCCTCGACAAAATTCTTTATTATTTGAAGGCCGGCCTTTCCCGATTTTTCGGGGTGGAACTGGCAGGCGAAAACGTTCTTGCTTTGTATTACGGCGGGAACCATCGCGCCGTAATTAGCGAAGCCTTTTATCACTGAAGGATTTTGCGGCTGGATTACGTAGGAGTGGACGAAGTAAAAGTCGCTTCCGTCGGGAACGCCTTTTAGGATTGGGCAAGAGCCGCTGAACGAAACGTCGTTCCAGCCCATATGCGGAACCTTGCGGGAATTGTCGGCCGGGTCGATGTCGCGCTCGCGCCAAAGGCGGCTAAAGTGGCGGATTGTTCCGGGAATGATTCCCAAGCATTTTGTGTAGGCCTGTTCGCCGGCGGGCGAGCCGTTTGCGTCCGGCCCGGAAACTTGGCCGCCTTCTTCGCTTTGGTCGAAAATTATTTGCGCGCCGATGCATATTCCCAGCAAGGGCTTTTTGTCCTGCGCCCATTCGCGCAAGAATTTGTCGTAGCCGGTCATAACCAGTTCGCGCATGGCGTAGGCCGCCTCTCCGTCGCCGGGAAAAATCACTCGGTCAACGTTCGCCAAGTCGGCGGGGTTTTTTGAAAGAACGTACTTCGCGCCCAAGTAGTCCAAGGCGCGCTCGACGCTCTTTATGTTTCCCGCGTTGTAGTCAACGATTCCTATCATAACTATATATTAGCGCAATTCGCGCTCTTGCGCTATAGCAATCGTTATGTTAATATTGAACTATGGCTTCAAGCAAAAATAATTCAAAGTTGAAAAAAATTCAGCAGACACCCACCCCGCACAACGCGGCGAAAAAAGGACAAATCGCGCCGATTGTTTTGATGCCCGGCGACCCCGAGCGCGCCGAATGGATCGCCAAAAATTTTTTGGACGGCTCAAAGCTTGTGACTAACATTCGCGGAATGAAGGGCTTTACCGGAAAATTCAACGGAAAGCCCGTAAGCGTCATGGGAAGCGGAATGGGATCCGGCTCGGCTGGAATTTACTTTTACGAATTGTTCAACTATTATGACGTTGAGGCCATCATCCGCGTTGGAACTTGCGGCGGCTTTAAAAAGTTCGTCAAGCCAGGCGACATGATTTTTGCGATGACCGCTTCCACCGACTCAAACTACGACCACCAATACGAAGTGAGCGGCCATCTTTCTCCCGCCGCCGATTTTGGCCTTTTGCAAAAAGCCGCCGAATACGCGCAAAAAAACAAGCTGCGCTTTCACGCTGGCCCGATTTTTTCCAGCGACTTTTTCAGCAAATACAACGCGCTCGGCGACGACGCTTGGAAGTCTTGGGCGCGCGTCGGCTGTTTGGGCCAGGACATGGAAACTTACTGCTTGTATTGCCACGCGGCTTACGCAAAGAAAAAGGCGCTTTCCATCGTCGTCAACACCTTTGACAAGGTTTCAAAAAAAGAGGCGCCGAGCGGAACTAAAACTCTTGAGCCGATGGTTCGAACCGCGCTCGCTCTTGTCTAAAGATTCTTACAAATACAAAGGCAAGCGCGATTGCGGTGATCGCCCATGACGCGGGGTAGGTGAACAAAAGCCAACGCGTTGAGTGGAAGCGCGGCGTTTGGAAGACCGTGAAAATCCACAAAATGCGGCTCGCGCACGCTCCCAGCAAAACGATAATCGAAGGCTCCGTCGAATGACCCAGACCGCGCATGTCCGCCGCGAGCGACGACATTATTCCGCACAAGATGTAGGGGCCGCACAAAATGCGAAGGCGGACGACGCCTTCGGCGATTGAGGCTTGGTTTGAAGTGTAGATTTCAAGCAGGGGCCGCGCGAAGATTACCGTAAGCTCTCCAAAAATTATTCCTGTCGCGCAAATGACGCCAAGTGTTTCCCAAACGCTTTTTTTTACCCGCTTGAAATTTCCGGCGCCAAAGTTTTGGCTTACAAAGCTGACTCCCGCTTGCTCGACCGAAATCATCGCGGTCCAGCAAAAATTTTCCAAGTTGCCGGCCGCGGCGTTTCCCGCCATAACGTCGGCGCCAAAGGAATTGATGGCCGCTTGAATCACCAGGTTTGAAAGAGTGAACAAAATGTTTTGGATTACGTTTGGGACGCCGATGCGCAAAATGGCGGCGGCCACCCTTCCGTTCAGGCGGATTCTTTTTGCCTCCAAGCGGAATTCGCCCTCTTCGCGCGCAAGGCATATGATTATCAAAAGCGTCGCCGCGTATTGGGAAACGCTTGTGGCTAGTCCTACGCCGGCCACGTCCATTTTTAGCGCGATGACAAAAATCAGGTTGAGAATTACGTTCAGGATTCCGGCGGCGAACAAAAAGTAAAGAGGCCTCTTTGTGTCGCCCTTTGCGCGCAAGGTTCCCGCGCCAAAATTGTAAACGGCGATTGCGGGAAGGCCCGGAATCAAGTAGTGAATGTATCGAATCGCAAGGCCAAAAACTTCTTGCGGCGTTTGCAAGGCCCAAAGAATCCCGGGCATAAAAATCCAGGCCGCGATTGAAAGAAGCGCTCCAAGCAAAAGGCCGAGCGCGATTGAAACGTGAAGAACGTCGGCCACGGCGGACTTTTTTCCGGCGCCGATGTTTTTTCCCGCGACGACCGCCGCTCCTCCGCCAAGGCTCATAAATATGTGGCAGCAAAGGCCCCAAATCACCGACACCGCTCCGACGGCGGCAAGCGAGTTGTTGGAGCCAAAGCGGCCGATGACGATTATGTCCGCCGCGTTGAACAAAATCTGCAGAATGCCCGAAAGCATTAGGGGAAGAGAAACACGAACGAGCCCATTTAAAATGGACCCGTTCAGCATGTCGATAGAGTTCTTCATTCTATTGCGCCTAATTTTAGGCCAAGGACTTTCCGTCGCTAAAAGCGTTTCCGACGCGCTTTCCGAATTCGTAGTAGCCGTGGTCTGCTGTATTGTAGATTATCGGATGGTATTTTGCAAGGTCAACCTTGCCGTCCGCGTCAAGAATTTTTTCGTCGGCGACGACGTTGACGATTTGGAACAAGTATTTTTCGTCGTCAACGATTTTTAAGAGGCGGCATTCCAATGTGAGGGGAAGCTGGTCAAAAAGGGGCGCGTTGACGTTCTTGCTTTTTGTCACAGTCCAGCCGGCCTTCTTTATTTTGTCGGCTTCCTTGTTGGCGGAAACGATTCCCACGTAGTCGCAGGCCTTTACGGTTTCGACGGTTCCAAATGCGATTGTCGCCTCTTTTGTAAGCGCCAAATTTTCTGTCGTCTTGTGCTTGGACATGCAAACCCAAACTTGGTTGTCGTCGGCGATTCCGCCCCAAGCCGCGTTCATCGCGTCGGGCTTTCCGTTTTCGTCGTAAGTTCCCAAAATCAATACGGGCATCGGGAACATCATTGTCTTAGCGCCTAAGTCTTTCATTGCAATACCTCTATCAGTGCGGCTGTTCGCGCGAGCGGCTTATTCCTGAGCGATTACTTCGTCAAAGAACTTTGAGTAGTCCGTTCGCTTGTCCTTGCTGAATGCCATCGCCGCGCGGGGGTGCTGGTTCAAGTAGCCTGTGACCAAGTAGGGAACGTCGTAGCCCCAAACAACTCCGTCCTTTTTCAATTGAAGCATTTCGTTTTCGATGAACTTGAGCGTTTCGTAAACCTTGTACTTTGGGTTTTTAAGGAAGGCCAAGAGGTTTTCCATAAAGCAGTTTCCGGCGCCGCGTCCCATTCCGTTGTAGGTCGCGTCAAGCCAGTCAACGCCGTCGCCGCACGCTTCGATTGTATTTGCAAAGGCAAGCTGCTGGTTGTTATGCGCGTGGATTCCCAATTGCTTTCCGTACTTGTCGGCGTATTCCTTGTAAAGCGCGCAAATGCGCTGCATTTGTTCCGGGAAAATCGAGCCGTAGCTGTCGACGATGTAAATGCAGTCGACGGGCGACTGTCCTATCATGTCAAGCGCGACCTTGATGTCGCCTTCTTGCGCGGTGCTGATGGCCATGATGTTGCAGGAAACTTCGTAGCCCTTCTTTTTTGCGTCTTCGATGATTTCTATCGCTCCGGGGATTTGGTGAACGTAGCAGGCCACGCGGATCAGGTCAACGGCGCTTTCGCTTTTGGGGCGAATGTCTTCCTTAAAGTCGCAGCGGCCCACGTCGGCCATGACGGCAAGCTTGATTTTCTTTTCGGAATTGTCGCCGATGACTTTGAAAATCGCGTCGTCGTCGCAAAATTTCCACTTGCCGAATTTTGATTGGTCAAAAAGTTTTTTTGAGGCCTTGTATCCGACTTCCATATAGTCAACGCCGGCCGCGATGTTGGTCGCGTAAAGGTTCTTTACAAATTCATCTGTGAATTTAAAATCGTTCACAATGCCGCCGTCGCGCAATGTCGCGTCAATAACGCGAATTGATTCGCGCACGCCCATTAAAGCTGAAAGTTCTTTCATAACGGTGATTCTATCAAAAGAAACAAAAATGTTCAAGCGCGCCGGACTGGGTCAGGCGATGTTTGTTGTGTGCGCCATGTCGTTCAGCAATTCTATGCAGGGAACGGTGGGGACGCCCGGCTCGCCGCTAAAGCGCAAAATCGTTATGCCCGTGTGCCCAAAGTGAAAGAGCGCGCAGGTAAGCGGAAACTGGATGCTGAGAATGTGGCCAATGGCGGCGGAAGAGGAGCCGCCATGGCTAAAGAGCGCGATGGTCTTTTTTTCCGCGTCCTCCGACAGCGCGCAGTAAGAAGAGCCGCGGCGCTCCCAGCCAAGCCCCAAAAGCCATTCGTCAATCCCGGCTTGAATGCCCTTTACGATGCCGGTCACGATGTTGTTCTTGAACCAGTCGCCGTTTTCCCAGCCCGCCGCGTCCAAGGGAAGGCCGAGCCGCGCCATTTCGTTGGCGGTGAACCAAGGATGGCCGCCCGCAAAAAGCTGCGAGCCGTCAATGCTTCCCCAGTCAAGCTCGCGCATAAAGGGCAAGGTTTTTATGGGAAGGCCGCTTTGCTTGGAAAAAGCCTCGGCGGTTTCTTGCGCGCGGCCCAATGGCGACGACCAGACTTCGCTTATGCCTTCGCGCAAAAGTCGCTGGGCCGCGGCGGCCGCTTGGACATGGCCTTTTGGAGTGAGGCAGTCTAGTTCGTAGTTTGGCTCGCCGTGCCGTATGAAAATTATTCTCATTTTTTATCCGCCGGAATTTAGGCGTGAAGGCGCTTTTTGACCGCGCCCGCCGCGCAAAAAATAATGAAGGCCGCCAAGTCCGCCGCCACGATTGTGGAGCCGACCGGCGTTCCTGAAATTATCGAAATCAAAAGTCCTGTCACCGAGCAAACGACGCTTAGGGCGGCGGAGCAAACCGTGACAGAAAAAAAGCTTTTGAAAAGCCTCATCGCGCTGAGCGCGGGGAAGATGATCAAGGCGCTTATCAAAAGGCTTCCGACCAAATTCATAGCCAATACAATTATCACCGCGATGATCACGGCAAGAAGCAGGTTGAGGGCGGCGGCGTTGGTTCCCGAAGAATGGGCGAAGTCTTGGTCAAAGGTGACCGCAAAAATTTTGTTGTAGAAGAAAATGAAAATAGCGACGACGATTATCGAAAGCGCGGCGCAGAGCCAGACTTCGCCTTTGGTCAGCGTCAGAATTGAAACGCTTCCAAAAAGGGTCGAGCAAACGTCGCCGCTTACGTTGGCCGCGGTGGAAAAAACGTTCATCAGCAAGTAGCCCAAGGCAAGCGCGCTTACGCTTATCATGGCCACCGCCGCGTCGCCTTTAATCTTTGTCTTGTTGCCCGCCGCCAAAATCAAAACGGCGCACAAAACCGTAAGCGGAAGAACGACGAACATTGTGTTGGATGTTTTTAAAACGGTCGCGATTGCCAAAGCGCCAAAGGCTACGTGCGAAAGGCCGTCGCCGATAAACGAAAACCTTTTTAGAACCAGCGTCACTCCCAAAAGCGACGAGCAAAGCGAAATCAAAACGCCTACAATCAGCGCGTAGCGGACAAAGGGAAAAGAAAAGTATGTCGCGAATTGTTCTATTAAGTCTGCCATTAAGACCGCCATTTTTTTTCTTCAAGCGCGGAATATTCTTCCTTGCTTCCGAAAAAAATATTTTTTCCTATGTGAAGAATTTTGTTCGCGTCTTTTAGAGCTTCGCCTACGTCATGCGAAATCATCATAATCGCGATGCCGTCGCTTTTGTTCAAGTCTTGGACAAGGCGGTACATTTCTTCGGCGGCGGCGGGGTCAAGGCCGGTAATCGGCTCGTCGAGCAAAAGCATTTTTTGCGTCGCGCAAAGGGCGCGGGCAAGAAGAACGCGCTGCTGCTGGCCGCCCGAAAGTTCCCTGTAGCTTCTTTTTGCGAGCGGAAGAATGCCAAGCCGCTTCATGTTTTTAAAGGCCGTTTGTTTTTCGCTGGCGTTGTAAAAGGGGCGAAGGCCTGTTTTTCCCTGCAAGCCCGAAACGACGATTTCGTAAACGCTGGCCGGAAAGTCGCGCTGGACTTGCGTTTGCTGGGGCAAGTATCCGATTTGATTTTTTTCCAAGCCGCCGTCAAAAATTATTTGGCCGTCTATCGCTTTTTGCAAGCCAAGAATCGTCCGCATGAGCGTCGTCTTGCCGCTGCCGTTTTCGCCGACGATGCAAAGGTAGTCGCCCGCGTTTACGTTGAACGACAAGTTTTGGACGAGAATGTTTTTATTGTAGCCCAGAGAAAGGTTCTTGCACTCTAAAAGCGGCATAAAGCGAATTATGCTAAAAATTAAGGCTTGCGTCAATATGAAGGGGTTTCGTTTTGGACTGTGACAAAGGCTTTTTTTTGCGCTAGAATGCAAGCGATGAAATTTCTTTTGTCGTCATTTATCGCTCTTTCTCTTTGCGCGCCGCTCTTTGCGGCGGACGTTAAATTCATCGATTACGACGACGACTTTTTTATGCAGGACATCACGGAGCAAGATGTCAAGGACCGCAAGAGGCTTAAGACTGATTTTATTCCTTGGGTTAAGCAGCAGTTTTACAATTCCAGCGAAAAGGAAACGTTGGCAAAGCAGATTCTTTCTTTTGACATGGGAATGTTAGCGCGCGGCTTTAGGCACGGCGGCTTGGGACTTGGAATGAGTTTTGAAAAGCAAATAATTCCGCACCTTTCGGCGAGCGCTTACTTTGGCCAAGCCTTTATTTTTAAAAACAGCGACGGCTGGGGCGGCTTTACGGTTTCGCCGGCGCTTTTTGTTTACTACTATCCTATAAGCCGCCAACTGAGAAAATTTTATTTGGCGACCGGCTTTTGTTGGGACTTGATTGTCTTTTACGGCGACAGAATTCCTGACGGCGCGGCGGCGTCTTCGTTTTCGATTTTTCCGCAGGCTGGCTACAAGTTTTCGCTGCCTTGGAGATTTTTGCTTGACATTTTTGCCGGCTATAAATTCGCCTTCAATTCAAACGGCGTTTTTTACGGAAACTCCGCCGACCTTTTGGGCTTTGGCTTCCAATGGGGAATCAGCTTTAAGCATTACATGAAAAAGCGCGCGTAGCCGGCGCTCTGATTAAATCCCGTCAGCGTAGTTGGAGCGCTTTTCAAATTTGAACGCGTCCAAAAATTTTTTGGCGCGCTCTGTTTTTGGCGCGGTGAAAAATTCGTCGGGCTTGGCTTCCTCAACAATCAGGCCGTCGTCGATGAACACGATTCTGTCGGCCACGGCGCGCGCGAATTCCATTTGGTGGGTTACGATAAGCATCGTGCGGCCTTCCTTTGCCAAGTCCATCATTACGTCCAAAACTTCGCGAACCATTTCCGGGTCAAGCGCGGCGGTCACTTCGTCAAAAAGCAAGACTTCTGGATTCATGCACAAGGCGCGGACAATCGCCACGCGCTGCTTTTGGCCGCCCGAAAGTTCCTTTGGGTAGGAATTGATTTTGTCCAAAAGGCCGACGCGCGCCAAAAGTTTTTTGGCCTGTTCGGTAACTTGCGCCTTGTCGCGCTTTTGCGCCTTTGTCGGGCCAAGCAAAACGTTTTTTAGGACGGTGAGGTTTGGAAACAAGTCGTAGCTTTGGAAAACCATTCCGACCCTTTGGCGGATCAAGTGCATGTCCTTCGCTCGGTTGGAAATCAGCTCGCCGTCCAAATAAATTTCTCCGCCTTGGATTGATTCCAAGCCGTTGACGCAGCGCAAAAGGGTGGACTTGCCGCATCCGCTTGGGCCAAGAATCACGACAACTTCGCCGCGCTCAACGTCCAAAGAAACGCCTTTTAAAACGCCGCCGGCTTCTTTATATGACTTTACAAGGTTCTTTATTTGCAATATCGGCATGCCCTTATCCTCTCTTTTCCAGATTGTCGGCGGCCAACGAAAGCGGCCAGCAGACGATAAAATACATCAAAAAAATTATTCCGTAAACCGCGATTGAAGCGGTTGGGATTTTCATTCGGTTGGCCTCGATGATTTGCTGGCCTACTTTGACGACTTCGATTACGCCTACAAAGACCACAAGCGAAGTTGTCTTTATCATTCGCGTGATAAGGTTCATGCTAAGGGGAACCAAGCGCTTTATCGTTTGCGGAATGATTATGTAAAAAAATATTTGGCGCTCGGTAAGGCCAATCGCGCGGCCGCTTTCGTATTGGTGGCGGGGAATCGATTGCAGGGCGCCGCGAACCAGGTCGCCCATTTCCGCCGTTCCCCAAAGAGAGAACACGATGATTGACGCGGCCTCTCCTGAAATCGAAATGTCAAAGGCGCGCGCCAATCCAAAGTAAGCCAAAAAGAGCAAAACCATTTGCGGCATTATGCGCATGAATTCCAAGTAGGCGGCGCACAAAAGTTTTACCGCGCGGTTTTTGCGCGTCAAAAGGATTCCGAACAAAAAGCCCAAAAAGATTGAGATGACTACAGAAACTGCGGCGATCCAAATCGTCACGCCAAGGCCGCCCAAAAGGCGGACAAAATTCTTTCCCTTAAAAAGGACGCTAAAGGCGGTGGAAATCGCCTGCGCCGCGTTAATATTGTCCACGCTTTAACCTCCCCTCTATAATTCGGGATAAAACGGAAATCGGAAGCAAAATTATAAAATACGCGGCGACCAAAAGCAAAAGCGATTCCTCGGTCTTGTAGTAAAGGCCGATCAAGTCCTTTGCGACAAACATCAAGTCGGCCAAGGCCACCGCGCTAAATACCGACGTTTCCTTTAACAAAAATATTATGTTGGCCACGACTCCCGGAACGGAAAGCGCCGCCGCTTGCGGGAGCACGACGTATTCCACCAGCTGCCGCTTGTTGAGGCCGACGCACATGCCGCTTTCCAACTGGACGCGGCCGACGGATTCCAAGGCGCTCCTGAAAGTTTCGGCCATGTAGGAGCCGCCCAAAAAGGTCAGGCCGATGATTCCGCATTGTTCGCCGGAAAGCTTTATTCCCAAGCGCGGAAGGGCAAAGTACAAAAAGAACAATTGAATCAAAAGCGGCGTGTTGCGCGAAAGTTCCGTGTAAGCCCTGACGATAAAAGACAATGCGGGAACCTTCCAATAGCGGACAAGGGCGCAGAAAATTCCCGCAAAGAAAGAAAGCGCTATTCCTATAAAGCCAATCCGCAACGTAAGGCAAGTGGCCTCAACATACAACGGAAGAACTTCTTTTATAAAATCAAAATCCATCACAACCTGCGGTTTGGCAAAAAAAAATTGCCCGGTTTGTCCGGGCAATTAATGGCATGCCAACGGCTTTTATATTTTACAACTTTCCGCCTTCTACTACAAGACTGTCAGCGTCAGAATCTTTTCCGTACACGCTGCGAAGCGTGGCTTCGTAGTCGGCGTGGAAGAACTTTTCCTTGCCAAGCTGAACGATTTCGTTGTTGAGCCAGTCAAGCAAGTTCTTGTTTCCCTTCTGGACTGCGGGAGCGATTGCGTCAAGGCTTCCGATTGAGTCGGCTCCGGCTCCAACCGCGAATGTCGGGTTTTCAATCGCCCAGGCAAGGACTTCAGTGTTGTCGGTTGAAAGTCCGTCGCCGCGTCCGTCCAAAAGCGCGTTGTAGGCTTCTGAGTACTGGTCAAACTTTAGGAGCTTGATTTTGGGATAGTTCTTTGAGAAGTAGGACTCGGCGGTCGTTCCCTTGGCGATAATCAAAGTCTTTCCGTTAAGCTGGGCGGGGTCTGTGATCAAAGCCTTTTTTGGCGAGACGATTCCCAAGGCAACCTTCATGTAGGGAAGGGCAAAGTCAACCTTTTGGGCGCGCTCGGGCGTAACAGTAAAGTTGGCAAGAACGATGTCAACTTTTCCCGTTGCCAAAACCTCTACGCGGGCCGCGGCTTCCACCGGAACGTACTTTACTTTTACGCCCAAGTCCTTGGCGATGCGGTTTCCAAGGTAAACGTCGTAGCCCTGGTACTCGCCGTTTTCGTCAACGTAGCCGAAGGGCTTTTTGTCGCTGAACACCGCGATGCGGATTGTCTTGCTTTTTTTGATTTCGGCAACGGTTCGTCCTGATGTTCCCTTTGCATAGGTTGAAGAAAGAGCCACGACGGCCAAAGCCGAAGCCAACGCGATTTTTTTTGCGATTGAAACGATTTTCATAAATTGCCTCCTGTTTTGTTTTTTATTCCTACTATTCCGATAGGAATTAAGTATAATGCATTTATACCGCGCCCTAAAAAATTTGTCAATAGGTTTTTGAAAAAAAAAATTATTTTTTTTGAGGATCGCAAAAAGCGCGAAAACGCGGGGCTGCCGCAGCATCCGACAGGATGCGGTACTTGACTAGGTACAGCGTTTTCTGATAGACTGAATTCCTATTCGGGCCATTAGCTCAGCGGTTAGAGCAGAGGACTCATAATCCTTTGGTCCCCAGTTCAAATCTAGGATGGCCCAATAGTTTCGTAACGAAGTGAGAAACTATACGTAAATCACTTCCTATAGGACAAACGGCGAAAGCCGTATGGCCCAAAGCTCATTCAGTTTACTGAATGAGCTTTTTTTTCAAACAACGCGTGCAGCGGCTTAAAGGCGAGCGGCGCTATCAAGGCCCCCGGAAAAACCGTCATCAAGCCCCTGACAAAATTATGCGGATAATAGCCCATCGGACGGATGAGCGGCGGGAGCAGTACAAAGAAGCAAAGTCCCATAAAGGCGCATCCGATAATCGCGCGGCAAACGCGCTCGCCAATTGAAACGTCGGTTGAAAAATTTATGAAGCGCCGCTCGATGAACCAGCTGACGGCAAGCGCCGTTACGTAGCCGCAATCCCTAATGCCGCTTCTCATCATTCGCTTTGGGTCGACCAAAAGCGAGCCGTCGGCCTTGTAGTCGCGCGGATAGTTTTTAAAGGCGTAGTAAACGAAAACCAGCGCGACAATTCCAAGCGCCATGAGCAAAACTTGCGCGTCCTTGTCGCGGTTTTCTTCCGCCCAGTCGCAAAACTTTATCGAAAGGAATATGGTCAAGACGCCGGCCGCCGCGCCAAAAATCACGTCTTGCGGAGTGTGGACGCCAAGGTAGTTGCGCGAGAACATCACGAGCGCGATGACGGCGCAGCAAAACGCGAAGAACGCGCGCGACTGCTTTCTGTAAAGCCAGCCTAAGCTTCCGAACATTGTCATCGCGCTGGTGGAGTGTCCGCTTGGAAACGAGTAGCCGGTCGCTCCCGGAATGGCGAGCGGAGAAGGCTGGATGGCTTCGCTTCTAATCCAAGGCCTGTAGCAGCAGACAGAAAGCTTTGCCATGCTGTTCACTATGCTTCCAAGCCAAATCGCCGTCAAGAATCTTTGTCCCTTGCGCTTGTCAACGCTCCAGTAAATTACAAAAGGAATCAAGTACAAAATCGGGTTAATGTCAATCGCCGAAATCAGCGCGAAGAATTTTTCAACCCAATAAGGGAGACTTTGCCTTATGTTCTGCAAAAAAAGTAAATATTTTAAGTCCATAGAAATATGTTAGCGCAACGCGCGCGCTTTTTCTAGCGCTTCATTTGGCTTCGTTCTTTAGGCAGGAAGAGCAGCCGACAATCATCACGTGCTTTTTTCCCTGCGTCTTGTTGAAGAGGCGCGCGACCAAGTGGCCGTCGGCAGGGACGGATTTTCCGCAAACGGGACAGACGCGCTTGACTCCAGGCTCGCAAAGCGGATGGCAATGCGGGCAGCCTGAAATGACGCAGCGCTGGTCGGGAACGTTCATCGGGCGGAAGACTTTGCTGTAAATGTTTTGGCCGTTCAAAAGAGGCGAGCCGCAGATGGGGCAGTTGACGAGCGCGGGCTTTTTGTTCTCTTGTGGTTTTGCGGGGCGCTTTCTTTTTTTGAGCGAAAAATAAGAGAGCGCGATAATGAGAATTACGAGGCCTAAAATCAAAAATAAAAATTCCATATTCGCCCTTGAAAAATTCACAAGAATGGTATATCATTATTAAAATCTATTCAATATGGAATTAAATGGAGGTTCCAAATGAAGAAAATTTTAATCGTTTTGGCCGCTCTCGCTGTTTTTGCTGGAAGCGCCTTCGCGCAGGACGCTCTTGGACAAGCCAAGGCCGCCGCTGATTCAGTTCCGCAGTCATTGCAGGGAACATGGTACGACAAAAAGTACGACTGCAACTGGGTTCTTTCTGTCAACGCCACAGCCACAGGCCTTGCCAAGTTGGTTGACGCTTCAACAGGAAGCGTTTACTTCACTTTCACAAAGAACAATGTGCAGAACTTCAAGCAGGAGTATGACATGACAAACGGAGCTGTCATCTCTTTTGAATGCGACGCCACGCACCGCACATACAAGTTCGTTAAGCCGATTTCTGGCACTCCGGACTTGAACATTGAGATTCACAACAGAATCAACAATGACGTTCACCAGCCCACAATCGTATTCAAGGGCGCTGATATTAAATAAGCCCTCACTCCATTTATAAAAGTTTGCTGAACAGAGCCGCCCGAAAATTGGGCGGCCTTTTTTTACGCCATACAGTTCCTACAATAGCTCCTTTACGTATTTTCCCCTGCTGATTTTTACAAAACCGATTTTGTACATGTAGGTCTCGTGGTTTTTGGAGCTTGTTTCAAAGACCGCCTTTTTGCAGCCGCGCTTGGCGATTTCGTTGAAGAGGAATAGGCCGGCGGAATTGTCTCGGTAGGCTGGCGTTGTGTAGTCTATTGAAATTTGAAAGGTTCCTTGCGCGTCGATTTTTCCGGCCGTGATTCCCGTGGCCGTGTCGCCGTTCATTAAAATGAAAACGTCGTCGTCATCGGAAAGCCCTTTAAAGTCGGGGAAGAAATTCAAGATGTCGTCGTTGTATTTTTGCGCGAGGTATTTTGGAAGTCCTGTCGAGCCTTTCGTTTGAATCAAGCGGTAGGCTTTTTCAACGCGGAAGAGTTGGAAGATTTTTACGAGGTTCACCACGATTAAAAAAGCGTTGAGCGCTGCGACTGGATACGCTGTCACCGCTATCGCGTAGGCGAGCGCTATCGCGCTTCCCAAAATGTTCACCAGCCTAAGGCGCAGCACCGACGTCATCGTCATTGAAAGAACGACCAGCGCCGAGCCGATGTAGCCGACGATTTCCAAAATTGTTCGTGTTTCCATAAGGCGATTTTAGCGCGCCGCGCCCGCCGAACGCAAGCCTTTCCATACAAATGCTCAGGGCTTCCGCATTACAAACGACAAAAAAAATGCGGGCAAATAGAGGCGGGAGCCCTGCGGGGTGGTTAGTAGACGCTAACATTTTTTTTCATTATATTTATAATTGAAAATATGGAACAATACCTCGTAACAGGAATGTCTTGCGCAGCCTGCGCAGCCCGCGTCGAAAAGGCCGTCAAAAAAGTTGGCGGCGTGACTTCGTGCGCGGTGAGCCTTTTGACAAATTCTATGGGCGTTGAAGGCAGCGCCGACCCGCAAGAAATAATTCAAGCCGTTCAAGCGGCGGGCTACGGCGCGGAACTAAAGGACGGCGAGCGCAATCAGGAATCGGACGCAAGCTCAAAAAACGCCGCTTGCCAACAGAAATCGTTTGCAAGCCAAAGAAGCGGCGCGTCCGACGCGGACGATCTTGCCGACACGCAAAGCCCCGCGCTTTTAAGGCGCCTTTGTTTTTCGCTCGCCTTTTTGCTTCCGTTAATGTATCTTTCGATGGGCCGCGCGATGCTGGGCTTTCCGCTCCCAAAATTCTTGGAGCAAAATCCGCTCGCGATTGGCCTTGCGCAATTGCTTTTGTCGGCGGCCGTTCTTGTGGCAAACCAAAAATTTTTTACCGGCGGAATCGGCTCCCTTTTGCGCGGCGGCCCAAACATGGACAGCCTTGTGGCGTTGGGAAGCGGAGCCAGTTTTGTTTACAGCGCAGCCGTTCTTTTTAAAATGACCGCCTTGGCCGCAAGCGGGAACGGCGGCACGGCTCACGGCGCCCAAAATGCCGGAGCGCTTTTGCATGACCTTTACTTTGAAGGCGCCGCGATGATTCTCGCCTTGATAACGGTCGGAAAACTGCTTGAGGCGCGATCCAAAGGAAAGACGACAAACGCGCTGAAGGCGTTGATGAAACTTTCGCCAAAGGTTGCCACTCTCGTTCGCGACGGAAAGGAAGTTTCCGTTCCGATAGAAGAAGTCAAGGCCGGCGACGTTTTTGTCGTACGCCCCGGGCAGAGCTTTCCTGTTGACGGAATCGTTTTGGAAGGAAGCGGCGCGGTTGACGAGTCGGCCTTGACCGGCGAAAGCCTTGCGGTCGACAAAAAGGCCGGCGACAAAGTTACGGGCGGAACCTTGAACCAAGCGGGCTTTTTAAAATGCCAGGCGACTAGGGTAGGCCAAGACACGACGATAAGCCAAATAATAAAAATGGTCGAGGGCGCGGCGGCGACAAAAGCTCCGGCGCAAAAAATCGCCGACAAAGTTTCGGGCGTGTTCGTTCCTGCGGTAATCGCGATTGCGGCGGTTGTTTTTGCGGCGTGGCTTTTTGCCGGAAAAGATTTTGGATTCGCGCTTGCGCGCGCGATTAGCGTTTTGGTAATCAGCTGCCCTTGCGCGCTGGGGCTAGCCACGCCGGTCGCGATTATGGTAGCCAACGGAGTCGCGGCGAAAAACGGAATTTTGTTCAAGACCGCCGCCGCTTTGGAAGAAGCCGGAAAGATAAAAGTCGCCGCTTTGGACAAGACCGGAACGATAACCCAAGGCCAGCCGCGCGTGACTGACATTTTTTGCGCCCAAGGCGTTGAAGAACGGGAATTGCTTGAGGCCGCGCTTGACGTTGAGCAAAACAGCGAGCACCCTCTTTCTAAGGCGATTTTGTCTTACGCAAAAGAGTCGGGACTAGCCGCGCGGCCTGTCACAAATTTTGCGGCGCTTGCTGGGCGCGGCGTTCAAGCCCTTGGAGCGGACGGCCAAGAATTGCTAGCCGGAAGCGTCGATTTTGTGGCGGAACGTTTGCAAGGCCAAGATGGCGCGAACCAAGATGGATTGCAAGACCAAGAAGCGGCCGCCGCGAACGGAAATTGGCCGCAAGACAAAAATATCGCCGCCGCCCTTCGAGCCGCCGAAGAATTCTCGGCGCAAGGAAAAACGCCGCTTCTTTTTGCGCGCGGAAAAAAATTGCTCGGCGCAGTCGCCGTTTCCGACACGATAAAAGAAGACTCTGCCGCTGCTGTCCGCGACTTGCGTTCGCTTGGAATAAAGACCGTAATGCTTACCGGCGACAAGCAAAGCGCCGCGGCCTTTGTCGCCGGGCTTGCCGGCGTTGACCAAACGCTCGCGGGCTTGCTTCCCGACCAAAAGGCGGCGGCTATTGAAGGCCTTAAAAAAGAAGGCAAGGTCGCGATGGTTGGCGACGGCATAAACGACGCGGTTGCCCTTACCGCCGCCGACATTGGAATCGCAATTGGCGCGGGCACGGACGTGGCGATTGACGCGGCGGACATCGTTCTTGCAAAAAATTCTTTGCGCGGCGCTGTGACGGCAATCCGCTTGAGCCGCGCCGCCCTTAGCAACATAAAGCAAAATTTGTTTTGGGCCTTTTTTTACAACGCGCTTGGAATCCCATTGGCGGCCGGCGCTTGGATTTGGCTTTTGGGCTGGAAGATGAACCCGATGTTTGGCGCGGCGGCGATGAGCCTTTCAAGTTTTTGCGTGGTGACCAACGCGCTGCGTTTGAATTTCTTTAGAGCAAAAAAGAGCCGCGATGCCGGCAAGGAGAAGAATATGAAAAAGACTATCAAAATCGAAGGCTTGATGTGCGGCCATTGCGACGCCCGCGTCAAAAAAGCGCTTGAAGCCGTTCCCGGAGTCGCCTCGGCCAACGCCGACCACGAAAAAGGCCAAGCGGTGGTTGAGCTTTCCGCCGACGTTAGCGATGACGCGCTCAAGGCCGCCGTCGAAGCGCAAGACTACAAAGTTTTGGGAATTAATTAATTTCCGCAAAGTATGATGTTGATAATTCTGCATGAGGAAAATGAAAGTGGCAAAAGAACATATTCCCGCAATTTCAATAGTTGTTCCGTGCTTTAACGAAGAGGAAGCAATTCCGCTGTTTTACGAAGAGACTTCGCGCGTTTTAAAAACGATGTCCTTGTCGTCTTATGAATTTGTTTTTGTCGACGACGGTTCCTCGGACAAAACGCTTGATGTTTTGCGAGGCCTTTCTTCAAAAGACAAAAAAGTTCGCTTTGCAAGCTTTAGCCGAAATTTTGGCAAGGAAGCCGCCATTTACGCTGGGCTTGAAAAGGCTTGCGGGGACTATGTCGCTCTTATGGATGTGGACTTGCAAGATCCTCCGTCGCTTTTGCCTCAAATGTTTGACGCGCTAAAAAAAGAAGGATATGATTGCGCCGCTACCCGCCGCGCCACTAGAAAAAACGAACCTCCAGTCCGTTCTTTTTTCGCGCGGCGATTTTACAAAATCATGGGCGCTATGAGCGATGTTCCTGTCGTTGACGGCGCGCGCGATTTTAGGTTAATGACAAAACAATATAAGAACGCGGTTCTTTCTTTGATTGAGCGCAATCGATTTACAAAAGGAATTTTTCCGTGGGTGGGCTTTAAGACAAAATGGTTCGCTTACGAAAACATTGAGCGCGCGGCTGGAAAGACAAAATGGTCGTTTTGGAAATTGTTTTTGTATTCGATTGACGGAATTATCGGTTTTTCCACAAAGCCGCTCGCTTTTTCAGCTGTGGCTGGAGTTTTGTCGCTTGCAATCGCCTTTGCGTTCGTGATTTTCATAGCGGTTAGAAGGATTGTCTATGGCGACCCGGTACAGGGTTGGGCAAGCCTTGTGTGCTTTGTCACGTTTTTTTCAGGCTTGCAATTGTTCTGTTTGGGCATTAGCGGGCTTTACATTTCAAAAATTTACACGGAAGTAAAGCAAAGGCCAATTTTCATTGTAAAAGAGGAAAAGTGAAATTATGGAAGAAGGAAAAAATAAATCGCTGGCTGCGATGAGGGGGTTAATTTTTCTTTTTGCAGTCGCGGGAATTTTCTCGCTCGCTTTGTTCATTCCGCAATTTAGGGATAGGATTATTTTGCTTGCTGAATTTTGTCTGGGAAGGCAATTGACTGGCAGCGTTTGGCATGAAAGAATGTTCAACTGGGAAGTGTATTTCTTGTTTTTCGATTTATTCATCTGCTTCATTATTTATTTTTCCTTTTTGCGCTTTAATAAGCTTGCGTTTTCAAAAGGCGCTTCATGGGCTGCGAAAATTCTTTTTTTTGCGGCGCTGTTTTTTTGCCAACCGATTGTTTGCGTGTCTTTAAAAATCAAATTAATTTTTTGCGCGATTCCTGTTCTAGAAATGTTGGCTTTTTTATGCTTTGTTTCTTATGACGAGAAGGAGCGAATTCAAAAACACATAGTAAGCCCAATATCTAATGTCTGGCGCGCGCTTGCTACAAAAAGAACGCTTTGTTTTTTCGCGTTTTTTGCCTTGTTCCTTTTCTTTTGCTTCTTTGCAATATTGACTGTTTATGAAACAAATTCGCCTATTGACACAGAACGATTGTTTTTAACGGGGTTGGGCGACGGTTTTTTGGGGCAGCATAGATATTTTTCATTTCTAACTTTAACATTGTTTCATTCATCAGTTCTTTTTTACAATGCGGTTCCATTGATGCGAATGATTGGAATTCTTGAACTCTCGCTGTGCGGCATTGCGTTGAGCTATGTTTTTACGAAAAGAGTTTCAGCCTTGTCCTTGCTTGCGGCCCTTCCAGCAGTTTTGTCGCCATGGTTTTTGCACAATATGTCTTATGTGTATGACCCTGCGTTTCATCCGCTTTCCATGCTCTTTGGAATTCTTCCATTTTTGTTTTCCGAAAGCATTGGCGCGTTTGTAGCGGCAAGCGTAGTCTGCAATTACCTTATGTGCTTGACATACCAGCTTTCTTCGGGAATATATGTGATTATGGCTCTGCAATTCGCTTTGATTCAATATTTGATATATAAGCGGGAGCTAAAAAGCGTCGCGAAATTTCTTGGGCTTGCGGCTGTATCCTATTTTATTCCTCTTGCTTTTTATGAATTCGGTGTGTTTTATATTATGCCCTGGAACGATTATGCCAACGGAACTTTGCCGCCGCTTGCAAAAATTCCCTTTTGCGTTCTTGCTAATGCAAAAACTTATTTCCAAAGGCTTTATTGCGATTTGGGAAATTCGGCGCTTCGATACTTGTATGTCGCGATATTGCTTGGCGGAATTATTTCTGTCGCATTGCGCTCAAAGCGAAACAAGTTTGCGGCGTTTGCCATAACGTTCTTTGTGTCGGCTCTTTCTTTGGCGCTTAGTTTTGGAATTCCGCTGGCCTTTGAAAAGCCGCTTTGGAGTTCGCGGGCGTTCATTGGTATCGGAGTCTTTATGTCCATGCAAGCGTTCAGCCTTATTCATTTTCCTAGTGAACGAATTGCGAAGCGCGCCGCGCCTGTTTTGCTTGGCGTGTGCGCCTATTATTTAACGCTGTTCGCTTACGCTTATGGCGCCGCGCTTTATCAGCAAAAAGTATATGTCGAGGCGAGAGTGAATCCATTGGTCGCGGATTTGAACGCTCTGAACGCTAATCCAAGCGAAATTGAGCTGCAAATTGACGGCGACATAGGGCTTGCTCCTGCCGCGCTTTTTTCCGCAAGAACATTTCCTATGCTGACTAAAATGATGTATTCCCGCGCGGAAGGTGGCGCGTTCGTTTTTCTTTTGGCCCAGCGCGGAGTCGGGAAGCCAATGCTTTTTACGGACTTTGAAAAATATGATTTGCGGCTTGTTGTTGAGCGTTCCTTTTACATTATTTACGGCGACGGAAAGCATTATAGAATATTGCTAAAATGATTGTTTTGCCGCACGGCGCGTTTTGCCGGCAGTTGTGTTTCCGCATAAAAAAGCGGCGCCTTTACTAGAAAAAAAAATCGCAATGTGATAGAATGTTTTCGCGCCTAAAAAGGCGCCTTGAGGATTCTATGTCTTTCATTTCGTTAACATTCGCAGTTTTCTTTTTTGTTTTTGTCTGCCTATATCATTTGGCGGGGCGCTTCGCAAAAAACGGCGCGTTGGCTCAAAAGATTTTATTTTTGGCCGCAAGCCTTGTTTTTTACGCGGCCGCGGATTTGCGCTTTGTTCCTTTTTTAGCGTACGCGATTCTTCTTTCTTACTTTGCCGCGATTATTTTGGATTCTGAAACGCAAAAAAACAGGAAGGCGCTTTTCGCGCTTTTTATGGCGGCGGATTTTGTTCCGCTTTTGTTTTGCAAATACAATCCGTCGCATTTTATTTTTCCGCTGGGCATATCATTCTTTACATTCCAGAGCGCGGGCTACATCGCCGACTGCCAAACAAAGAAGATTCGCGCGGAAAGGAATTTTTTGAACGTCGCGCTTTTTATAAGTTTTTTTCCGACAATTTCAAACGGCCCTATTCAGCGCGCGCAAAAGCTTATTCCGCAGTTCAGCGAAGTCCATCATTTTGAATATGAGTCCGCGGCCGACGGCGTCAAGCTGTTCGCGTGGGGCATGTTCAAAAAGCTTTGCGTCGCGGACAGAATCGCGGCCTACGTAAATTACGTTTACGGCGGCGCGGAAAGCCAGTACGGCAGCGCCCTCGTACTGGCCACCGTTCTTTATTTCTTTCAGATATACTGCGATTTTTCGGGTTACAGCGACATGGCTATCGGCGCGGCCAAGTATTGCGGCTTTGACGTTGGGAGGAATTTCAACTATCCGTACATCGCGCAGAGCGTCGGCGATTTTTGGCGCCGCTGGCACATTTCGCTGAGTTCTTGGTTTAGAGATTATGTTTACATTCCTCTTGGCGGAAGCCGTGTCGCCCTGCCAAGAATTTACCTTAATCTTTTGATTACGTTTTTGGCGTCCGGCATTTGGCACGGCGCGGGCTGGACGTTCGTTATTTGGGGCTTGCTCCACGGAATTTTTATATGCGTTGGCCGGGCCACAAAATCTTTTTGGGAAAAATCGCGCCTTCCGCCTCTTGTCCGCGTGTTGATAACATTTAGCCTTGTGGCCTTGTCTTTGGTTTTCTTTAGGGCAAAAGACCTTGGGCAAGCGTTTTTGGTGATGAGAAAGACGGTCGAATTCCCGAAAGCCGCCGCGGCCCTTTTTGCTTCCGGCGTGGGAATAAAAGATTTTGCAAAAGAAATCTTTGCCTTGAACAACGGCGCCTACGGTTATTTTAGCGGAATGGCGGCGACAATGATCTTGTTGTGCGCGATGTGCGCTTGCGAGATAACCGTCAGGAAAAGCGGCGGCGTTGAGTGGATGAAAAAACGGCCGGCGGCTTTGCGATGGCTTTTGTATTTTGTTCTTTGCGCCGTGATATTCTATTGCTCTAAAACTGATATGTCCGGCAATTTCATATACAATAATTTTTAGGAATACGCTATGAGAAAGTTTTGCTTAAAGGCTCTTGCGGCGCTTGCGTTTGCAGGCTTGCTTTGCGCGGTGAATTGCTATTTTGACACGTTCAATGTTTTTCATTGGAAGAACATTCGCATTACAGGCGCTTCTTCCAACGCGAATTTTATAAAGACAAAATACATTTTAAGCGAAAAGAAAAAATTCAACGCCTTTATTTTTGGATCTTCCAGAGTGGGAGACATTCCGCAAGACAAATTGCCGGCAGAGCGCGACGGCGTTCCGCTAAGATGGTACAACATGACATATCCTTTGGGCACGCCGTCCGAGCAGTATTTGACGCTTGAAACGTTCTTAAAGAACGGCGTCCAGGTTGAAATGGTTCTTCTTGGCTTTGACGAGCTTGCCATGTACCAGTCAATTGAAGAGCACAAAAGCGAATTGGCGCGGCTGCCCTACCAAATGTATGAAGAGAATAAATTCAGCTTCTACAAGAACTACGTTCAAAAAACCGTTCCGCTTTCGATAGCAAAACAAATTTTAAAATACAACGAAAAGGAACACGAGGAAGAAAGGGATTTCTTTTACAGTTACGGCGGAGTTCCTTTGACTCTTGTTGTTGACGAAGATCCGCGTCCGGAGCGCTTTGAGCCGATTTGCGCGGTTGAATACCTAAAAAAAGAAGCGCCCAAAGACATACTCAACATCGCCGCTTTGTGCAAGGAGCGCGGCATTGAATTGATTCTTTTTACAAATCCGCTCTACAAGTCAACATACCTCGAAGCCGTAAAGGGCGGCTACTTTGATTTCCTAAAGGACGTCGCGCAAGGCTGCGAATTTTATAATTTTTCTTCTTTGAACAATTACACAACGGACACGCGCTATTATTTTGAAAGCACGCATTACAGGCCGATTTTAGGCTTGGCTCTGGAGGAGTTTCTTTTTGGAAGCGAGGCCGAGCGCGAGAAAATAAAATCGGCCGCGGGCGACGGCTTGTTTGGCCAAAAAATAAATTCCAAAAATGTTGATGAAATCGTGAAGCGGCTTGAGGCGCAGCTGGACTAAAGGGCGTTGCAGCGCTTTAAGTCTTCGTACAACTGCTTTGTGTACAGCTCCACGCCCTTGTCGTTCAAATGCATGGCGCTGTTGTATATGCAGTCTTTTGGAAATTCATTCTCTGAAAGCGTCGAAATAATCGGCGCGTCAATATTCTTTTTAAGATAGGATTCGTAGTCCGCTTTTTCTTTGGCGGAACTGGCGACGCTTCCCTTGTGCGCGGGCGGAAAAGCGATGTACAAAGCCGCGCCCTTGCTTTTGCAAAAATCGTTCAGTTCGTTCAAGACATCAAAGCATGTCACGTTTATGAAGTCCTTGTCGCGCCTTATGCTTGGCTCAAGTTCCGCGGGCGAAATGTCCGGCAGAATTGACGGGCGCGGAAAAATATAATTTCCGGTTTCTTTGTCAAAAGCGTCCGCCCTGTATGACGGGTTTTCCATCGCTTCTTTTTTAAGAAGGTTCTTTTTTATCCCTTTGTGAAACACGTTGTACATTTTTATGAAAATCGCGCGCGGAAAGCTTTTTGCGACCGCAAACGGATGTTTTTTCGCAAAGTGCGTGAACAAGTCCCAGTCGTCTTCAAGGCAAAGGTATATCAAGTCCATTCCAAAATCGTTTTTCCAAAACGGCATAAAGGGGAACACAAGGATGTCGCCCTTGTTGATGAATCTTTTCGCGCTCTCCGACACAAAGGACATTCCCATCGCGCTGTTAATGCCCAATGTGTATGACGGCCGCTGGGAAAGGCTCGCGAGCAAGTCCGAGTCGACTGAAAAATTAACGTACGAGCCGCCCCAAACAATTATTTTTGGCTGGCCGTCGGCGCGTTCCAACGCGTGGTATTGGTAGTTGAAGCCCTTTTGGTATGAATCGTCAAACGTTGGCGGCATGACAAAATACGCGTAGTAAAAAATCGCCGCAAGAACGGCCGCGGCAAAAAACGCCAAGCAAATTGTTTTAGCGAATAGTTTTTTCATCTTATGCCCCTAAAAGCGGAAGTAAGCGAATTGGTTGAGACCGGGAGCGTCATACGCGCCCAAAACGAACGTCGCGCATAAAAGCGCGGTGTACAAAAGCCAGCGCTCCGCGAATTCTTTCTTTGAGATTATTTCCCTAAGGCTTGCGTTCTGCTTGTTCTCGTGGAACAAGTCCACAAAAAGCAAGACTGCGGTTCCCAGTCCGGCTGCTCCAAGACTGCGGAAGTTTTGGGCTATGAAATGCATAAGCTGGGAAAGCCCAAGGCCTGATTTCATTCTTTGCAAAATGCCCGCCGTGACGCTTATGTCTCCGGGCGCGAAAAACACAAAGCTTATTATGACTATGAGGTACGTTCTTGCGGCTTGAAACACGATGAAGGGTTTTGCGTTTTGAAGCTTTGGAAATTTATTGTGGAACTTTGAGTAGGCTGGCAAAAGGAAAGTGGAAAGGACAAGGAAGCAACCGTGGTAAACGCTGTACATGACGTATCCCCAGTCGGCTCCGTGCCAAAAGCCAAGAAGAATCCAAACAATCATCAATGCGATCGCGGTGGGAACCGTGTTCGACAAATACGGATTTGACTTGCGCCAGCGCTTTCTTATTTTGGACAAGGCTTCAGAGCGCAGCAGGGGATAGAAGACGTAATTCTTGAACCAAACGCCAAGCGTGATGTGCCAACGGCGCCAGTATTCGGCGACGCCGCGCGAGAAAAAAGGCCGCTCAAAGTTTTCGTCCATTTGAACGCCGAGCGCTTGGGCGCAGCCTATCGCAATGTCCATGTATCCGGAAAAGTCCGAATAAAGTTGAATTGAATAGAGAAAAAGCGCGAAAAGCCAAAAGACAAAGCCGGAATATTCTTGCCCGTATTGAGTCCACAATATGTTGATGACTACGGCCAACTGGTTCGCTATCACGAGTTTTTTAAAGAAGCCCCACGCGCATCTTTGCATTCCAAAAACTGACTGCTTGTAGGAAAAGTCATGCGGGCTGAACAATTGCGGCGCCAAGCGCGTGTAGTCGCCGATCGGGCCTTGAAGCAATTGCGGGAAGAAAGAAACATACAGCGAATGCTTCAAAAAATTTTTTTCAGCGGGAACCGCCTCTCTGTAAACGTCAACGCAATATCCAAGGCTTTGGAAAATATAAAACGAAAGGCCTATCGGCAAAATAAGGTTCAGTGTTGGAAGGGTCAGCGAGCTGCCAAAAAGCGCGGCCGCCGCCTCTATGTTTTTTAGAATGAAGTTTGTGTATTTAAATGCAATCAGCATTCCCAAAAGCAGGCAGATTGTCAAAACTAAAAACAGTTTCTTTTCTTTTCTGGCTTCTATAAGGCGGGCGCCGCAGTAGGTTGCCGCTATTGTGACGAACAAGAAAATCAAGCATAGCGGCGAGGCCCAGGCGTAAAAAACGCAGTTTGCCAACAAGAGAACGGCCCACTGGAATTTTTTTGGAACTAGATAATAGGCTGAAAAAGTTATGGCGAAAAAAACTACAAAAGAAATTGTTGTAAAAACCATTTTGCGCTACCGCCCTCCGCAAGTGGCGCTGACATTTGCGCCGTGCATGTAATTGGCCGCGTCTGAAAGCAAGAACTGAATTATGGGAACGATGTCCGCCGGAGTCGCGTTGCGCTTTTCCGGGCTTTCTTCCGCCGCCATCTGGACAATGCGTTCGTCTATGTTTTTTAGGAATTTCGTTTCTATCATAGAAGGCGACACGGCGTTTATGTTCACGCCTTTTCCTGTGTAGTCGGCGGCGAGGCTTTTTGTAAGGCCAAGAAGCGCGTGCTTTACCGTAATGTAGTCAACCATAAATTTTGGCGGAATGTCAAGAACGTAGCTTGTCAGCATTACTACAATTTTGTCATGCCGCTTTCGTTTTGCCATAATCGGAAGGAAGGCCCCTGCGACTTTTGCGAACGAACAAACTTGTATGTCCATGCTTCGAACCAGCGCGTCGCGGCTAAAGTCCTTTAGCCTCATGTAGTTGAACGGCGGCGCCGCAAGGTGGACTATGTGAGTCGGAGCGTCCGTCATTTTTTTTGTTTCTTCAATTAGATTGTCAACCGCGCCCATGTCGCTCAAGTCCGCCTTGACGCAAACAAGCTTGTTGCCGCCGCGCATGGCAATGGACTCCAGCTTTTCTTTTGAAGAATTGTAATGGGCGATAAAAAGATTTTTTTCGTTGGAAGGGCTTTCCTCGTTCAGCCTTGACACAAGTTCCGTTCCCAAGTCGGAAGAGGCTCCTAGTATAAGATATGTTTTGTTGAACTCGTTGTCCGGCATTTTTATTTCAACACTCCCGCTTTTATTGTGGCTCTGTTCACTGTGTTTCCGTCTTGGTTCACGATTCGAGCCTTGATGACGATTCTTTTGAATGTTTCGTGGACTTCGACAACTTTTCCGCTTACTGTAAGTTTGTCGCCGACAAAAACAGGCTTTGTGAATTGGGCGGAGACTTCTTGCAAGAGGCAATTCTTTCCCGGAAGGTAAACGCCTGCAAGCGTTGAGTAAAAGCTTGTCGTCAAAAGCCCGTAGACCAGCGAGTCCTTGAATCCGTTTTCTTTTGCGTATTCGGCGTTGACGTGCATAGGGTTTTCGTCGCCAGTGATTGCCAAAAAACGCTCCATCATTTGAGCTGTCACGGAGACGGAAAACGACTGCTCAAGAATTTCGCCTTTCTTAAAGGACTCGCTTATTTGTTCAAAAGTGAACTCGTTCATAAATGCCGCGGCGATTATTTTTTCATTTCCAAGATTTTGTCAACCATTTCGCCGACGTTCTTCATTTTCACAACGTCCTTCATCGAAAACTTGACTTCAAATTCGTCTTCAACAGACTCAACAAGATTGATGTGCGAAAGGCTGTCCCAGTCCTCAATATCGTCGGCGGTCGTGCTGTCGTTTACAGTGATGCTTTCGTCGTCAAAAACGTCGCGGAAAACCGCGTTCAATTTTTCAAATGCTTCTTCCCTTGTCATAAAAAACTCCTATTCATTTACTTTGATGTATCTGTTCATATTCTGATAATCTTCCGCCGCGCGTGCCCAAACCGCGTTTCCGCCTTCGTCCTCGCTTGTTTTTTCGAAGCCGAACTGCGTGAAAAATTCTTTTACCATTTTGTTTTTGGCGGTGGGGTAGTAGTAGCCTTTTACGGTCTTGATTCCGCGCGCCTTGCATTCGGCCATCAAGGAATCCATCATCGCCTGCTCCATGTCGCGCTTTAGGACGCGGCAGCTCATAAGCCAAAGGTCGATGTGAAAAACAGTCTTGTCGTTTTCGTCGGCGTGGCCAAAGACTACGCTGACTACGCCGTTGTCGCCGAATTTGTCCTCAAGCTTTCCGTAAAGCGTAATGCAGTTTTTGTCTGCTGCCGCGCGCTCGATGTCGGCCTGGCTGCAGCGGAGCGTCGTAAGGTTGAATTGGTTTGACTTGTTTGTAAGCTGCGCGATTCGGTTCATGTAAATCGGCGCGAATGGCTTTATCTCCGCCTTCATTTCAAGCGAGCGCAAGTATTCCCCGTAATCGGAAAAACTCGCCTCTTGCTTGGCGCGCTGGACGTTGGCCTTGTACATTTCGTTTCGGCTAAGGTCGTCGCTTGAAAATTGCGTCACTTCAAAAAAGCCGTTTCTGTCAAGCGTGTTGACGTAGCGCTCAGGCGCGGCCATTTCTGGAACGGCGGTTTTCGCGCCGGCCGCGCCTCCAAGCGCGCGGACGATTTCGCGCTCGGCGGGATTGTCGTCGACAAAAACCATCGCGTCACTTCCGATGTTCAGCTCGGCTGCGGTTTGAAGAAGGTTCCTGTCCTTTGGCTCCCAGTTTGCCTTTATCACTATAAAGTCGTCGGGCTTTAAAATGCTGTCAGGCCGGTTAAGGCCCGCGAGCGCGTTCTCTTCGTCGTTCTTGGAATCGACCGTAAGAAGAACGCCCAAGTCCTTGTGCGCCTTTATGTAGCTTTGGAATTCGGCGTACAACTGGCCCACGGAAGTTTCCTGGCCAATCTCTATGTTCTCCGCGCCGTCGTCGCCGACAACTCCGCCCCAAAGCGTGTTGTCCAAATCGCAGGCCAGCGCCTTTTTGTTCTTGCCGTAAATGGACTTGATTATGTTCGCAATGTTGAACGCGAATTCCGGAATCGCGTCCATGCAGAGCGCGTACTTGTACATGTGCCAGTAAAAGGGGTCGGCCCATTTTTGCAGGCCGTAGCAGCTGGCCATGTAGTTTATGTCGTTGATGAAAAAGTTTTCATGCGTCTGCGCCCATTCGTAGAATTTTTGGTTCAGGCGCGAAACGAAATTCAGGCGGCCGCGGAAATCCCACGCGTCGCGGTTTCCCATAAGGCGCCAAAAGGGCTGCTCAAAATTGTTTTGAATTATCGGGCACTTGTAGGTTTCGGCGGCCTTGTTCCAAAGCGTTTCAAAATGCGAAAACTGTTCCGCCAAAATTGCGTCGGAATTTTCGCGCGAGTCGCGGACTGTCGGAAAATTTTTTATGTTGCGCGTCGAGGTGTGGATGAATATTATGTCGGGCTTGAATTCGACAAGTTCCGCATTGTCGAACATAACGTCGTTCCAATACTGCTCGTATTCGCTTTCGTAAAATTCAGCCTGTATTCCGTTGTCTAAAAGAAAAAGCTCTAGAATGTCCTTTATGTCGTGGGTGGTCGAGCCGCCGAGGATGGCGATTCTTTTTTCAAGAATTTTTGAGCCGCTTGCCTTGGCCGCCTGGATTTGCTCCAAAAGCTCGCGCTTTATGGACTTTCGCTTTTTGAGAATATAGGAGCTGTCGAACGGGTACGCCAAATTTGTCATTTTTATCCCTAGTAAGCGCGTTAAAAAAAAGGCCGTCCTTTCGGACGGCCTGAAGGAGTCTAGCGGAATCGAACCGCTGCATAGAGGTTTTGCAGACCTGTCCCTTACCACTTGGGTAAGACTCCATAATGTTTTGATACTATATCAGTTTTCGCGGTTTTTGTCAAGTGTGGGAACGGCCTTCGCCGTCCCCACACTTGTTGCGTAGTTGGAAATTATTGACGTTTGCGCCTTCGGCGCAGAGGCATCAAGCGCGCGCTTTTTCCAATGCTTGCAATACTATTTTATTTTCATCTGCACTGGCGGTTTGGATTGTGAGTTTCTTTCCGTCAACTAGGGCGACTTCCAAATACTGGCCTTCTTTGACTTCCTTGATTTTGTTCCACTCGATGTAGGAGCCGCCGGCGATCAGGGCGTTTTTGTAAATGCCGGTGTTGGCGGCGCAAGCGTCTTCCTTGCAAACGATGAAAACGGCCAGCGCGCAAATCGCGCAAACCAAAATAAAAAAGTAGGCGCCGTAATCGACCAAAAAGGCAAAGGCCAAAACGCAAGGGATTGCAAAAAGCGCCGCCGCCATTTTGGACTTGGCGGGCTTGGTCAGCTCGTAAAGAAGGTCGCCGGCTTTTTGCAAAACCTTCGCGCGGCGCGCCTTTTGGGTGAAGAGCATAATTGAATAAAAGGCCGCCGTCGCAGCGAGGCACGCCAACTGAACGATTGTTTTTGTTTCCATTTTTGGTACTCCTTATAGTACGGCTGTTTGCGCGAGCTTGGTTGCGAGCGCAAATGTTGCCGGTCATGCGGCTAGCAAAGCCTTTTGGGCTTGCCATTATTTTATTTTGCCGCTAGTTCTCCTTATAGTACGGTTGTTTGCGCCAACCACGCGGCCAGCGCTTTTTTTGCCGAGTCAAAGGCCAGCGGCAAACTGTCGATGTCCGCTTGGCTTGCGACTTTTTTTAGGCAAACGCCGCTCACTTCCTTTGCGTCGGCGGCCAAGTTTTGAAGAAGGCCGTCCGCTTCTTCTTGCGAAAGGCGCGCCTCAAAGAACAGGTCGCAGGTTTTGTAAACAAAGTTTTTGTAAGGGTAAGTGTTTGGAAAGCTAGCCACGTATTTTATCCGCGCGCCGTCGACATTGAAGCCGATTTCTTCCATACATTCGCGCTTGGCCGCCGATTCCGCCGATTCGTCCGGGTTGCAAAAGCCGCCGGGCAAGGCCAAAAATCCTTTGCGCGGTTCCTTTGCGCGCGTCTCAAACAAAACGCTGTTGTCGGGCGAGCAAATGATGAGGCCGACGGCGGCGGCAACGTTGCAGTAAAGGTCAAAGCCGCAGTCGGGGCAAGTCCATTTTTTATTTTGAACGAACTGGATTTTTTTTGAGCCGCATTCCGGGCAAAGCGCAAAGTCGTTACTCATCGCCATCTTCCGAATCGGCGTTTGTCCGAACGCGAACGTATCGGCCAAGCAATTTTAATTCCTCGTCCAGTTTGCGCGCGTCGCCGTCCACCAAAATTTTGTCGATGCAAGAGCTGACTTTTGTGATTTGCTGCTGCAAGGCTTGCTCGAACTTTCCGGCGCGCACTGAAACGCTTGGCTCGATTTTTTTGGCGTCGGAAAAATATTGGTGGATCAATTTTTCCTGCTCCGGAAATTTTTCTTCCAAGTTCTTTGCCTTTTGGTCGAGCGCGCCGAATGCGTTGATGATGTTCAGCATCGACTCTTCGGCGGCCTTAAGGCTTTCGGGCGAAGAGCTTTTGGAGGCTTTGATTTTGTTCAAGAACTTTTTAAAAAACGATTCCGCCATTTTTTGCGCCCGCGTTCCGTTCAACTTAAACGTTGAACTTGAAGAACAAAACGTCTCCGTCCTTTACGATGTAGTCTTTTCCTTCCTGGCGGTACTTTCCGGCTTCCTTGATTTTGGCTTCGGTTCCGTATTGGCGAAGGTCGTCAATCGTGTAGGCCTCGGCCTTGATGAAGCCTTTTTCAAAGTCGGTGTGGATTACGCCGGCCGCCTTGGGAGCGGTGTCGCCCGCGTGAATC